>NZ_FNOL01000064.1:0-1131 GCF_900106655.1 Variovorax sp. YR634
GGCGATTTCAAATCCCAAGTGCAACGATGGGTTGAATGTCGACATTCTGGTTGAAGCAGTCCTCGAAGAGGACTTGAGCCGGTGTGCGGAAGCCCAAGGTTTTGCGTGGGCGGGTGTTCAAACTCCAGGCGATGTGATCGAGATGGCGCTGAGAGTGGACGCTCAGGTCTGTTCCTTTGGGCAGGTACTGCCTGATCAGGCCGTTGGTGTTCTCGTTGATGCCGCGCTGCCAAGGGCTGTGAGGGTCTGCAAAATAGATCTTCAGCCCCGTGCTTTCGGCGAGTTTCTTGTGCAAAGCCATCTCTTTGCCTTGGTCGTAGGTCAAGGTTTTGCGAAGCGCTTCGTCCAATGGCGAGAAGGCCTGCTCGTAGCCCTTGAGGGCATCCAGCGCCGTGGCGCCATCCATCTTGACCAGCATCACGAACAAGGTCTTGCGGCATACCAGGGTGCCCACGGCCGAACGGTTCAGCGCTCCTTTGATCAAGTCGCCCTCCCAATGTCCGGGCAGCAGGCGATCGTTGGCCTCGGGCGGACGCACATGAATGCTCACCATGTCCTGCAGCGAACCACGCCTGTCTTCTCCCCGAGTACGAGGCTTGCGCGCGCCGCGGCCCTGGCGCAGCAAGGCCACCAATTCCTTGCGCAATCCGCCACGCGGGGCAGCATAGATGGCCGTGTATATCGTCTCGTGAGAAGCTTGCAATTCGCGCTGTCCAGGGTGCTCTTGCTTGAGTGTGCCGGCGATCTGCTCGGGCGACCAGCACTGCTCCAGCAGCGCCCGAACCTTGCGCCACAGCGCGCCCTCGAAGTGAAGTTTGCACCGACGCCGTGCCTGGCGTCGCACACGGCGCGAACGTACCCCGGCCCTGACCGCATCGTAGCCACCCGCGATGCGCGGGCGCCCCATTGGGCCGAGCTCTGCATCGGACTTGAAGCCATTGCGCCGCAACTCCCGCGTGATCGTGCTGGGCGCGCGCCCCAACGTTGCGGCAATCGATCTGGCGCTGCTGCCTTGCAGCTTCAGCGCCATGATCATTCCTCGCTCTTCGGCGCTCAGTTGTTCGTAACTTCTGTTCATGCAAGCTCTTCCCTTGAGGATCGAGTGTGTTGCACTTCAGACTTGAAACCGCC
>NZ_FNOL01000063.1:0-1200 GCF_900106655.1 Variovorax sp. YR634
CTTAGATGTCGAGGATCTTGGCCACGACGCCCGAACCCACGGTACGGCCGCCTTCACGGATGGCGAAGCGCAGGCCTTCTTCCATCGCGATCGGGTTGATCAGCTTGACGGTGATGCTGACGTTGTCGCCAGGCATGACCATTTCCTTGTCCTTGGGCAGCTCGATCGCGCCGGTCACGTCCGTCGTGCGGAAGTAGAACTGCGGACGGTAGTTGTTGAAGAACGGCGTGTGACGGCCGCCTTCGTCCTTCGACAGAACGTACACCTCGGCGGTGAAGTGCGTGTGCGGCTTGATCGAGCCGGGCTTGCACAGCACTTGGCCGCGCTCGACTTCTTCGCGCTTCGTGCCGCGCAGCAGCACGCCGACGTTGTCGCCAGCCTGGCCCTGGTCCAGCAGCTTGCGGAACATTTCCACGCCGGTGCAGGTGGTCTTGACCGTCGGGCGGATGCCCACGATTTCGATTTCTTCACCAACCTTGATCACGCCGCGCTCGACTGCGCCGGTCACCACCGTGCCGCGACCCGAGATCGAGAACACGTCTTCCACGGGCATCAGGAACGTGCCGTCCACGGCGCGCTCGGGCGTCGGGATGTACGTGTCCAGGGCTTCGGCCAGCTTCATGATGGCGCCTTCGCCCAGTTCGCCCTTGTCGCCTTCCAGGGCGAGCTTGGCCGAGCCATGGATGATCGGGGTGTCGTCGCCGGGGAATTCGTACTTGTCGAGGAGTTCGCGAACTTCCATTTCGACCAGCTCGAGCAGTTCCTTGTCGTCGACCATGTCGCACTTGTTCAGGAACACGATGATGTAGCCCACGCCCACCTGGCGAGCCAGCAGGATGTGCTCACGGGTCTGGGGCATCGGGCCGTCAGCGGCCGAGCACACCAGGATGGCGCCGTCCATCTGGGCAGCGCCGGTGATCATGTTCTTCACGTAGTCGGCGTGGCCGGGGCAGTCGACGTGTGCGTAGTGGCGGTTGGCCGTTTCGTACTCGACGTGCGCGGTGTTGATCGTGATGCCGCGGGCCTTTTCTTCAGGCGCAGCGTCGATCTGGTCGTAGGCCTTGGCTTCGCCGCCGAACTTGGCCGACAGAACCGTCGCGATCGCAGCCGTCAGCGTCGTCTTGCCGTGGTCAACGTGACCGATCGTGCCCACGTTCACGTGCGGCTTGGTGCGGGTGAATTTACCTTTTGCCATTTTTC
>NZ_FNOL01000061.1:0-1402 GCF_900106655.1 Variovorax sp. YR634
AACCAATGGGATGGACGCCCCCACCCGTACCGGCATCGATGTGCCAAAGTGGAAGTGTCAGCAACCACTTGAACTGAAAGGGGCGTCCACCATGAAGATTACGACTGTTGGCATTGACCTGGCAAAGAACGTGTTCCAGGTTCACGCAGTGGATGAGCATGGCAAGGTCGCGTTGCGCAAGCAACTGCGGCGCGACCAAATGACGGCATTCTTCGTGAACCTTCCGCCGTGCCTCATCGGCATGGAGGCATGTGGCAGCGCCCATCACTGGGCGCGCACCCTGCAGGGCTTCGGCCATACGGTGCGCTTGATGTCGCCACAGTTCGTCAAGCCGTATGTGAAGAGCAACAAGAACGACGTGGCTGATGCAGAAGCCATCTGCGAGGCCGTCACCAGGCCCAGCATGCGATTCGTGCCGGTGAAGAGCGTCGAGCAGCAAGCCGTGCTGTCGCTGCATCGCGCGCGCCAAGGCTTTGTCATCGCCCGCACGGCGCAGGCGAACCAGATTCGCAGCCTCCTGGGCGAGTTCGGCCTGGTCATCCCGAAGGGCATCTGCCACGTCGCCAAGCAAGTCCCCGAGCTGCTTGAAGACGCGAGCAACCAGCTGCCCGGAACGTTCCGCCGACTCATCGCTCGCCTAACCGAGCACCTCAAGGAATTGGACAAGCTGGTCAACGAGTTCGAGGACCAAATCAAGGCCTGGCATCGCAGCAGCGAGCTCAGCCTCCGGCTCGAGAAGATTCCCGGTATCGGACCGCTGGGAGCCAGTGCCCTGGTGGCCTCCATCGCGGATGCGAACAGCTTCGAAAACGGCCGGCAGCTCGCGGCCTGGCTCGGCCTCGTGCCTAGGCAGCATTCGAGCGGAGGCAAACCAACGCTCTTGGGCATCAGCAAGCGCGGCGACGTGTACCTGCGCACCTTGCTGATTCACGGTGCGCGCTCAGCCATCGTGGCGACGCAGCGCAAGGCGGTGAACACCAACGTGTGGCTGGCGAGCCTGCTCAACCGACGACATCCGAACGTGGCGGCCGTCGCCTTGGCCAACAAGAACGTGCGAACGGTCTGGGCACTGCTAGCCCACGGGCGGGAGTTCCGACCTAACTACGTGCCGCCGCAGCTCGCTGCGTAGCCGACCCAACCACCAACACAGAAGGCAGGAGACTGAACCACCGATTGCTCAGGCAATCACGCAGTGATGGCAAAACAGGTTAGACCGTGGTTGGCGAAGCCCAAAACGTCCGGGGCACTCGGAGTGCGGACAACCGATAGAGGAGCCGACCAGCAAACCCCATCAGGGACAGCGGCGAAAAGCCGCAGCGAAAGTCCGAATGTACGGGTGCAATCGAACCTTCAAGTCATCATCAACTGACTGCCTGGCATATTGGGGGGCGTCCATGTACGG
>NZ_FNOL01000060.1:0-1412 GCF_900106655.1 Variovorax sp. YR634
AAAGCCGCAGCGAAAGTCCGAATGTACGGGTGCAATCGAACCTTCAAGTCATCATCAACTGACTGCCTGGCATATTGGGGGGCGTCCATGTACGGCCGTTCGTGCTGTCGGGCAAAATTCGGCCAGGACCCGACGTACAAACGCCAGCCACCGTCCCGAACTGAAAATGCTCCCAAGCTACTATCAATGCACAAGTTGCCGTGAGCGATTCGGGTTTGCGCATACCGAAGGCTACTACTACCTCAACTTCGACCACGTGCCACCTGGCGCTCAAGTGCCGGTCGCAGATCTGTACACCATCCCTGTACGACCTGGTTGGTGCAAGGACTGCGCCACGGTTTGCATAGTCGAAGACATTGCAGTAACGCGAGTGTTCGAGGATGCTTACGGCGCAGTCCGCGCGGGTCGACCGGTGGAATACCCCTTGCAGACAGAAAATCTCGATCTACAGCAGGCTCAGGAGAAACTGGCGGCGTATTTACGGTGGCGGCTTGAGCGTCGCCATCCTGCACGGGCACTCTGCTGTGGGGGAACAAGTTACCAGTTTCTGGACGTCGCACAGCCTCTGCTCAAGCATGCGGAGTGTGACTTTGGGGTGGTCGAGCCGCAATCGCAATACTTTATTGGAGGCGGGACCTACCGTACTTCAGGCGTTCTCAGCCCTGCGAACATTCGCGTTTACGGCGGGGAAGGCGACTTGATGGGCTTACTAACGTGGCGATCTCGCGACTCGGATACTTGGGATGTGACTCCAACCACATACTCGCAATCCATGCGAACAGAACCCGGAAGTGCTTGAGATTAGTCCCCGATACGGAGTCCCCTGCCTCCAGCGGTGCTTCGACTGAAGTCGGCCAGAACCGGGCGTTCACCGCGTCGGGCAAAATTCGGCCAGGAACAGTCGTTGAAGGCGGTGGCACTGATACTGGAGCAGTTGATTGCAAAAGCACCAGAGAAAGAAGCGCGGCATGCCACGTGATTTGGTTGCGGCTCTCGTCGTCGTCACATTTGGCTTAGCTGGCGTACTTGTCACCCTCTATGGCGACAAGTGGTTCGGCTCACCTGCGCAGCGATGCCATGATTCTTGTGCTACTCAAAACAAGGAGGGGGTGATGGCTCTTGTGTATCCAAGGACAATGACAGGTTCTAAGGATGGCCTTCGCGAATGCCATTGCCGTTGAGATCAACCGTAGCTGAGCGACTGCTTTCTGGTGTCGTTTCTCGCCGCGTCTGGTCCAACGCTCTGAGCACCTTTGCGGCTTCAGTCGGCCAAGATCGGTCGTTCAGCCGGGCGCGCAGTTTTTGCTTCCGGAAGGTATGTGCTTCATAGAAAGGATCAAGGAAGAGTGGCCACCTCTATGTATTGCTGGCGATGCAAAATCGACCTCCCGATTCTCACTGAGGAGGAATAT
>NZ_FNOL01000058.1:0-1532 GCF_900106655.1 Variovorax sp. YR634
GAGGCTGTGTGAAAACGCATTGAATCCGTGAATACCGTCGCCTAGATTGAGACAACGCCACGAACTGGGTTGCCACATGAAGCGATTCATCGAGCCAGGGGATCGAAGCCAGATCACGCTGCTGCCAGAGTGCCTTGACGACTACATCTCAGAAGAGAACCCCATCCGCGTAGTCGATGTCTTTGTCGATGAACTCAAGCTCTATCAGTTCGGCTTTGAAGGTGCGGAACCTGCGGCCACCGGGCGGCCGTCGTACCACCCCTCAGTGCTGTTGAAGATCTACATCTACGGCTATCTGAACCAAGTGCAATCCAGTCGACGCCTGGAGCGAGAGGCACAGCGCAATGTGGAGTTGATGTGGCTGACCGGGCGCCTGGCCCCCGATTTCAAGACCATCGCGGACTTCCGCAAAGATCATGGTGACGCCATTCGTCTGGTGTGCCGAGAGTTCGTTCTTTTGTGCCGCCGGCTCAAGCTATTTGCCGACGGCGTCATCGCCGTGGACGGAAGCAAGTTCAAGGGCGTCAACAACCGCGACAAGAACTTCAACGAGCACAAGCTCCAGGTGCGGATGCAGCAGCTCGAGCAGAGCATCGGCCGATACCTTGCCGAACTTGATCGAGCTGACCGAGATCCAGCGATGGTTCTCCCCGAGCGTATTGCGCGCCTCCAGGAAAAGGTAGCCAAGATCAAAGGACAGATGCGTGAAATCTCTGCCATCGAGCGGCAGCTTCAGTCCACGCAAGAGCGACAGATCTCTCTGACCGATCCGGATGCCCGCTCGATGGCGACCAGCCGACTTGGCTCAGCAGTCGTAGGCTACAACGTCCAGGCCGCGGTCGATGCAAAACACCACATGATCGTCGCCCACGAGGTGACCAACGCAGTAACCGATCGAGGCCAACTGGCCGCCATCTCCAAGGCGGCTCAAGAGGCCATCGAACACCCCAAACCAATCGTGCTGGCGGATCGAGGCTACTTCGAAGGCTACGGGATTCTGGAGTGCGAACGTGCGGGCATTGCGACACTTGTCCCGAAGCCCTTGACGTCCAACAGCAAGTTCGAGGGCAGATTCGACAAGCGAGACTTCGTCTATGACAAGCGACGGGATGTGTACCGGTGTCCGGCGGGCGAGATCGCAATCTACCGCTTCACCGCCATTGAGGACGGCAAGGCGTTGCGCAAGTACTGGACATCAAACTGTGGCGGCTGTCACTTGAAGCCGCAGTGCACCCCGGCGCCAGCCAGGCGCATCAGTCGATGGGAGTACGAGGAGGTCCTGGAAAAGGTCCAGGCACGTCTAGATGCTGCGCCCGAGGCCTCAAAGTTCAGGCAACGAACGATCGAACACGTGTTCGGCACCCTGAAAGCGTGGATGGGGGCCACGCACTTCCTGACGAAGACCTTGCCGAACGTGAAAACCGAGATGAATCTGCAGGTTCTGGCCTACAACCTCAAGCGAGCAATCAAGATCCTCGGCGCAAGTACCCTGATTGCAGAGATGAAGTCGTAGGAGCCGACTCGCGTCTTGT
>NZ_FNOL01000057.1:0-1608 GCF_900106655.1 Variovorax sp. YR634
GGGGGTGCGGACGAAAACTTGGACTACCAGGAGGTAGTTCGTGTATTCCTACGAAGATCGGATTCGAGCCGTTCAGCTCTACATCAAGCTTGGCAAACGCGTCAGACCCACCATCCGCCAGCTGGGTTATCCAACAAAGAATTCTCTGAAGGGCTGGTACAGCGAATACCAGCAGAAGCTCGACTTGCCAGCGGGCTATGCGGGCCGGAGACCCAAGTTCTCGCAGGAACAAAAAGCGGCAGCTATCGAGCACTACCTCACTCACGACCGCTGCATTGCTGCCACCATGAGGGCACTGGGCTACCCCTGCAGGGGGACGCTAACCGCCTGGGTTCGCGAGGCCCTTCCTGAGGCTAGAAGGACAGTCGTCGGCAGCGTGGGGCGACGAAGATATTCCGGGGAGCTGATGCAAGCGGGAGTCATGGAGCTTTGCACGCGTGAGGCAAGTGCGCAAGCTGTAGCCGACAAGTTCGGCGTGTGCCGGCCAACGCTGTACAACTGGAAGAACCAACTTCTGGGGCGTAAGGCACCCGCATCCATGAAAAGCACCGATCAATCTCCGCCGTCGCAAGAGCGCGACGAGCTCGAGCGCCAGGTTGAGTCGCTGCGCCGCGAAGTCAGGCGACTTCGCCTTGAGCAGGACCTCTTGAACAAGGCCAATGAACTGTTAAAAAAAGGCCTGGGCGTCGACCTGCAGCTCCTGTCCAACCGGGAGAAGACACTGCTGATTGACGCCCTCAGGAAGCACTATGGCCTGCCAGAGCTTCTTGCACAGTTGGATCTTGCGCGTAGTTCGTACTTCTACCATCGGGCCCGTGCGGCGGTGGGTGACAAGTACCTGGAGGTGCGGCAAGCCATCACCGACATCTTTGAGTCGAACCACCGCTGCTATGGCTACCGCAGGCTGCAAGCTTCGCTCACCAGGCAGGACGTCGCGATCTCCGAGAAGGTCGTGCAGCGGTTGATGAGGCAGGAAAGCCTGGTTGTTCCAAAGCCCAGGAAGCGCAGGTATGCGTCATACCTTGGCGAGATCAGTCCAGCGCCTGAGAACCTCATCAACCGCGACTTCCAGGCCGCGGTCCCCAACGAAAAATGGCTCACCGACATCACGGAGTTCCAGATCCCGGCTGGCAAGGTGTACCTCTCGCCCATCATCGACTGCTTCGATGGAATGGTCGTCAGCTGGACCATTGGGACCAGTCCGGACGCTGAGTTGGTCAACACGATGCTGGATGCAGCCATCGAGACAGTGGCCGAAACTACTGACCGGCCTGTGGTTCACTCCGATCGGGGCGGCCACTACCGCTGGCCAGGTTGGCTATCAAGAATGAACGACGCGAACCTCACGCGCTCGATGTCTCGCAAAGCGTGCTCACCTGATAACGCCGCTTGCGAAGGCTTCTTCGGGCGGCTGAAGAACGAGCTGTTCTATCCTCGGGATTGGAAGAACGCCACCATTGAGCAATTCATCGCGGCGGTCGACTCGTACATCCGCTGGTACAACGAGAAGCGGATCAAGATCTCCCTTGGCTCTCTCAGCCCTATCGAATACCGGGTGAGCCTTGGACTTGCAACATAAAACCAGTCCAAGTTTTTATCCGCACCCCC
>NZ_FNOL01000056.1:0-1955 GCF_900106655.1 Variovorax sp. YR634
TACGGCCACAGCCGGGCGCGCGAATGGGTGATGGGCGGCGCCACGCTGTCCATGCTCCAGTGGATGACTCTGCCCGTGCTGATGTCGCACTGAGGCCACTGGGGCGTAAGTGCGCAGGGGAGGCTGCAATGCGCTTGACCGCCCGCAGCTACCGCGAATTGCGCCCCCGCGCGATACCCTGTTCCCCCGGAGCCGGGCCCGGGGATGTTGCGTTGCTCCAGTTCGAGTGGCGGCAGTGCGGCATTCACGGCAGGACTCGCTCAAAAGACAGCCCGGGCGTTGCCGCCTCAGGCGTCCACCAGCAGGTCGTTCACCACCACTGTGACGCCTGGCGTGGCCCATGCGGCACCCTGCACCGCATCGCGGTCGGTCCAGGAATGGACCGTGCCGCGCAGCGTGACCTGCGAGCCGTTGACCGTGATGGCAAGCTTGCGGGCTTCGCGGTCGGCCTGGCGCGAAAGCGCGTCGTGAATCTTCTTCTCGACGTCGGCGGGGCTCACCTTCGGCTTGACTTTCACGAGGTTCGACACGCCGGTCACCCCCATCAGGTCGCGCACTGCGCTTTCGGCGGCGCTGCGCTGATATCCCCACTCGACTTCGCCAGCCAGCGTGATCCAGCCGCTTTCCACCAGGGGGTGGATCTTGTCGTCGGGAACGAGCGCGTTCCAGTCGAGTGCGCATTCGACCGCCATGGCTATGTCGGCATCGGTGCGCTGGTTGTCGAAGGGCAGCTTCACCGTCAATTCGACGGCCAGCGCCTTGACGCCATGCACGCGTTGCACGGCGCGCTCGACGGCGTACTTCTCGGCGTGGCTGGCGAGGTGGCCTGTGAGGGTGACCACGCCGTCCTTGACGATCACGCCGACGTCGGAGGTCTTGACCTCGGGCGCCCAGGTCAGCTCGGCCTGGATGTCGTTGCGCAATTGGGTATCGGTCTTCATGAAGATTCCTTGCGGTGAATGAATGAAAGGGCAGTTGCCTCGGGCCCGGCAGCTCAGGCGATGGCGTCCAGCAGCAGGGCCTGGAGCACGAAGCACCGGTTGTCGGCCAGCGGGGTCTTGTCTCCGAGAAGCCCGGCCAGTTGCTCGGCCGGATGGCCTCGCATGGCAGCGCCATCGAAGACCGGAATCCCGGCATGCTGGCCGATCTGTTGAACGAGCACGGGCTCCAGGCCCTGGCACTCCACGGCCTCATAGAGGCGGCCGAGCATGCGGGCGGTGTGCTGCACTTCCTGCGGCGTACTCGCGGACGACAGGCTCGAGCGCATGACGGCTACGTGGGCGCCCAATGCCTCCGCCGCGCGACGGAACAGCGCCTGAGCCTCGTCGGGCTGCGTTTCGCACAGCAGCCCCAGGTTCTTGCCGCGCAGCAGCTGGCGGGTGGTCCCGTCCAGCGAGGCGCGCTGGAGGATGCGCGCGTGGCACAGCAGGCTCGCCACGTTCAGTGGAGAGAGCTGCGGCTCGGCCTCGGGACTGCGGGCGTTGTTGGAAAGGGGCATGGCAATGGTCAATGTGTGACTCGCCAAGGTTAGGGACGCCAACGGTTGCGGACTTGATGCAGGTCAAAGCACGGAGCGGGCCTCGTGCGACTTGCAGCACGCCGAATGCGGTTGATACACGCCGGACACACTTCATTCACCGAGCGTTACCCACCGATTCCGACCGTTGTCATTGCGTTGCCGAGGGCTTCCTAGCATCCATCCATCGACACGCGACAGATCACCAAGGAGTCCAGATGCTCAATACCGCCACTTCCTCGAAGACCACACCGGTCCTGCCGACCATCGGCCGGGAGTGCGCGGACCGGAGCACCGGCGATACGCTGAAGCTGCTTGCCGAGCAACTCAAGCCGCAGCGCCGTGTGGTGCACACGGGTGACACGATCTACCAGGCGGGCGAGCGCTTCGGCAATCTCTACATCCTGAACTCGGGCTTCTTCAAGATCGTGAATCTCTC
>NZ_FNOL01000054.1:0-2681 GCF_900106655.1 Variovorax sp. YR634
GTAAGCGACCGGTCATGTCATCTTGACGCGGATACCGCGTCAAACACCATTGATCTCGTCGATGGCTTGCCCGTCGTCGTAGAACTGGGCGATGGCTTTATCAAGCCGCTTGAGCAACGCGTCTAGCGTTTCGCCTTCACGACGAACAAGCATGGCCACGCTGTTGTGGTCGTCGGCGGCAGTGGCTGTGCACTCGATCGGGTAGATCGCGCCGATCGTGATCTCACCGCCGTCTGCAATCAGTGCTTCGATGTTCTTCATGCCTGAGCATTCTGGCCGGCGCTGACGGGAGCCCAACGATGCGGCAGAAGCTCACCCACGAGCCGGACCTTCTGCGTGGGCAAGCGCTGCAGAACATCCCTGAGGTACTGGTACGGATCGAGCCCGTTGAGCTTGGCCGATTGGATCAAGCTCATCACCGCAGCCGCGCGCTGGCCCGCACGCAGCGAACCCGCGAACAACCAGTTCGAGCGCCCCAGCGCAATCGGACGGATCTGGTTCTCCACCCAGTTGTTGTCGATCGGCAATTGCCCATCGTCGATATAGCGTATGAGCGCAGTCCATCGCTTCAGGCTGTAGTCCAGCGCCCTTGCCAGCGCAGTGCCGTCGGTTGCTCGCAGTCGGTGCGCAATCATCCAGGCATGCAACGCATTAGCGACCGGTCGCGCCTTCTGCCGGCGAATCTCAAGCCGCTGTTGCGCGCCCAGATCGCGCACCTCGCGCTCGATCTCGTAGAGTTCCCCGAAGAACTTCAGCGCCTGCTCGGCCACCGCGCTCTTGTTGCTCGTGTGCAGCTCGAAGAACTTGCGCCGCGCATGGGCCGCGCAGCCGACCTCGGTGATGCCTTGGCTGAAGCTGGCCTTGTACCCCGCATAGTCATCGCAGACCAGCTTGCCTTTCCACGGTTCATTGCCCCGTTGCAGGAACGCTCGAGCATGCTCGCCGGCACGGCTGTCCGCGAAGTCGTAGACCACGGCCTTCAGCCCCTCGAAGACGCCAGGGCAGTACGCCCACAGGTAGGCCTTGTGCGTCTTCTTCTTGCCTGGCGCGAGCATTGCCACCGGCGTCTCATCGGCATGCAGCACGCCGTGGCTCAGGACCTCGTCCTTGAGAGCATCCACCAGCGGCTGCAGCTGTACGCCGCACACACCCACCCATTCGGCCAGCGTTGAGCGTGCCAGCGGCATGCCAGCGCGCGCGAAGATGCTTTCCTGGCGGTACAACGGCATGTGGTCGGCGTACTTGGCCACCAGCACCTGGGCCAGCAAGCCGGCCGTCGGGATGCCCTTGTCGATGACCTGCGCAGGCACGGGTGCTTGGATCAGGGTCTCGCACTTCGCGCAGGCCCACTTGCCCCGGACGTGGCGCTCCACCGTGAACACACCCGGCGTGTAGTCGAGCTTCTCGCTCACGTCCTCGCCGATGCGCTGGAGCACGCAGCCGCATTTGCAGGTCGTGGATTCAGGTTCGTGGTGGAACGATGTGCGCGGCAGGTGCGCAGGCAGCGGGTGACGCCGGGGCTGCTGTGGATCCGAGGGCCGCGGCCTGGAGCGCAGCAAGTCGAGCTCCATTTCGACGGCGGCGATGTCGGCGTCGACGCTCTCGTCCAGCAGGCTCTTCTGCGCGGCGTCGAGCTGCTCGCTGCGGGCACTGAACTTCCAACGCTTGAGGACCGCGATCTCATGCGTGAGCTGGTCGATACGCGCCTCGCTCCAGACGAGCTTGCGATCCTTCATCAGGATCTCGCCGTCGGAGTGCGACAGTCGTGCCAACAAGTCCTGCGCCAGCGCGCGCAACTCGGCCTCGCCGAGTCCCTGGAGTTGTTCGCTGGTGAGCATGCCCGCCAGTGTGCCGATCTTCGCAGCACGGGCCTATTCGCAAACGCCCCAATTGCTGTGGGGCCGCCTGCCGCTCACGCCATGGTGATGGCGCCTGCATCACCCAGGCGCTGCCAGGGCAGCCCGAGCACGAGCGCATCGAGCTGTTCACGAGACAGGGCCATCTGCGCTCCCAGGGCGGTGTTGGCCCAGAGGAATCGGCCTTGATGCAGCCGGCGCGCACACAGCCAGATCCCGATGCCGTCGTGCACCAGCACCTTCATGCGGTTGGCGCGTCGATTGGCGAAGAGGTAGGCGTGGTACGGCTTGGCTGACCCGAAGACCTGGACGACGCGCGACAGCGCGGTGTCGGTGCCCGCGCGCATATCCAACGGCTCGGCCGCCAGCCACACCGCATCGATACGGATCACCGCAGCAGCTCGCGCATCCAGGCCGCGCACTCGGACGCAGCCGTCACGGGCCAGGAGACCTTGACCGTGAGCGCGCCGCGGCGCAGTTCGATGACGAGTTCTTGCGCCGGTGTGGGCTGCGAGGCCGTGAGCGGCAGCGCGATGAAGGAGTGTGCGGGCGTCGGTCTCTCAGTGGCTTGGCGCGCCGACGGTACCTCGGCCATCCGGCGCCACTTGTGCACCAGGTTCGCGTTCAGGCCATAGGCCAGCGCAATGCCGGCCACTGAAGCTTCGGGCTTGGCGCATTCGGCCAGCACCTGGCTCTTGAGGGCTGCGTCGTGCCGCCGCCGGGGGAGTCGTTTGGAGTCTTGAATGGTGTCCACCTGTGAGTCTGGTGGACACCATGCTGGTCGGGCCTCCCGGCGGATTCAAGATGCGTTGGCCGGACGCTTAC
>NZ_FNOL01000053.1:0-3025 GCF_900106655.1 Variovorax sp. YR634
CGCGGCTGGCGCGTGGAGCAATCGGGCGCTGGCGGCAACGGGCAGGGCCGCGAGCTGCAGGCCTGGAACACCTCGGGCGCGATCCTCGCCTGCGTGGGCCCGCATGAAGGCGCGGCGCAGACGGTGCGCACTGCGGCGCGTCTCGCGGGTCAACTGAATGTGCGCTGGCATGCGGTGTATGTCGAAACGCCCAGGCTGCAGCGGCTGGCCGCGGCGGAGCGCGATCGCATCCTCGCGGTGCTCAAACTGGCCGAGGAACTGGGCGCGGTGACTGCGGTGCTGACTGGCGTCGACGTCGCGGTGGAACTTGCCGGGCAAGCCCAGCGGCTCAACTGCGCAACGCTGGTCGTGGGGCGTGCCGAACCGGCCGAAGGCTGGCTGCGATGGTGGCCTTCGGCCGCGCTGACGCGTGAGCTCGCCCGCCACGCTCCAGGCCTCGACATCGTCGAGGTCGCGCGAGCCGAAAGCTCCCGGCGCATTGCGCATGGGCGCCCCGGCCGGCTTGCCGACGACAACGTGGAAGACACGGACCGGCCACGGGCGCGATGGCCCGGCTACGCCTTTACCGCGGCGATCAGCGTGGGCATCACGCTGGTTGCCATGCCGCTGTCGAATGTGCTGGAGCTGACCAACATCGTGATGCTGTTCCTGCTCGGCGTGATCGGTTCGGCGCTGCGTTTCGGGCGTGGACCGGCGGCTTTCGCCGCGCTGCTCAATGTTGCGGCGTTCGACTATTTCTTCGTGCCGCCGCGGCTGTCCTTCAGCGTCAGCGACGTGCAGTACGTCCTGACCTTCGTCGTCATGCTCGGCGTTGGCCTGCTGGTGGGACAGCTCACGGCCGGGCTGCGCTTCGCGGCCGGCGTGTCCGCCAGCCGCGAGCGACGGGCGCAATCGCTGTTCGAACTCACGCGCGAGCTGTCGGCTGCGCTCGAGAGCACGCAGGTCGTCGAGCTCGGAGCAGCGGCGGTCGAAGGCCATTTCGGCGGCCGTGCGCTGGTGCTGGTGACGGACGCGAACGACCGTCTCGTGATGCCGTCGCAGGCACCCAAGGGATTCGACGCCTCCGTCGCCGATTGGTCGTTTCGCCAGGGCCAGCCGGCCGGACTCGCAACCGCCACGCTGGCGGCACAACCTTGGCACTACGTGCCGCTGCAGGCGCCGATGCGCATTCGCGGCGTGCTCGCGCTGTCGCCGGCGCAGCCGCGCTGGCTGCTGATTCCCGAGCAGGCGCAGCAACTCGAGACGCTGGCGCGGCAGATCGCCATCGCGCTGGAGCGCGTGCATTACGTCGAGGTGGCCCAGCAGGCGGTGGTCGAAATGGAATCGGAGCGCCTGCGCAACGCCTTGCTCGGAGCGATTTCACACGATGTGCGCACCCCGCTCACAGCGTTGATCGCACTGGCCGAGTCGCTGCAGAACCTGCCGTCCGACGAGCACGTGGAGGCCGCTCGCGCAATCGTCTCGCAGGCACACCAGCTCCACGCGCTGGTCAGCAATCTGCTGGACATGGCGCGCCTCGAAAGCGGCATTGCCGGCGGCCCGGTGAACCTGCGGCGCGACTGGCAGTCGGTGGAAGAAGTCCTCGGGTCGGCGATCCGGGCGGCCGAACCGGCGCTGGGCGGCGTGCATGTGCAGACGGTGCTGCCGGTCGACCTGCCGCTCGTCGAGTTCGATGCCGTGCTCATCGAACGCGTGCTCGTCAACCTGCTGGAGAACGCCGCGAAATACGGCGCGCCGCCGATCGTGGCGAGCGGCTCCGTCACCGACGCCGCCCTGGTGCTCACGGTGCGCGACCACGGGCCCGGCCTGCCCGACGTCGTGAAGGGCCATGAGCAGACGCTGTTCGACAAGTTCACGCGCGGGCAGGCGGAATCGGCCACGCCCGGCGTCGGCCTGGGTCTTGCCATCTGCAAGGCCGTGGTCAATGCACACGGCGGAGACGTGACTGCCTCGAACGCGCAGGACGGTGGCGCCGAGTTCGTCGTGACATTGCCGCGGCGGGCCCCGCCGGTATCCATGGAAGCCCAGCTCTGAAGAACATGTCCTCACACACAGCCGTTGTCATTGAAGACGAGCCGCAGATCCGGCGGTTCGTGCGCGGTGCGCTCGAAACCGAAGGCTGGCAGGTGCACGAGGCCGGCACGCTGCGCGAAGGCCTGACGGCCGCAGGAACCCGCAGGCCCGACCTGCTCGTTCTGGACCTCGGATTGCCGGACGGCGACGGCGTATCGCTCATCCTCGATGTTCGCCGCTGGTCCGCCGTGCCGATCATCGTGCTGTCGGCACGCGCCAGCGAGGCCGACAAGATCACCGCGCTGGATGCCGGCGCCGACGACTATCTGACCAAGCCCTTCGGCGCCGGCGAGTTGCTGGCGCGCGTGCGGGCCACGCTGCGCCGGCCGCGCCCGATCAGCGGTGCGGAGGAGGCCGAAGCCGTCTTTCGCTTCGGCGAGGTGGAGGTCGACCACGTTGCCCGGGTGGTGCGGCGCGCCGGTGTCGAAGTGCACCTCACGCCAACGGAATATCGCCTCCTGTCGGTGTTGATTGCCAACGTGGGGCGCGTGCTGACGCAACGCCAGTTGCTGATCACCGTGTGGGGGCCGGCGCAGACGGAGCAGAACCACTATCTGCGCATCTACATGGGGCATCTGCGCCAGAAACTGGAAGTCGACCCTGCGCAGCCGCGCCATCTGCTGACCGAGACGGCGGTGGGCTACAGGCTGTCCGTCTGACCAGGTCCGGCAGCGCCGGAGCATGAAGCCGCGATGAAATCTTTATGCGCGCGGCGCTACTTTTTACAAGGCTTTTATGAGGCGGCTTCTAGGCTATGCGCTTCCGTTTTTTTAACTATTGCCTCATGAAAAAAATCCCCAGCAGGGCCGCTTCCACCACCGCAGTCAAGCACGCGCTCGTGTTGATCACCGCATTCGCCGCTTCGGGCGCAGCCCTGGCGCAGACAGCAACGACGGATGCCGCAGCAGCACCGGCAGCCGCTCCCGCCCCGAATCTCACGGGCAACGTGTCC
>NZ_FNOL01000051.1:0-3868 GCF_900106655.1 Variovorax sp. YR634
TCGGCCGGTATGTTCGGGGGGATCCCGAAGAACATCGTTGCGGCCTGGGACGGCTCGCGTGAAGCCGCCATGGCCCTTCAGGCAGCATTGCCGGCGCTGCGGCGCGGAGCACGCGTCACGCTCCTGTCGCTGCGCCACCCGCGCGACGAAGACAACACGCAGCAGCTGCTGGTATCGGACATGATCCAGTTCCTGCTGAGGCACGGCGTGCAGGCGCGTGCCGAGTCCGAGGTGACCGAAATCGACATCGCGGACGCGTTGCTGTCGCGGGTTTCGGACCTGAGCGCCGACCTGCTGGTGATGGGCGGCTACAGCCACTCGCGCCTGCGCGAGCGGATCCTTGGCGGCGTGACGCGGCAGATCCTCGCGCAGATGACGGTGCCGGTCTTGATGGCGCACTGAGGCGGCAGGGCGCCTTGGCGTCTTTTCGCTATTCTTTGAAGTCGTTGAATCGCAAACACGCCACATGGACACCACACTGGTCAACGCACTGCGAGAGCAACTCCAGCGGGAGACCGGGCAACCCGTGGCCTTGGTCGAGACGCACATTTCCTGGGTGCTGCTGACGCAGACGCAGGCCTTCAAGCTCAAGAAGCCGGTACGCCTGCCGTTCCTGGACTTCGGCAGCGTCGAGGCCCGAAAGCACTTCTGCGAGGAGGAGCTGCGCCTCAACCGACGCTTTGCTCCTTCGCTCTACATCGACGTGGCACCGGTCTGCGGCACGCGCGAGTCGCCGCGCATCGGCGGCGCCGGCACGGTGATCGACCATGTGGTGCGCATGCTGCGTTTCCCCGATTCGTCGCTGCTGCGCAATCTGCTGGTGGAAGACCGGCTGCAGCCCGCGCTGCTCGACGGCTTCGCACAGCGGCTGGCCGCCTTGCACGCGGCTGCGGAGCAAGCGACGCCGGTGTCAGGCTTCGGCAGCCCCGACTCGATCGTTCGAGCGGCTACGGATGTGCTGGCCGCGTTGCGAGCACAGGGCGACGACAGCCGTCTCGCCACCCTTGCCGCGCTGGACACGTGGATTCGGGAGCAGGGCCAGGTGCTGCGCATGGCATGGATCGCCCGCCAACAGGGCGGCTCGATACGTGAATGCCACGGCGACCTGCACACGGCCAACGTGGTCCTGGTCGACGGTGCGCTCATGCCCTTCGACTGCATCGAGTTCGACCCGGCGCTGCGCTGGATCGACGTGATGAGCGACCTTGCATTCCTCACTGTGGACCTGAAGGCCCATGGCCACGACGATCTTGCATTCCGCTTCCTGGATGCCTGGATGCAGCACAGCGGTGACTACCCGGGCCTGCAGGTGTGGCGCTTCTACGAGGTTTATCGGGCGCTGGTGCGGGCGATGGCCACGGGGCTGGGTCCAAGGCCCCCGGATGGCGAGGCCCGCCCCGACTACCTTGCCTGCGCGACGCGGCTGACGACGCAGCCGGAGGAGGGCGCCCGCCTGATGATCACGCACGGCTTGTCGGGCTCGGGGAAATCCAGCGTTGCCTTGCAACTGTTGTGCGCCGCGGGCGCTGTCCGCGTGCGGTCGGACGTGGAGCGCAAGCGCCTGTATGGCCTCGATCCGCTGGCGCGATCCGTCGCCCTTGGGCTCGACATTTACGGCGCGCAGGCAACCCTGCGGACTTTCGAAAGGCTGCGCGCCTGCGCCCGCGATGCGCTGCTGGCGGGCTACCCGGTGATCGTGGACGCGGCCTTCCTGCGCGGCGCCGAGCGACGCAGCTTCGAAGCCCTGGCAACCGAGCTCCGCGTGCCTTTCACGATCCTGGATTGCCGCGCAACCCCGGCCACGTTGCGCCGCCGTGTGGCCGAGCGCGACGCGGCAGGCACGGACGCCTCGGAAGCCGGCCTCGCAGTGCTGGAGCGTCAGTTTGAATGGCAAGACCCGCTGGAGGCCGACGAGCGCGCGCTGGCCATCGAGGTCTCCACGGAAGACACCGTAGACATCGCGCTGGTCGCCGCGCGCTGGCGCGCTGCGACCGCGAACCGCTGAACCCTCACTGGCTGGCGAGCGTCCCGCTCGGCAGTGTGAAACGCTCGTGTTCGGTCTTCGCGCTTTCGGGAGCACGCACCAGCAACACCGGCACGGGCGACAGGCGCAGGATGTGCTCCGCGCTGCTGCCCATGACCCAGCGGCCGATTCCTCGACGGCCGTGAGTGCCGATCACGATCAGTTCGGCCTTCGATGCTTCCGCCTCGGCGATGACCTGGTCGTGCACGGTGCCCTTGAAGCTGTCGAGCAGCACTGTGTCGGCTTCGACGCCTGCTCCCGCAGCCGTGGCCCGCGCGGCTTGGAGCAGCTTCGTGGCGTTGCCGCGCAGCTCTTCGAGCCAGTTGCCGGCATGGCCCGCGTAGGCATCCATGGCCAGCGCGAAGGACAGCTCGTCGATGACGTGCGCCAGGCGCAGGCGTCCGCCCGTGAGCTTTGCCAGCTTGATGGCTTCGGCCAGGCCATGGCTGGATGTGGAACTGCCGTCAATGGGAACAAGAATTCGCTGGTACATGGCACGACTCCGGTTTGTTGAATGGATCGGTCCAGTATCCGCACGGGCGCTCCGCGCGGCTTGACATTGATCAAGTGCGAAGCTGCGACTGGACGGGACTTGATCTGGAACAAACCCGCGCGTGAATGAAAGCGCGACCCTTGAGGCATGCACAGGACAACCCTCATGACCCACGCCACCGTTCGCATCATTCGCCAGGAGCACGCCGCGCTCGCCGCCGTGCTCCGTTCCATCGTCATGCTGCTCGAGCAACACCGAAAGAAGGGCACCTTGCCCGATTTCGCGACGCTGCGAGCCATGCTTTTCTACGTGGACGAGTTTCCGGAGAAGCGCCACCACCGCAAGGAGACCGAACTGCTGTTTCCCAAGCTGCGCGCCAGGACGCCGATCTCGCGGGATCTGCTCGACAAGCTCGACGGCGACCATGCCAAGGGTGAACGCAGGATCCGCAACGTCGAGCACGCCTTGCTCGCGTTCGAGATGCTGGGCGAGTCGCGGCGCGAAGAATTCGAGAAAACGGTCGGCGAATATGTCGACTTCTACCTGAGCCACATGGCGCTGGAGGAGCGAGAGATCCTGCCGCTGGCCGAGCGGGTGCTGACCGAGAACGACTGGCGCGACCTGGACGAGGCCTTCGCGCAGAACCGCGACCCCATGACCGGGCACGTGCCCGACCTCGAATACAACGCGCTCTTCACGCGCATCGTGAATATCGTTCCCGCGCCCATCGGCCTGGGGCCGGCCCTCTAGGCCGGTAGCCGCAGGCCGACCGGAAAGAGAAGGGCGGTCATCAATTGGATGCCGCCCCTCAGATCGATTGCGGCGACAGCGTGACCGGGCGCACCACGTCTCGCGAATCTTCCGCGCTTCTGACGGCGGTGCCGAAGGCCTGAAGACGCGCTGCACAGCCGCCGTCATCGACCTCGCGCATCGTGACCGAAGAGCTCAGGATCGGCGCGCGGCCCATGAAGTCGCTGATTTCTGCTGCCGCGTTCGGTGCCCCCTGGCCACCCATGACCGAGAGCACGGCGACGTCGGGCAGCCGATAGCGTTGGCGCGCGACGAAGCTGCGCATGGGGCCGGCGAGCTGCAGCATCCAGATCGGCGACACCAGCACGACGGCATCGAAGTCGCCGGGCGGCGGACCGTCGTAGTGAATGGCGGGCTGTCGCCGGAAGAATGAATCGAGCACGCAACGCAAGCTGCCGAGGGCGCCGCTGCGAGGGCGCACCTCGGTGACGCTCGCGAGTTGCCAGCTCTGCTGGCTGCACAGGAGCTCCGCGACCTGGCGGGAAGTGCCCGTGTAGGAATAGACGATCACCAGGACGTTGTTCATGCTTGCCTCTGCTGCT
>NZ_FNOL01000050.1:0-4438 GCF_900106655.1 Variovorax sp. YR634
CGGCTGGTCGACACCGTGTCCACGCCGATGCTGCTGAAGACGGTGCAGTCCCACAAGGTGGACCCGGCCCTGCTGATCACGCACCGCTTCACGCTGGACCAGGTGCTGGATGCCTACGACACCTTCGGGCGCGCCGCCGAGACGCATGCGCTCAAGGTGATCATCGAAGCGTAGGGCCCTTGCGCCTGCCGGAATTTCCTTCCGTCTCTTCCATTTCCTCTTTTCAACGGGTTCTTCAATGTCGCTTTTTCATGCAGTCGCCTGGGTCGATCACCACGCAGCGCAAGTCCTTCAGTTCGACGCTTCGCAGGTTCTTGCGCAGCAGGTTAGGGAGCATGTCCACTGCACGCGACAGCATGGCAGCAACGTGCGCAGCGAACACGAGTTCTTCGGCGAGGTGTGCGATGCGATGAAGGGGGTTGCCGAGGTACTGGTTGCCGGCTCCCATACAGCGCAAGCTGACTTCCGTCACTACGTCGAGAAGCACCGCCCTGAGCTGGCGCAGCACGTCGTCGGTTGGGAGACGGTGGAGCACATGAGCACCAACGAGTTGGTCGCGCTGGCGCGTCGCTACTTCTCGGTGCATGCGGGCATGGCAACGCCCATGAAGACCTGATGAGTCGGGAGCACCCATGAAGACAACTGGAAACATCGTCGTTCTGGGCATGGCGCTCGCGCTCGCCGGTACTGCGGGCGCCCAGGTGGCAGGTACCAGGCGGCTGAGCTCCACGACAGCCGAATCCGAGCTGGTGATCGCTGGATGGAGCGCGAAGCAGAGCATCCTCGGACGGTCCGTGTACAACGCGTCGGGCGACAAGCTCGGCAAGGCGCTCGACCTGATCGTCGGCACCGACAAGCACGTAACCTTCCTGATCGTCGTCACGGGCAATCCCCTCGGAGCATCCAGGCGCCTTGTCGCCGTTCCCGCGGCGCAACTGCAGGTGCACGGAAGCCGCCTCGTGCTTCCGGATACGGACCGACTGTCGCTGGCTGCGCAGCCAGCCTTTGTCCATGCCCCCATCACCCGTACGCAGAGCACTATCGTCGAGCAGGCGCAGAAGGATGTGGACCGAGCCCGGCAGACCATCGCCCGGCTAGAGCGCATCTCTGCCCATCGCAGTGCGGAAGGCAGGGTCGACCTGGAACTGCAGATCCTCGCGCTGCGGCAGCGCCAGCAGGTCGTGGAAGACAAGCTGGCCGAAATGGAGGCCGCGGACGCGGCGCAATGGCAGGCCGTAGAAGCCGAAGTCGGCCAGGCCTCGGCGCGTCTGCGCAGTGCGATCCGCGGCGCACCGGCCTGACGAAGCATCGCCCGTGCCCAGAACGAACTTTCAGCTCATGGAGACATTTCTCATGCCCAACGACGCCTTTTCCATAACCCCGACGATCCCGACTGCATTCGGAGCCGGCTACCTTCAATCCGTGATGAATTGGCAGATGGCCGTCGGCAAGAGCATGTTGCTGGCGCAGCGCGAGCAATGGGAAATGCTGGCGGCCTGGCAGCGCTCGATGGGCGCGGTGCAGCGCGAACTCATGGACCAGTGGATCTGCCGCTTCGGCGGCGGCGTACCGCTGGACGGCTAGACGCGCGATGCTGTCCCTTCCACTGCGCAACATGCTCGACGGCATCGGCCAGCGCGCCGCGACGCGCTTCGCCGTTGTGATGCCCGACGGCAGCCGCCATGGCGTGGGCGAGGGCCCACCGGTCTTCACCATCACCTTTCATACCGAGGCAGCGTTGTTCGCCACGGCGACGCGCGGGCACATCGGTTTGATGGAGGCCTACTTCGACCAGGAAGTGGACGTCGAGGGCGATTTCGGCACCGCCCTGGCGGCCGGCATGGTCGCCGGCTTCGACCAGCAGGCCGGTGCGCTCAACGGCATCGAGAACAGCCTGCACGAGCTGCGCCACTCCAACCGGGACCCGGCCCATGCCAAGGCCAATGCACGCGCGCACTATGGCCTCGGCACCGGCTTCTACCGGCCGTGGCTCGACGATCCGCTGATGATGTACACCTGCGGCTACTGGCCCGAGGGCACCCGCAGCCTGGAGGAAGCGCAGCGCCGCAAGATCGACCACGTGTGCCGCAAGATCATGTTGAAGCGCGAAGACCGCTTCATCGACATCGGCTGCGGCTTCGGTGGTTTCATGTTCCGCGCGCAGGAAAAGATCGGCACCACCGGCGTCGGCCTCAACACCACCACCGAGCAGGTCGAATGGCTGCGCGACGAGATCGAACGGCGCGGACTGGAAGCCTCGCTGCAGGTGCGCGAAGCCGACTTCCGCGACGTCGACGAGCAGTACGACAAGGTCGTATCCATCGGCACGCTGGAGCACGCGGGCCGCGACCAACTGCCCGAGGTGATCCGGGCGCACGCGCAGTTCCTCAAGCCCGGCGGGCTCGGCATCCTGCACTTCATCGGCCACGTGGGGCGCTTCGATACGGAGCTCTTCATACGCAAGCACGTATTCCCCGGCGGCTGGATTCCCAGCCTGGCCGACGTGATCGTGGAAATGGAGCGCAGCGGCCTGGAGGTGCTCGACATCGAGAACCTGCGCCGGCACTACGCACCCACGCTCGATGCCTGGGCCGAGCGCTTCGAGACGCATTGGCCTGCCATACAGATCCTCGACCCGCAGCGCTTCGACGAACGCTTCCGGCGCATCTGGCGCACCTACCTGATCGGCTGCGCCGAGATGTTCCGCTCGCCGGTGGGCTACACGCATCTGTACCAGATCGTCTTCAGCAAGGGCAATGTGACGCCGCAAAGCTACCCGATGGGCAGGGAGCACCTGTATGAGCCGCGGCACTGAGGCGCTGGCCCACCAGGAACGCAAGAGCCGTCTCATGACGGCCATTCGCGAAGACGGCGCGGGGCCGGCGCCGCCGATCGCACTGGCCAAGCGCACTTCCAACTTGTTCCGCGACCGCCAGGCCGGCTCGAGGCGCCTCATCGACCTCGGCGATTTCAACCATGTCATTGACATCGATACCGCATGCAGCACGGTCGAGGTCGAAGGCATGGCCACCTACGAGGCCCTGGTGGCTGCAACGCTGCAGAACGGCATGATGCCGGCGGTGGTGCCTCAGCTCAAGACCATCACCGTGGGCGGGGCGGTGGCGGGCGTGGGCATAGAGGCAACGTCGATGCGCCAGGGGCTGGTCCACCACTCGATGCTGGAACTCGACGTGCTGCTGCCGGACGGCCGCATCGTCCACTGCACCCCCGACAACGCGCATCGCGACCTGTTCTTCGGTTTTCCGAATTCCTACGGTTCGCTCGGCTATGCACTGCGGCTGGTGCTGCGCACGCTGCCCGTGCAGCCCTATGTGCGCGTGGAGCACATCGCATACGAACATCCCGAGGAGTTCTTCGCGGCGCTGGCCGAGGCCTGCGAGGGCGATGCCGACTTTGTCGACGGCGTGGTGTTCGGCCCCCGGTCGATGGTGCTGAACATCGCCCGCTTCGAGAACACCGCCCCCTGGCTGAGCAACTATGAGTTCGAGCGCATCTACTACCGCTCGCTGCTGGAGATGCCGGTCGACTACCTCAGCGTGCACGACTACCTGTGGCGCTGGGACACGGACTGGTTCTGGTGTTCGCGCAACTTCGGCGCGCAGAACCCGCTGGTGCGTCGCCTGTTCGGCCGTGAGCACCTCAACTCCCGTACCTACACGCGGCTCATGCGCATGAATGCCCGCTGGGGCGTGACAAGGCGCATAGCAGCATGTCACGGGCTGCACACCGAATCCGTGATCCAGGACGTCGACGTCCCGATCCGCTCGGCGCCGGCCTTCCTGGACTTCCTGCAGCGCGAGATCGGTATCCTGCCGGTCTGGATCTGCCCGTTGCACGTGCCGGACCCTGGCGCCTGCTTTGCGCTGTACCCGCTCGACGCGGGCACGCTGTACGTCAATTTCGGCTTCTGGGATGTGGTCGAGAGCCGCGAAGCGCATGAAGCGGGGCACTTCAACCGCCTGGTCGAACAGGAAGTGTTGCGCCTGGGGGGCATCAAGTCGCTCTACTCGGACAGCTTCTTCACCCGCGAGGAATTCGACAGCGCCTACGGCATGGGCACCTACACCATGCTCAAGCGCCGCTACGACCCCGAAGGCTGCGCACCGCACCTGTATGACAAGTGCGTGCTGAAGCACTGACCCGGCGTTGGTTTGATCGCCGTCAACCCCCGCGCGCTCCCGGCGCACGAACATCTGTCTGACGTCAATTTCCTGCGCCAGGACGCGGCGCACCACCTTGTGGGAGCATCCATGAATTTCAAAACCATATTCGTTCACCTGGACCACTCGGTCCGCAGCCCCGTGCGGGCCGCGATGGCGGCTCAGTGGTCTCGAGTGCACGAGAGCCACCTGGTCGGGCTGGTGCCCACGGGCCTGTACGACGGCGTGATTCCCGCCGACGCCATCGCCACCGGCAT
>NZ_FNOL01000048.1:0-5053 GCF_900106655.1 Variovorax sp. YR634
TACGGCCACAGCCGGGCGCGCGAATGGGTGATGGGCGGCGCCACGCTGTCCATGCTCCAGTGGATGACTCTGCCCGTGCTGATGTCGCACTGAGGAACCCCATGCGCATCGACTTCCTCGGCGGCACGGGCACCGTCACCGGCTCGAAGTACCTGCTGACGCACGAGGGCCGGCGGCTGCTGGTCGACTGCGGGCTCTTCCAGGGGCTCAAGCAACTGCGCCTGCGCAACTGGGAGGCACTGCCGGTCGACGCGGCCGACATCGATGCCGTGCTGTTGACGCACGCGCACATGGACCACAGCGGCTTCGTGCCTCGGCTGGTGCAACTCGGCTTCAAGGGCAGGGTGTATTGCACCTCGGCCACGCGCGAACTCTGCGAACTGCTGCTGCCCGACTCGGGCCGCTTGCAGGAAGAGGACGCCGGCTTTGCCAACCGCCACGGCCATTCGAAGCACAAGCCCGCATTGCCGCTGTACACCGAGCAGGACGCGCGTGCGGCCCTCAAGCGCTTCGAGGTCGTCCCGCTCGGCCAGGAGTGCTCCCCGTGGCCCGGCTGGTCCTGGCAACTGCACAGGGCGGGTCACATCCTGGGCGCCGGCAGCCTGCGCGTCGGCTGGGAAGGCTCGAGCATCCTGTTCTCGGGCGACCTGGGGCGCAGCGAAGACCTGCTGATGCGCCCGCCCGAAGTCGCCGAACCCGCGGACTACGTGGTGGTGGAGTCGACCTATGGCAATCGCAAGCATCCGGTGTCGGACACGTTGGCCGAACTGGCGGGCGTGATCAACCGCACGGCCGCGCGCGGAGGCATCGTGGTGATTCCGGCCTTTGCCGTCGGGCGCGCGCAGACGCTGCTGCATTGCATCCAGCTGCTCAAGCAGGCGCGGCGCATTCCCGATATGCCGGTGTACCTCAACAGCCCGATGGCGGCGGATGCTACGCGCATCTATCGCAAGCACCTGGACGAACACCGCTTGAGCGCCGAACAGTGCGCCGCGATGCAGGGCAAGACCATCATCGTCAACACGATCGAGGAATCCCGGCGATTGAACACCCTGGGTTTTCCATCGATCATCGTGTCGGCCAGCGGCATGGCCACCGGCGGGCGCGTGCTGCACCACCTGAAGGCCTACGCGCCCGACGCCAGGAACACCATCCTTTTTGCAGGCTTCCAGGCGGCCGGCACGCGCGGCGCGGCCATGGTGGCCGGCGCCGACTCGATCAAGATCCACGGTGCCTACGTGCCGGTACGCGCGGAGGTCGCGAACCTCGAGACCCTGTCGGCCCATGCCGACCGCGACGAGCTGCTCGCCTGGCTCGATGCCCAGCGCGCTCCGCGCCGGGTGTTCGTGACCCACGGAGAGCCGGTGGCCGCCGATGCATTGCGGCTGGCCATCGAGGAGCGCCACGGCTGGCCGTGCACGGTGCCCGACTACCGCGAATCGCGGGAGCTCTGAAGTCCGGCGCGCGGGCTCCCGTTCAGGGCACCAGCACTGCGGCGCCCTCGATGCGGCCCGCGCGCAGATCGGCCAGCGCTTCGTTGGCCTGCACAAGCGGATAGGTCCTGACATGCACCTGCAGCGGATGCGCCTGCGCGAATGCCAGGAACTCCTTCGCATCGGCGCGCGTGAGGTTCGCCACCGAGACAACGCTGCGTTCCTCCCACAGCAGCCGGTACGGGAAAGCCGGGATGTCGCTCATGTGGATGCCGCCGCACACAACCCGGCCGCCCTTGCACACGACACGCAGCGCGGCCGGTACCAGTTCGCCGGCGGGCGCGAAGATGATGGCCGCGTCTAGCGGCTCGGGCGGCCGCTCGTTCGAGCCGCCAGCCCACACGGCGCCGAGGCTGCGGGCGAAGGCCTGCATCGCAAGGTCCGCGGGCCGGGTGAATGCGAAGACCTCGCGACCTTGCGCAATGGCCGCTTGCGCTACCAGGTGCGCCGCGGCGCCGAAACCGAAGATGCCCAGCCGGCGAACGCCTTCGCCGGCTGCCTTCAGGCTGCGCCAGCCGATCAGGCCCGCACAGAGCAGGGGGGCAATGCGGGCGGCATCGGCTTCGGGCATGGCCAGTGGCAGGCAGAACGCGGCCTCGGCAATAACGTGACTCGCGAAGCCGCCGTCCCGGTGGTAGCCGGTGAAGCGCGGCGTGTCACAGAGGTTCTCGCGGCCCTCGGCGCAAAAGGCACAGCAGCCGCATGTGTGGCCCAACCAGGGCACGCCGACGAGGTCACCCACGCGATAGCCTGTTCCCTCTGAGCCGGTTTCCTCCACCACGCCCACGATCTCGTGACCCGGCACGATCGGCAGCACGGGCAGCGGCAACTCGCCGTCGACGATGTGCAGGTCGGTACGGCAGACCGCGCAGGCCAGAACGCGAAGGCGAAGCTCGCTGGGCCCAGGCTTTGGGATGTTGCGTCGCTCCAGTTCGAGCGGCAGCAGCGCTGCGTTCAGCACCATGGCGCACATGGTCGGCTCGCTCCGGACGCAGGGATCGAGTGTGACTTGTGTCGCGGAGATGGCATGCATGGCGGGTCTCGCTGAAAAAACGCCCGGGCGTTGCCGCCTCAGGCCATGTACTTGCCGCCGTTGATCGACAGTGTGATGCCGTTGACGAACGCGGACTCGTCGGCGACGAGGAACACCACGCCGCGCGCGATCTCCCCCGGCGTGGCCAGGCGCCCGGCCGGAATGGCCGACAGGATGCGCGCCATCACCTCGGGGGCGATCGCTTCCACCATGGGGGTGTCGGTGTAGCCCGGCGCCACCACGTTGGCAGTGATGTTGCGCGAGGCGCCTTCGAGCGCGAGCGACTTGGTGAAGCCGATGAGGCCGGCCTTTGTCGCAGCGTAGTTCGTCTGGCCGGCCTGCCCGGACAGGCCGTTGACCGAGCCCATATTCACGATGCGGCCAAAGCGCCGCTCGCGCATGCCACCGATGGTGGCGCGGCACATGTTGAAGCAACCGCCGAGGTTCACGTCGAGCACCTCGCGCCACTGCTCGACGCTCATCTTGTGTAGCATCGCGTCGCGCGTGATGCCGGCGTTGTTGACCAGCACTTCGACGGGGCCGAGTTCGGCCTCGACGCGCGCGACACCGGCCTGACACGCGGCGAAATCCGCCACGTTCCAGCCGAAAGTCGGGATGCCGGTGCGCGCGGTGAAAGCCTGTGCGGCCTCCGCGTGGCTTGCGAAGTTGGCCGCCACGCGGTAGCCAGCGGCGAGCAGGGCCTCGGCCGTGGCCGCCCCGATGCCGCTGCTGCCGCCGGTGACGAGCGCGACGCGCATGCTCAGGCGTCCACGAGCAGGTCGTTCACCACCACTGTGACACCTGGTGTGGCCCACGCGGCGCCTTGCACCGCGTCGCGCTCGGTCCAAGAATGGACCGTGCCGCGCAGCGTGACCTGCGAGCCGTTGACCGTGATGGCAAGCTGGCGGGCTTCGCGGTCGGCCTGGCGCGAAAGCGCGTCGTGAATCTTCTTCTCGATGTCGGCGGGACTCACCTTCGGCTTGACTTTCACGAGGTTCGACACGCCGGTCACCCCCATCAGGTTGCATACCGCGCTTTCGGCAGCGCTACGCTGGTAGTCCCACTCGACTTCGCCGTTCAGCGTGAGCCAGCCTTTTTCCACCATGGGGTGGATCTTGTCGTCGGGCACGAGCACGTTCCACTCGAGCGCGCGTTCGGCCGCCATGGCGATGTCGGCATCGGTGCGCTGGTTGTCGAAGGGCAGCTTCACCGTCAATTCGATGGCCAGCGCCTTGACGCCATGCACGCGCTGCACGGCGCGCTCGACGGCGTATTTCTCGGCGTAGCTGGCCAGGTGGCCGGTGAGGGTGACCACTCCGTCCTTGACGATCACCCCGATGTCGGAGGTCTTGACGTCGGGTGCCCAGTTCAGCTCGGCCTGAATGTCGTTGCGCAATTGGGTATCGGTCTTCATGGGAGATTCCTTGCGGTGAGTGGATGGAGGAGCGGTCGTCGCGTTAAAGCCGTTTGCGACCGTGGAGTTCACTGTAGGAATAGGAAGGCCCAGCCGCATTGCGCTGGATCAAGTGCGCGCGTTGGGCGCCAGGCGGCTCAGGCAATGGCGTCCAGCAGCAGGGCCTGGAGCACGAAGCGCCGGTTGTCGGCCAGCGTGGTCCTGTCGCCGAGCAACTCGGCAAGGTGCCCGGTTGGATGGGCTTTCGTGGCGGCGCCATCGAAGACAGGGATCCCGGCGTGCTGGCCGATGCGCTGCACGAGTTCGGGGTCCAGGCCCTGGCATTCCACGGCTTCGTAGAGACGGCCGAGCATGCGGGCCGTGTTCTGTACTTCCTGTTGTGCGTTCGCGAGCGACAGGCCCGGGCGCATGACGGCCACGTGCGCGCCCATTTCCTCGGCAGCGCTGCGAAAAAGCGCCTGTGCCTCGTCGGACGGCATCTCGCACAGCAGCCCCAAATTCTTGCCGCTCAGCAGCCTCGGGGTGCTCCCGTCCAGCGAGGCGCGCTGGAGCAGCCGCGCGCGGCACAGCAGGCTCGTCACCTCCAGCGGCGAGAGCTGCGGTGCGGCCTCGGGGGCGCAAGTCTTGCGGGAGAGGGGCATGGAAATAGTCGATATGTGACCTGCCAAGGCTAAGGACCCCGATGGGCCCGGACTTGATACAAGTCAAAGCACGGGGATGCGCATATGTGATTTGCCGCACGCCCCATGCCGTTGGTACACGCCGGACACATTGCATTTACCGAGCATTACCCACCGACTCCAGCCGTTGTCATCGCGTTGCCGAAGGCTTCCTAGCATCCATCCATCGACACGCGACAGACCACCAAGGAATCCAGATGCTCAATACCGTCGCCCCCTCGAAGACCGCACCGGTCCCGACTGGCTTGGCATTGCCCACCATCGGCTGGGAGTGTGCGGGTCGGAACACCGCCGACACGCTGAAGCTGCTGTGCGAGCAACTCACCCCGCAGCGCCGCGTGGTGCACACGGGTGACACGATCTACCAGGCGGGCGAGCGCTTCGGCAATCTCTACATCCTGAACTCGGGCTTCTTCAAGATCGTGAATCTCTC
>NZ_FNOL01000047.1:2500-5895 GCF_900106655.1 Variovorax sp. YR634
TTCTTTAAAAATTCATAGAGTCGAATCAGCGTTGCTGATGGAAACTGCACATTCGTAAAGGTTTAGTGCAGACCGTGCCATCAGCAACATAGAATTTTTGATTGCGTCAAAAGAAACTTCAATTTCGAGTCAAATCGAATTTTGAATGTAACGGCATAACGCGCCAGGTGAAAGACCTGGCAATTCCTTGATTGACTTTGGTTTCCGTGAGGAAACGTCAAAGTTATAGGGTCAAGTGAATAAGAGCACGTGGTGGATGCCTTGGCAATGATAGGCGACGAAGGACGTGATAGCCTGCGATAAGCTTCGGGGAGCTGGCAAATTAGCTTTGATCCGGAGATTTCCGAATGGGGAAACCCACCGAAAGGTATCGCATGATGAATACATAGTCATGCGAGGCGAACCGGGTGAACTGAAACATCTCAGTAGCTCGAGGAAAAGACATCAACCGAGATTCCGAAAGTAGTGGCGAGCGAAATCGGAGAAGCCTGTTAGTGATAGCACAAGACATAACGGAACAGCTTGGAAAGGCTGGCCATAGCGGGTGATAGCCCCGTACGTGAAATGACCTGTGTGGTACTGAGCTAACGACAAGTAGGGCGGGACACGAGAAATCCTGTCTGAATATGGGGGGACCATCCTCCAAGGCTAAATACTCATCATTGACCGATAGTGAACTAGTACCGTGAGGGAAAGGCGAAAAGAACCCCGGGAGGGGAGTGAAATAGATCCTGAAACCGCGTGCTTACAAAAAGTAGGAGCCTCGTAAGGGGTGACTGCGTACCTTTTGTATAATGGGTCAGCGACTTACATTCAGTGGCAAGGTTAACCGAATAGGGAAGCCGTAGAGAAATCGAGTCCGAATAGGGCGATCAGTCGCTGGGTGTAGACCCGAAACCAAGTGATCTATCCATGGCCAGGATGAAGGTGCCGTAACAGGTACTGGAGGTCCGAACCGACTAGTGTTGCAAAACTAGCGGATGAGCTGTGGATAGGGGTGAAAGGCTAAACAAACTTGGAAATAGCTGGTTCTCTCCGAAAACTATTTAGGTAGTGCCTCAAGTATTACCATCGGGGGTAGAGCACTGTTTTGGCTAGGGGGTCATGGCGACTTACCAAACCAAGGCAAACTCCGAATACCGATGAGTACAGCTTGGGAGACAGAGCACCGGGTGCTAACGTCCGGACTCAAGAGGGAAACAACCCAGACCGCCAGCTAAGGTCCCTAAAATTGGCTAAGTGGGAAACGAAGTGGGAAGGCTAAAACAGTCAGGATGTTGGCTTAGAAGCAGCCATCATTTAAAGAAAGCGTAATAGCTCACTGATCGAGTCGTCCTGCGCGGAAGATGTAACGGGGCTAAGCCAGTTACCGAAGCTGCGGATTTGCAATTTATTGCAAGTGGTAGGAGAGCGTTCTGTAAGCCTGTGAAGGTGCGTTGTAAAGCGTGCTGGAGGTATCAGAAGTGCGAATGCTGACATGAGTAGCGTTAAAGGGGGTGAAAAGCCCCCTCGCCGTAAGCGCAAGGTTTTCTACGCAACGTTCATCGGCGTAGAGTGAGTCGGCCCCTAAGGCGAGGCAGAGATGCGTAGCTGATGGGAAACAGGTCAATATTCCTGTACCGATATATAGTGCGATGTGGGGACGGATCTTAATAGGTCATCCGGGTGTTGGATATCCCGGTTTAGTTGGATGTAGGCGTGCATTAGGCAAATCCGGTGCACATATACCGAGGCCAACGATCGAGCCAGCTTGCTGGTGAAGTGACTGAACGAGGTTCCAGGAAAAGCCACTAAGCTTCAGCTATATACGACCGTACCGCAAACCGACACTGGTGCGCGAGATGAGTATTCTAAGGCGCTTGAGAGAACTCAGGAGAAGGAACTCGGCAAATTGACACCGTAACTTCGGAAGAAGGTGTGCCCTATTAGTGTGAAGTGAACAACGGAGCATGAATGGGTTGCAAAAAATCGGTGGCTGCGACTGTTTATTAAAAACACAGCACTCTGCAAACACGAAAGTGGACGTATAGGGTGTGACGCCTGCCCGGTGCTGGAAGATTAAATGATGGGGTGCAAGCTCTTGATTGAAGTCCCAGTAAACGGCGGCCGTAACTATAACGGTCCTAAGGTAGCGAAATTCCTTGTCGGGTAAGTTCCGACCTGCACGAATGGCGTAACGATGGCCACACTGTCTCCTCCTGAGACTCAGCGAAGTTGAAATGTTTGTGATGATGCAATCTCCCCGCGGAAAGACGGAAAGACCCCATGAACCTTTACTGTAGCTTTGTATTGGACTTTGAACAGATCTGTGTAGGATAGGTGGGAGGCTTTGAAGCAGGGTCGCTAGATCTTGTGGAGCCAACGTTGAAATACCACCCTGGTGTGTTTGAGGTTCTAACCTAGGTCCATTATCTGGATCGGGGACAGTGCATGGTAGGCAGTTTGACTGGGGCGGTCTCCTCCCAAAGCGTAACGGAGGAGTTCGAAGGTACGCTAGTTACGGTCGGACATCGTGACGATAGTGCAATGGCATAAGCGTGCTTAACTGCGAGACTGACAAGTCGAGCAGATGCGAAAGCAGGACATAGTGATCCGGTGGTTCTGTATGGAAGGGCCATCGCTCAACGGATAAAAGGTACTCTGGGGATAACAGGCTGATACCGCCCAAGAGTTCATATCGACGGCGGTGTTTGGCACCTCGATGTCGGCTCATCTCATCCTGGGGCTGTAGCCGGTCCCAAGGGTATGGCTGTTCGCCATTTAAAGAGGTACGTGAGCTGGGTTTAAAACGTCGTGAGACAGTTTGGTCCCTATCTTCCGTGGGCGCTGCAGATTTGAGGAAGCCTGCTCCTAGTACGAGAGGACCGGAGTGGACACACCTCTGGTGTATCGGTTGTCACGCCAGTGGCATTGCCGAGTAGCTAAGTGTGGAAGAGATAACCGCTGAAAGCATCTAAGCGGGAAACTCGTTTCAAGATGAGATCTGCCGGGGCCTTGAGCCCCCTAAAGAGTCGTTCAAGACCAGGACGTTGATAGGTCAGGTGTGGAAGCGCAGTAATGCGTTAAGCTAACTGATACTAATTGCTCGTGCGGCTTGACCCTATAACTTTGATCAGTCTGATCAAGGTGTTATGCCAAGTTGACGCATTCAAAACAATTCGCCAAAAGCTGATTCCAAACTCTATGAATTCGTTTGATTGATCATGTGATCAGTCAGACAACCCTTTATGCCTGATGACCATAGCGACGTGGTACCACTCCTTCCCATCCCGAACAGGACAGTGAAACGCGTCAGCGCCGATGATAGTGCGGGTTCCCGTGTGAAAGTAGGTCATCGTCAGGCTCTTACAGCCCAGAAACCCCCAGTCAGAAATGACTGGGGGTTTTTGCTTTGG
>NZ_FNOL01000014.1:0-175306 GCF_900106655.1 Variovorax sp. YR634
GTCGACTACAACGTCGGCGCGAGCTACGACTTCGGCAACGGCCTGTCGCTGACCGGCTCGGTGCAGGGCGCCAACAAGAAGAGCTCGTACCTCGCAGTGGCCAACCCGGGCGTCGACCTCAGCTTCGGCACCTTCGGCCAGACGACCTACTCGCCGAACAAGGCGCGCTTCATCCTCACGCTGACGAAGACGCTCTGATTCCAAGGCGACAGGCGGGCCGCGGCCCGCCTTCGTGCACACCATGCCTCCAGGAGAAACGCTCTGGTCCCGCGCTGCAGCGTGGGTTCGGGCTGCTCGCGCCTTGCCCGACATGAGCCTGCATTGGTCCTGCTGCGGCACGCCCATGCGCGATCCCGCGCAGGAGAGCCTGGAAAGCCAGGACGGCGCCGAAGTTCTCCTGGCTTCCTGCGGTCATTGCGGAGCGCGCTGGTTGAGCGTTGTTCCGCAAGAGGGCTGCCCGGGTTACTGGGAAATCTCTTGCTCGTCCACGGCCAGTTCCAGATCGGGCCAGCGCTGAAGCCAGCATATTTACGCGGCATTTCCACCGCAGGGTGCATTGTTTACACCGTTTTCACACGCGCCTGCCGATACTGACACCGTGTTCTTTTCCATTGCAGGAGTTTCATGGCTTACGCCGCTTATCGGGAATACGCAGGCACTGTGCGTGCCAAGAGCGAGACGGTTTTCAAGGTGCTCGACGTCACGGTGCCGTCGGTCGACGCGTGCCGCGTGCGGCGCGGCATCGCCGCATGCAAGGGTGCCGGCGTGCTGCGCTGCGAGCCCCTGATGCGTGTGAATGCAACGTGCGCAAATGGCGCTCCGCGCGCCCGCCTCATGATTCGTCTGCCCCTGGAGAGCTATGCCTCCGTGGTGCACTGTCTGCTCGAATGCGCGCCCGATGGCGAGATCGGCCACCTCACAAGCTGGCGCGAGCATCTCCAGCGTTGTGGTCTGGCCAATGGCGGCTGACCTGGAGAGCGTGGTCGCCGATGCGACGGCCGATTCCGGCAAGACCTTCGTTCGCGATTGCCTGAGTCGGCCAGCGCCCTTGCGGCTCCCGCCGGAGATCCTGCTCGGCCAGGACATCGACGTGCTCGAACGCATTCTGGAACCGGGCATCGACCTGGCGCTGTGGCGGCGCGAACCGCAGGCCCCGATTGCTGCATGGCTGGATGCCTTGCCTCCGGCCAGGCATCCCACGGTGCAACTGCAATTGCGCGCGGCCGATGTGGCGGTTGCGCTGCAGGCGGCATGCAAGACTTCCCGCACGCCGCGTGGGCCCGGGCGAGACGCTTTGCTGGCAGACATCGACATGCTCGCCACACGCTTCGCGCTGATCACTGGCAGCCCCCGGATGACCCTTACGCTGCAGGTTCGCGGCTGTGACATCGATGAAAACTGGCACCTTGACCATGCCGGGGTGCATCTGCTGTGCAGCTACAGCGGCCTGGGCACGGAGTGGGTGGCATCTCCGCACGCAGACACGGCACTGCGGATGCCGAAGTGCTTTACGGGACCTTTCGAGCGCATGCCGCTCCAGGCGGTTGCGCTCCTTCAGGGACGTGGGGTGGATGCGCAAGGCGGTGATCGAGGGCTGGTGCACCGTTCGCCGCAACTGCGCTACCTCGGGTCGCACCGCTACGTGTTGCGTCTGGACGAACTGCGGTAGATGCGCTCCAACCGGGCGCATCTTCATGAAATTCGAGGAAACGATTTCGATGACACACGACATCGCGCAGATTGCCGCTTGGCTGCAACCGCAGGACATCCTGTTCGACGCCGATGTCCGGGATCGAACGCACGCGCTCGAGCTTGTTGCGGCGACGATCTGCGGTGCTCGCGGCCTCGACCCGGCACCAGTCTTTCGCGCGTTGTGTCGACGTGAACAGGCTGGATCGACCGCCCTCGGCGACGGATTTGCGATTCCGCACGCACGCATCGACGGCATCGAACGGCCGATCACCCTGTTCATTCGCACCAGGCGGCCGATTGCCTTCGATGCCCCGGACGGCAAGCCGGTCTCCCAAATGCTGGCCATCACGGTGCCGGAGGACGGCGCCAAGGACGATCATCTGCAGTTGCTCGCGCTGATGGCCCGCCTGTTCTCCGAACATCGTTTCCGGGCGCAGCTCGATGGCGCGCAGGATGCGGCGGCGGTCGAGGACGCGTTTCGGGCGGGGACTGCGCGCGTGGCTTCTGCTTCCTCGTAGCGGGGGGTTCTCTATCTCGCTAGCTGCCGCCGTGACTCAGTACGCCCCGCGCGATTCAGGCGGCACAGGAGTAGAAACCGGCGCACCGAGGAAGTCGGCCGCCAACTTGCGCGCGGCGCCCGCGTACAGCAGCACGTCAACGCCCACGGCGACGAAGGTGCAGCCGAGTTCGAGGTAGCGGCGCGCCAGCTTCGGATCGGAGGTCAGCGTGCCGGCGGCTTTGCCTGAGGCCACGATAGTCCGCATCGCACCTTCGATGGCTGCCTGCACCTCGGGGTGGCCGGGCCGGCCGCGATGGCCCATCGAGGCCGCGAGATCGGCCGGGCCGATGAACACGCCGTGCACGCCGTCGACCTCGCAGATCGACGCGAGGTTGTCCAGCGCCTGCACCGTCTCGGCCTGCACCAGCAGGCAGACTTCGTCGTCGGCTGCGTCGAGGTAGTCGGTGCGCGCGCTCCACTGCGACGCGCGTCCGACTGCGCTACCCACGCCGCGAATGCCGCGCGGTGGATAGCGTGTGGCAGACACCAGCGCACGCGCCTGCCCGGCGGTGTCGACCATCGGCACCAGCAGGTTCTTCGCGCCGATGTCGAGCAACTGCTTGATGAGCGCGGTGTCGCCCTGCACGGCGCGCACCACCGGCTGGGCCCGATGCGGCGCCACCGCCTGCAGCGCGGCCAGCGTCGAGCGCAAGTCGTTGGGGGCGTGTTCGCCGTCGATCAGCAGCCAGTCGAAGCCGGCGGTTGCGCTGACCTCGGCCATGTACGGATCGGCCATCGAGAGCCAGAGGCCGACCTGCGGCTGGTTTGCGGCCAGGGCCGCCTTGAAGGGGTTGTGAGCGGGCATGTGGGATCTGTCGAAGAGTGGTGATGGATGGGCGCCGGCCGTCAGTCCAGCTGCCCCTGGCACACGTACTTGGTGTGCAGGTAGTCGTCCAGCCCGTGGACCGAGCCCTCGCGGCCGTAGCCCGAGTCCTTCACGCCGCCGAAGGGCGCGGCCTCGGCTGCCAGCGCGCCTTCGTTGATGCCGACGATGCTGGTCTCCAGCGCATCGGCCACGCGCCAGATGCGGCGCACGTCGCGTGAATAGAAATACGCGGCCAGGCCGAAGGGCGTGTCGTTCGCCTGCGCGATCACCTCGGCCTCGTTCGAGAAGCGCGTCAGCGGCGCGACCGGGCCGAAGGTCTCTTCGCAGGCGCAGGCCATGGTGGCGTCTGTATCGGCGAGCACGGTCGGTGCGAAGTAGTTCGAGCCGAGCTCGGGCAGTCGTGTACCGCCGGTGAGCACGCGCGCGCCACGCGCCACCGCGTCCTGCACATGGCGCTCGATCTTCTCGACCGCGCGCGCATTGATCATCGGCCCGATCTGAGAGGCCGCGTCGGCGGCAGGTCCGACGCGCAATGCCGCCACGCGTGCAACCAGCAGTTCGGAAAAACGTTCGTGCACTGCCTCATGCACGAAGACGCGGTTCGGGCACACGCAGGTCTGGCCGCCGTTGCGGAACTTGGCGGCCATCAGGCCTTCCACCGCGGCCTCGATGTCTGCATCTTCGAACACGATGAACGGCGCATTGCCGCCGAGTTCGAGCGACAGCTTCTTGAGCGTGTCGGCCGAACGGCGCGCGAGGTGCTTGCCGACGGGCGTGGAGCCGGTGAAAGTGATCTTGCGCACGCGCGCATCGTCGAGCCAGGCATCGACCACTTCGGGCGTGCGCTCGCGCGATGCGGTGACGATGTTCAGCACGCCCGGCGGTACGCCGGCTTCCGCGGCAAGGGCCACAAGCGCGAGCGAAGTCAGCGGCGTGTCCTCGGCCGGCTTGCACACCACGGTGCAGCCCGCGGCAAGCGCCGGCGCGATCTTGCGCGCGATCATCGCGGCCGGAAAATTCCACGGCGTGATCGCCGCGACCACGCCGACCGGTTCGCGCAGCGCGAACATGCGCCGGCCCGGTACGGGCGCCGGAATGACGTCGCCGTTGGCGCGTGTGGCTTCCTCGGCAAACCATTCGATGTAGCTGGCCGCATAGGCAACCTCGCCGCGGCCTTCGGCCAGCGGCTTGCCTTGCTCACGCGAGATGAGCCGGCCCAGGTCTTCCTGGTGCGCGAGCACAAGGTCGTTCCAGCGCTTGAGGATCTGCGCGCGCTGCTTGGCGGGTGTTTTGCGCCAGGCGGGAAAGGCGGCATGCGCGGCATCGACGGCTGCGTGCGCGTCGATTGCGCTGGAGTCGGGTACCTGCGCGATGAGGGCGCCGGTGGCCGGATCGGTCACATCGAGCGTGCCGCCGGAAGCGGAGCGCAACCATTCGCCGGCGATGAAGTTGGCCGTGCGTTGCAGGTCGGGGCGCGAAAGGGTCAGGGGCATGGAGAGAAGGAGAAAGGGGGAAAGAAGGCAGTCAGCTCACGATGCCCAGGTGCCAGGGCACGAACTCGTGGTCGCCCAGTCCGAGCGTCTCGCTCTTGGTCGGCTCGCCCGAAGCGTGGCGCAGGATCTGCTCGAAGATCTGCTGGCCCAGTTCGGGCACGGAGAGTTCGCCGTCGATCACCACGCCGCAGTTGATGTCCATGTCTTCCTCCAGGCGGCGAAACATCGGCGTGTTGCTCGCGAGCTTGATCGTCGGCGCGGGCTTGCTTCCGAACATCGAGCCGCGTCCGGTGGTGAAGCAGATCAGCTGCGCGCCGCTGGCGATCTGCCCCGTTGCGGCCACCGGGTCGTAGCCCGGCGAATCCATGAAGACGAAGCCGGGTTCCTCGATCGGCTCGGCGTATTCGTACACCGCGCGAAGCGGCGTGGTGCCGCCCTTCATCGCAGAGCCCAGCGATTTCTCGAAGATGTTGGCCAGTCCGCCGGCCTGGTTGCCGTGGCCCACCACGCCGTTGAACTGCGCGTTCTGGCCGGCCGCGTAGCGCTCCCACCAGGCCAGCCGGTCGAGCAGCTTCTGCCCGACCTCGGGTGTTACGGCGCGGCGCGTGAGCATGAATTCCACGCCGTGGATCTCGGGCGTTTCCGACAGGATGGCTGTGCCGCCGTGGCGCACCAGCACGTCCATCGCCGCGCCGAGCGCGGGGTTGGCGGTGATGGCCGAGAAGCCGTCGGAGCCGCCGCATTCGAGCCCTATCTTCAGATGGTGCGCGCCGACGCGCGTGCGCCGTGCGGCATTGGCCTCGGGCAGCATTTCTTCGATTGCGCGGATACCGGCCTCGATGGTCTGGCGCGTGCCGCCCACTTCCTGCATCACCAGCGTGCGCATCAGGCGGCCCGCTTCGAGCCCTTGCGAATCGACCAGCGCATCGACCTGGTTGCGTTCGCAGCCCAGGCCGACGATCAGCACGCCGGCCAGGTTCGGGTGGCGCGCATAGCCCGCCAGCGTGCGGCGCAGCACGTCGAAATGCTCGCTCGGCGACGACATGCCGCAGCCGCTGGTCTGCGCGAAGGCGGCCACGCCGTCCACGTTGGGAAAGGCGGCCATGCGCTCGGGCGTGAAGTGCGCGGCGATGCGCTTGATGACCGTGGCCGAGCAGTTCACCGACGACAGGATACCGATGAAGTTGCGCGTGCCGACGCCGCCGCCGGGCCGCTCGAAGCCCATGAAGGTCGCGCGTTCGGCAACCGGCACGAAGTCCACCGGGCGCACGTCCTGGCAGAAGGCCGGGTCGCGGTAGCTGTCGACCAGCGTGAGGTTGTGGCTGTGCACGTAGTCGCCAGCCTGCAGGTCGCGCGAGGCTACGCCGATCACCGTGTCGTACTTCTTCACTTCCTCGCCGGCCGCGATGGCGCGCGACGCGATCTTGTGGCCGGCGGGAATCTGCGCCCTGGCGCGCACGCCGAACTCGGCGATCGTTTCGCCCAGGGCAATGGCGCTCTTGGCGACCAGCACGTTGTCGTTCGAGTGCAGGCGAAGCAGGGGACTGTCGTTCATGGCGTGGCGTGGGGTTGCTTCGAGCAGGTTCGGATGCCGGTGGGCGAGGGCTTCATCAGCCCTTTTCCATCAGCTCCTTGAGGTTGAGCTTGCGGATCAGGTCGGTCTCTTGCCGGTACACGGTCTGCACGTACTTCTGGTATTCGGGGCCGTCCTGGTACATGACCGGTGCATCGATGCTTTCCGCCACCTTGCGGAACTCTTCGCTGTTGACGGCCGTGCGGAACGCATCGCGCAGCCGCTTCTCGACTGCGGCAGGCAGGCCCTTGGGCGCACCGATGCCGTTGGGCGCTTCCACCACCACGTCGAAGCCGAGCTCCTTGAGCGTGGGCGTGTCCTTGAAGCGCGGCGTGCGCGCCTCGCCCCAGGTGGCGAGCAGGCGCAGCTTGCCGCTTTCGACGTGCGGCGCCCACGAACTGCTGTCGGCCAGCATGTCGACCTGTTCGCCCAGCACGTCCTGCAGCGCGGCCGAGCCGCCCTTGTAGGCGATGGCGTTGAACTTCACGCCGGCGGCCTGCGCGAACTGCTCCATGCCCACGTGCGTTGCGCCGCCGATACCGGCGTGTGCGTAGGTGACGGTGCCGGGATGGGCCTTGGCCTGCGCCACGGCGTCGCGCAGCGACTTGAACGGCGAGCGTGCCGGCACTGCGATGCCGAAGGTCTGGCCCGAAGTGCGCGCGAGGTAGGTGAGGTCTTTCAGCGGATCGAGCTGCACCGTGCCGATCTGGGAGAAACGCGTGACCGAAATCGGTATCTGGCCGATCGTGTAGCCGTCGGGCCGAGCCGAGGCCAGCGCCTTGGTGCCGATCATTCCCGAGGCACCTGCGCGGTTCTCCAGCGCAATGGGCTGCCCGAGTTCGCGTGCGGCGATCTGGCAGATGATGCGCATCGACCGGTCGGCCGTGCCGCCCGCGGGCCACGGGCAGATGAATGTGAGAGGGCGTTCGGGGTAGTCGGCGGCCAGCGCGCGAGCGGGGGCGGTGGCGAGAGCTGCGGCGCCGAGGCCGCCCAGCACGAGCTGGCGCCGCGCCATGTTGCGAGGGGTTTTCATCGTTGTCTCCAGAAATCGTTGTTCGGCAAGCAAGGCGGATTCTTCCGGAGACAATCATTGCCATCCAATGAAATAGCGGACTCTCTTCATGAGCTCCAGGTTATGAAGAAGAAAGCCCGCTCAAAGCGCCATGAGCCAGATCGATCGCGTTCTTCGTTCCAACCTCAAGCTGCGTCATCTGCAACTGCTGGTGGCGCTGGATGAGTTTCGCCACCTGGGGCGGGTCTCGGAGTTTCTTTCGATCACGCAGCCGGCCGTTTCGAAGATGCTGGCAGAGATCGAGCGCATGTTCGATCTGAAACTGTTCACGCGCTCCACGCGCGGCACCGAGCCCACGCCCTTCGGCGTCACGGTGGTGCGCTTTGCGCGCTCGGTGCTGGCCGACTACCAGCGCACGCGCGACGAGATCGACGCCGTGGCCAGCGGCGGCGCCGGCCGCACCAGCGTGGGCGCGATGGTGGTGGCGACGCCGAGCCTGCTCGTCAAGGCCATCCAGCAGCTCAAGAAGCAGTCGGCACTGACCACCGTGATGGTGGAAGAGGGCGATCTCACGCGCTTGCTCCCCCGCCTGCGCGTGGGCGAACTCGACCTGATCGTCGGACGGCTGGAGCCCGGCTATGCCTCGCCGGACCTGGAGACCGAAGCCCTCTACACGGAGCCGATGTGCATCGTGGTGAGCCCCGGCCACCCGTTGGCGGAGGCTTCCAGGCCAAGCTGGAAGATGCTCGCCGAGCTGCCCTGGGTGGTGCCCCCGCCGTGGGCTTCATCGCGCTCGAAGCTGGCCCAGATGTTCTACAAGCACCGCCTCGTGCCGCCGGCGGACATCGTCGAGACAGCGTCGTTTCTTGTCACGCTGTCCGTCATGCATGAGCGGCCGGCCGTGGGGTTCCTCGCGCGAAGCGTCGCCCGGCACTTCGCGAAGCAGGGGCAGGTGTGCATCCTGAAGATCAACGTGCCGATCGAGCTTCCGCCGGTGGGCATCATCACGCTGCGGGGGCGCTCGCAGACGCCCGCCAGTCAGCTACTTATGGAATGCCTGCGAAAGGTCGCGCCGCCGCGTTAGCGCAGCACCAGCACCGGAATGTGCGAGTGCGTCAGCACGTGCAGCGTCTCGCTGCCCATCAGCAGGCGCGCCAGGCTGCGCCGTCCGTGCGAGGCCATCACGATCAGGTCGCACTGCTGGTTCTTCGCGGTCGTGATGATGGCCTCGGCCACCTGGTTCGACTTCATGACGATGGCCTGCGGATTGCGAACGCCCTTGGCGACCGCAGTGGCCACGACCTTGTCGACCAGTTGCTGCGCGGCGCGGTCCGTATGCTCCTGGGAGGCCTGGATGTCCCGCTGGCTCAGCATCATCGAGCCTTCGAAGTAGCCGACCGGCTCGATGTGCGCGACGGTGACGCTCACCAGTTCCGCGTTGGTCAACAGGGCCAGGTCGATGGCGGCGTTGACCGCTTGCTCCGACAGCGCGGAGCCGTCGGTTGCGACAAGAACACGCTTGTACATGGCAGGCTCCTTGGCCCCCGGCACCGCGGGTGCCCTCATGTTCAGTCTAGTTCGCGATTGCGGTCATGCAAGGCCCTTCATTTTTCGCCCGAACTGCCGATAACCCTCTTGAGGACACAACAGGGGACCCAGATGCTGAATGCCATCGCTGCGACCGGCAGCGCCAGAAGCGGGGGCGACGTCAACGCCGAGCTCGCGAAGATCCAGCGCCAGATCACGGCAACGCAGAAGCAGATCGCGAAAACGCAGGGCCAGCTGCTCGGCACGCCCGAGGGCGACGCGCGCGATGCGATCCGGCTGCAGCTCGAAGCGCTGGCGGCCCGGCTTGCCATGCTGCAGCAGCAGATGAACGCGCTGCGCACGGCCAGCGTCCAAAAGAGCGCGATGGCTTCAATGGAAGAGAGCAGCAGCGGCAGCAGCAGCACATCGCAGCGCGCCAACGCTGGTAGCACTTCGATCGGCAGCATGCTGGACGTGAAGGCCTGACTCAGCCTCCGCGTTCCGGCCACCGGTGCCGCGTGCCCCCCGAGCGCCGGTCCGCCTTCTCCATGACAACGCCCTGCACGAGCAACTGCTCTCCGCGTTGCTCCAGGTGCTGCAGGCAGCGAAGAAAGACATCGAGATCCGCAGGCTCGATGCCTTCGAGCAATTCGGTGTTCAGCCCCGCGATCCGGGGAAACAGCCTGCCGAACAACTGCTGGCCTGAAGCGCTCAGCCGCACGTGCACTTCGCGGCGGTCCTGAGCGTCCTGTCGCCGCACCACCAGCTTTTTCTCGACGAGGCTGCGCAGTCCGCGCGAGGTGCGCACGCGGTCCAGGTGCAGGTGCGTGGCCAGCGTCGACGCAGTCATCTCGCCCTCCTGCGCCAGCGTGGCGATCATTCCCCACTCGCGGCGCGTGATGCCGAAGCCTCCTTCGACCAGGCGGGTCGCCATGCCGTTGCCCGAGCGCATGGCTCGCGCCAGGCGGTACAGCAGCAGGTCGTTCAGGGAACGGGGCGCGCGCAACGCTGCTGCATCGGGAAAAGCTTGTTGCATACGTATGAAAAATGGGATGGGGAGTGTGGTTCGCCCGCCTCGGAGCACTGGTAGTTGATTAGATCAACTGTTTGCCCATACGTATAAACCGGTAACAAATTTGAACGAACGGAAACAGTCTTGGCGCGCGATTTTCGCCGTGAAAACTCGCGCGCCCCCGTTCACGACAACCGCTCGCAGGAGATCCGATGCCCGCATTCCTTTCCAGGCGCAAGCTCATCATGGCGTGGGGCATTGCCCTGGCCGCTTGCGCTCCCATGGTCCACGCCCAGGCGCTGGACGGCGGGCCACTCACCCTCGTGGTCGGCTATGCGCCGGGCGGCAGCACCGACCGCATCGCGCGCCTGATCGCCGAGCGGCTGACGCCCAAGCTCGGCGTTCAGGTGAGCGTGGAAAATCGTCCGGGCGAGGGCGGCCGGCTCGCGGCCAAGGAAGTAAAGCGCGCCCCCGCGGGGCAGAACGTGCTGATGCTCGGCAACCCCGCCGTGATGGTGGTCGCGCCGCTGGTCTTCAAGGACGCGGGCTATGACCCCGACAAGGACTTCGTGCCCGTGTCGCAAGTCAGCAGCTACGACTTTGCGCTGGCGGTCGGCAACAAGCTCCAGCTCGACCGCGCGATGTTTCTCGTGAGCCGGCTGTGGGCACATCCGGAAGAGGCGATTTTCGGCGTGCCTGCCACTGGCAGCCTGCCTCACTTCTTCGGCCTGATGGTGGGCGATGCGCTGAGCGTGCAGCCGCAGATCAAGGGCTACGGCGGTTCGGCGCCTCTGGCGGCCGACCTGAGCGGCGGCAGCCTGCCCATTGCCATCGACACGCTCGATTCGCTCTATCCCCAGCACGTGGCCGGCAAGATCCGCATCCTGGCCACCTCGGGCAAGAAGCGCGCGAGCTTCGCGCCCAACATTCCCATCTTCCGCGAGGCCGGCATGAAGATCGATGCCGACGGCTGGAACACCTTCTTCGCGCCCAGCACCATGCCGAACGCCAAGGTGCAACTGCTGGCCAACGCGATCCGCGACGTCATGAAAGACCCGGGCCTGCAGAAGGCGGCCGACGCGCTCTACATCACGCCCGTGATCAGCAATGCGGCCGAGACTGCGCAGATGCTGAAGGCCTTTCGTGCGCAATGGGAGCCAGTGGTCCGCCGCTCCGGCTTCCAGCCGTGAGACTTTCTTTCGTCAGCTCGCAAGCGCCCGCATCTCCGCAATGAGATCGGCCTTGCCCTCGAAGCCGATGCCCGGCAGCGGCGGCAGCGTGACGTAGCCGTTGTCCACCTTCACGCCATCGGGGAAGCCGCCGTAGGGCTGGAACAGGTCGGGGTAGCTCTCGTTGCCGCCGAGCCCGAGGCCGGCCGCAATGGCGAGCGACATCTGGTGGCCGCCGTGCGGAATGCAGCGCGAGGGTGACCAGCCGTTCTCCTTCAGCATGTCGAGTGTGCGCAGGTACTCCACCAGCCCGTAGCTCAGCGCGCAGTCGAACTGCAGCCAGTCGCGGTCGGGCCGCATGCCGCCGTGGCGGATGAGGTTGCGCGCGTCCTGCATCGAGAACAGGTTCTCGCCCGTGGCCATGGGGCCGGCGTACACCTCGCCGAGCTTCGCCTGCAGCTCGTAGTCGAGCGGATCGCCGGCTTCCTCGTACCAGAACAGCGGGTACTGCGACAGCGCGCGGCCGTAGTCGACGGCGGTCTTCAGGTCGAAGCGGCCATTGGCGTCCACCGCCAGTTGCTGGCCGGGGCCGAGGATCTTCAGCACCGACTCGATGCGCTCGCAGTCTTCGGCCAGCGTGGCGCCGCCGATCTTCATCTTCACCACCGAGTAGCCGCGCTCAAGGTAGCTGGTCATCTCGCGTTGCAGGCCTTCCACGCCCTTGCCGGGGTAGTAGTAGCCACCCGCTGCGTAGACGAACACGCGCGGGTTCGGCGTGCCGTTGCCGTAGCGCTCGGCCAGCAACTGGTAGAGCGGCTTGCCCGCGATCTTGGCGGTGGCGTCCCACACGGCCATGTCGATGGTGCCCACGGCCACCGAGCGCTCGCCGTGGCCGCCGGGCTTCTCGTTGATCATCATGCGGGCCCAGATCTTGTGCGGATCGAGGTTGTCGCCGGTTTCGTCGAGCAGCGACGCGGGCTCGGCTTCGAGCAGGCGCGGCAGGAAGCGCTCGCGGATCAGCCCGCCCTGGCCATAGCGGCCGTTGGAGTTGAAGCCATAGCCGATGACGGGCTTGCCGTCGCGGATCACGTCGGTGACCACGGCCACGAGGCTCAGGGTCATCTTCGAGAAGTCGATGTAGGCGTTGCGGATGTCCGACTTGATGGGACGGGTGGATTCGAGGATGTTGACGATTTTCATGGTCGGATTCGGGGGATGGAGAAAGCAAAAGACGTTCAGCGGTGCAGCGACGAGCCGCCGCAGATGGCGACGTCCTGCCCCGTGATGGCCGCCGCTGGCGGCGACAGAAGAAAGCCCACGAGCGCAGCGATTTCCTCGGGCTGGATCAGCCGGCCGATAGGCGGCATGCGCGGCGCGCTGCCCGCGCGGGCCGGGTCCTGCAGCATCGAGGTTTGCGTGGCGCCGGGCGACACCACGTTGACGGTCACGCCCTGGGCCGCGACCTCCGCGGCCCAGCTGCGCGCGAGCGCGATCAGCGCCGCCTTGGTCGCGGCGTACTGGCCGCGCCCGGGCAAGCCCTGTGCGACGCGGCTGCCGACGAACACGACGCGGCCGTGTCCGCGCGCAGCCATCGCGGGCACGAGGGCATCGGCCAGCCGCGTGGCGGCGTCGACGTGCAGGCGCCACATGAGTTCGCCGCCTGCGTGGTCGAGCGAGCCCAGCGGGCCGACGCGCAGCACGCCGGCCGCATGCACCAGTGCATCGGCGTTCTGGAGCGCGGAGGCCGTGCGCGCGATGGCGTCGGCATCGCACAGGTCGGCGGCTACGTGCACGAAGCCCGCGTGAGACAACGTGGGTGCGGCCAGGTCGAGCCCGCTCACGCGCCAGCCCGCTTCGAGCAACTGCGACGCAATGGCGCGGCCGATGCCTCCGCTGCTGCCCGTCACCACTGCATGCGGGGCAGCCTCATTCGACATGGATGTTGCCCTCCACGATGATCTTCTTGGAGCGCGCCATGTCGTCGGCCTGGAACTTCACGAAGTCTTCGACACTGCCCGGCGTCAGCAGCAGGCCCTGCGCATTCAGCGTCTCGCGCATGTCGGTGCCCAGCGCCTTGTTGACCTCGGCGTTCAGCCGCTGCGTGACGGCGGCTGGCAGCTTGGCAGGCCCCCACAGGCCGTACCAGCTGTAGAACTCGTACCCCGGAATGCTCTCGCCCACCGTGGGCACGTTCGGCAGGCTCGCGGCGCGCGTGGCCGAGGTCACGGCAATCACCTTCACCATGCCACTCTTGTGGTACTGCAGCGAGCCGAGGATGGGGTCGATGAAGCCGTCGATCTGCCCGCCGATCAGGTCCTGGAACGCGGGCGCCGTGCCCTTGTACGGCACGATCAGGTAGTCGAGCCCGCCGCCCGCGCGCTTGAGCAGTTCGGTCGACAGATGGCCCGCCGATCCGATGGAGCCCACCGCGAAGGTCATCTTGCCCGGGTGCGCCTTGGCGTACGCAATGAGCGACTTCACGTCCGTCACAGGCAGGTTCTTGTTGACGGCCACCGACAGCGGCGCCTTGGCCACCAGGGCCACGGGGGTGAAGTCTTTCACCACTTCGTAGGGCACGGCCTTCATGGTCATCGGCGCCGTCGTGAAGGTCGAGGCGTTGAACAGTAGCGTGTAGCCGTCGGCCGGCGCCTTCGACACCACGTCGGCGCCGATGACGCCGTTGCCGCCCGCGCGGTTCTCCACGATGAAGCTTTGGCCCGTCTGCTCGCCGAGCTTCTGCGCCAGCAGGCGGCCGATGGTGTCGAGCGTGCCGCCCGGCGGAAACGGAATCACCATGCGCACCGGGCGACTGGGCCAGGTCTGGGCGAAGCCGGCGGTGGATGCCGCGGCCAGCGCGAGGGCGGCCAGCGTGGCCCGCAGGAAATGGTTGCGTTGCATGTCTCTTGTCTCCTTGTGTTTTTTCATCGGGGCATCGCGGGTGTCGCGGCCCCGTGGGCTCAGCGCTTCGACAGGCCGGCCTGCTGCACGGCGGCGTGCAATGCATCCATCTCGCGCGCATTCGGCGCTTCCGTTGGCGGGCGCACGGTGGCGTTGTCGAGCACGCCGGCCAGGAACATGCCGCCCTTCATGCGCGCGTGCGCCTCGCCGGTCGGCTCGCCGCCGCCGTACACCGCATCTTTCAGCGGCGTGATGAGCGCCTGCACCGCCATCGCCTTCTTCAAATCGCCGGCCTTCACCGCGTTCCACAGGTCGATGATCAATTGCGGAATGAAGGTCGCGAAGCCGACCAGCGCGCCGTCCACGCCCTGCACCATCGAGGCCAGCAGGTACTCGTCGTGGCAGGTCAGGATGGCCTTCGATGCATCGGCCTCGCGGATCGCCTGGATGTCGCGGGCGTACTTGTTCATGTCGCGCTGGCCTACCTTGAAGGCCTGCAGGTAGGGCAGGCGCGCCAGCTCGGCCAGCAGCTGCGACGAGTAAGAGGCGCGCGTCCAGGCCGGGTACACGTGGCAGACCAGGTCCAGCTCCGGCGCGGCGCGGTGGATGGCCTCGAAGTACTGCAGCGCATGGCCGGGCGTGAAACCGAAGCGCAGCCAGTGGTGCGGCGGCATCACGTCGAGCGCCACCGCGCCGGCAGCCTGCGCGGCGCGTGCATGCTCGGCAGCCTCGGCCAGGCCTTCGCACACGATCGAAGAAATCACCGGCGTGCGGCCGCGCAGCTCGTCGGCGACGATGCGCGTCACCTCGGCGCGCTCCGAGGGCGTCAGCGAAAACACTTCGCCGGTGTGGCCATTGGTCATGATCGCCACCACGCCGTCATGGCCGGCCAGCCACGAGGCCAGCTTGCGCAGCGCCGGCTCGTCGATGCGGTGGTCGGCCGTGAAGGGGCAGGAAATGGCGGGGATGATCCCGCGATAATTCGCGATGGAAGGCATGCTGTGTCTCCGTTGTGGTTCAAGGTGCAGGAATGGGTGCATCTTTTGCCGGCGGGGCGCGAGCCGTCCAATACTCGAATCGCATACAACTATTCAACTGCGCTGCGCATGGGCCCCGGCAACCGACCCCTCGACCTCGAATGGCTGGAAGATTTCCTGGCCCTGGCCGAGTCCGGCAATTTCTCGCGTGCCGCGCAGGCGCGCTCCATCGCGCAGCCCGCCTTCAGCCGCCATATCCGATCGCTGGAGGAGTGGGTGGGCGTCGACCTGTTCGACCGCAGCGGGCACCCCACCGCGCTCACGGCGGCGGGCAAGCGCTTTCAGCCCCTGCTGCAGGAAGTGCTCGCCGGCCTCGAAGCCGCCCGCATCAAGGCCCGTGCCGCGCATGACCTGGATGCCGCCAGCCTGAGCTTCGCCGCCACGCACGTGCTGTCGCTCACCTTCTTCCCGCGCTGGCTGGGCAGCGTGGAATCGCGCCTGAGCATGGGCCCGATCCAGACCGTTTCCGACAGCTCGTACGCCTGCGAAGACCTGATGCTGCAGCGCCGCGTGCAGTTCGTGCTGTGCCACGGACACGCAGGCGCGCCGGGGCGGCTCGACGACACCGGCTACCCCGTTCAGCGATTGAGCGAAGACGTGCTGGTGCCCGTGAGCGCGCCCGATGCAAATGGCGCTCCGTTGCATGCGCTGGGCGCAGGCCAGTCGCCTTCCGTGCTGGCCTACAGCGATGCCTCGGGACTGGGCCGGATCATGCGGGCCATGCAGGACAGCGAATTCGGCAAGGACTTCGCTGCGTCGCTGTCGATCGTTTTCACGGCCCACCATGCCGCGCTGCTGCGCACCATGGCACTCGAAGGCCGTGGCCTCGCATGGCTGCCGATGAGCCTGGTGGCCGAAGACCTGCGCAGCGGCACGCTGGTCGACGCCGGCGCGGGTGGCTGGCGCGTGCCGGTGGACATCCGGCTGTACCGCCAGCAGGCGCACATGGCGCCGGTGGCGGAAGCGCTGTGGGCGCTGGTCAGCGGCGGCGCCTCAGGCGCCTGACCGCTTCAATTGGCGCAGCGTGCCTCGAGAGCATCGAGGAACGAGCGGTCCCAGCGTCCTTCCTTCATCGCCTGGATCGTGCGCGCTTCCGTCTCCAGGTGCGCGCGAGCCTTCTCGATCAGCAACTCGGCCTCGTCGGGGGAGAAGGCCAGCAACCCGTCCTGGTCGCCCACCACGATGTCGCCCGGGTTCACGATCATGCCGCCGACCGACACCGGCACGTTGATCTCGCCGGGGCCGTCCTTGTAGGGGCCGCGATGGTTCACGCCGCGCGCATACACCGGGTAGTCGCGCTCGCGGATCTCGGCCACGTCGCGGATGGCGCCGTCGAGCACCAGGCCCGCGGTACCGATGGTCGCGGTATAGAACGACAGGATGCCGCCGATCACGGCGTTGGTGATGTCGCCGCCCGCATCGATCACCAGCACGTCGCCGGGCCGGCAGAACTCGAAGGCGCGCATCGGCGTGAGGTTGTCGCCGCCGCGCGTCTTCACGGTGACTGCCGTGCCCGCCATGGTCTTGTGTCCGGGGCGGTGGTAGGGCTGCAGGCCGACGCTACCGATGTTGCGGTGCAGGTTGTCGCTGAGCGCGGCCACCGGAATGTCCTGCAGCGCGGCGATGATGGCCGGCGCCACTTGCAGGGCCGACGGGTTCTTGCGGATGGCTTTGTAGGGCATGACTGGTCCTTGTGAGTTCTTCGGCGCGCGTCAGCGCAGTGCGGCCACTGCACGGGCGATGCGCGTGCAGCCTTCTTCCAGCGTCTCGATCGACGTGGCAATGGAAAGACGGAAGTAGGGCGACAGGCCGTACGCGGTGCCCGCGACCACGGCAACGCCTTCGCTTTCGAGCAGGTACATCACCACGTCGCCGTCTTCGTTCAGGCGCTTGCCTTCGGGCGTGGTCTTGCCGATGAGGCCGCCGCAGTTGATGTACAGGTAGAAGGCACCGGGCGGCGTGGCGCAGCTGAGGCCGGGAATGTCGTTGATGAGCGCCAGCGTGCGATCGCGCCGCTGCTTGTACACGGCCACGCTCTCGGCCACGAAGCCCTGGTCGCCATTCAATGCAGCAGCCGCGGCCGCCTGGCTCACCGAGCAGCAGTTGCCGGTGGACTGCGACAGCAGCGTGTCCAGCGCCTTGATCAGGTCCACCGGGCCGGCCGCATAGCCGATGCGCCAGCCGGTCATCGCATAGGTCTTGGAGACGCCGTTCACTATCAGCGTGCGATCGCGCAGCGCGGGCGCCTCCACAAGCAGGTGCGGCGTCGCCTCGCCGTCGAAGCGGATGTGCTCGTAGATCTCGTCGGTCATCACCATCACGTGCGGATGGCGTTCCAGCACTTCGGCCAGCGCGCGGTATTCTGCGGCCGTGTAGCTCGCACCGGTCGGGTTGCTCGGCGAATTGATCAGCAGCCAGCGCGTGCGCGGCGTGATGGCTGCCTCGAGCTGCGCGGGCGCGAGCTTGAAGCCCTGGGATTCGGGGCAGGCCACGGTAACGGGCGTGCCTTCGCAGGCGAGCACCATGTCGGGGTACGACACCCAGTAGGGTGCGGGAATGATCACCTCGTCGCCCGGCTCCAGCGTGATCGCAAAGGCGTTGTAGATCGCGCTCTTCGCGCCGCTGGTGGCGATGATCTCGTTCATCGCATAACGCAGGCCGTTCTCGCGTTCGAGCTTGGCGACGATGGCTTCGCGCAGCTCCACCGTGCCCGCCATCAGCGTGTAGCGCGTGGCGCCGCGCTCGATGGCGGCGGCCGCGGCCTGGCGGATGTGGGGCGGTGTGTCGAAGTCGGGCTCGCCCACCACGAGATTCACGATCGACTTGCCCTGCCTGCGCAGTTCGTTGGCGCGGTCGGCGGCCGAGGTGCTGGGCGAGGGCTTGATGCGCCGCACGCGGGCGGCAATGCGGGACATGGTCACATGACTTCCTGTTCTTGCTGTGCAGAGGCTTGCATGGACCGAACGGTACGCACATCGAACAGCCGAGGCCAAGACGACTTTTCACTGGTTGTATAGGCGCAGCTTATGGTGAGCCCTGATACCGGCTGTGCAGGGCCGGTGCTAGGCTTGGCTTTTGCTTGGGGACAAGGCGTGAACCTGCGACGCCTCAAATATTTCGTGAAGATCGTGGACATCGGCAGCCTGACCCAGGCCGCCGAGGTCCTTTTCATCGCCCAGCCCGCGCTGAGCCAGCAACTGGCCACGCTCGAGGGCGAAGTGCGCCAGCAACTGCTGGTGCGCACCAAGCGCGGCGTGACGCCCACCGAAGCCGGCAAGGTGCTGTACCGCCATGCGCAGATCATCCTGCGCCAGTGCGAGCAGGCCCGCGTCGACATGGAGGCGGCCGGCGAAGGGCTCTCGGGCCAGGTGTCGGTGGGGCTCGCGCCCGGCACGGCCGCATCGGCGCTGTCGTTGCCGCTGCTGCGCACCGTGCGCGCGCGCCACCCGGGCATCCTGCTCTACCTGAACGAGAACTACGGCACTACGCTGAGCGAGCTCATCATGAACGGCCGCATGGACCTCGCCGTGCTCTACGGAGACAAGGCCATCCACGGGCTCACGTTCTTGCCGCTGCTCAAGGAGCCGCTGTTCCTGGTCGGCCCCGCATCAATGCCGGCGCCCTCGCAGCCGGTGAAGCTGGCCGACCTGCGCGACATCGAACTCTTTTTGCCGCGCCCGTACAACGTGGTGCGCAAGTTGGTGGACGCGGCCTTCGTGCGTGCGGGCATGGTGCCGCGCGTGGTGGCGGAGATCGAATCGGCCTTTACCCTCACTGCGGCCATTGCCGACGGGCTGGGCGCCACCATCCTGCCGGCGTCGATGGCGCGCGAGGTGGTCGCGAGCTGCGGGGCCTGGCAATTCCCCATCGTCGACCCGGTCATCGAGGCGCCGCTGGCGCTGTGCCAGTCCGACCACCTGCCGCTGTCCGAGCCCGCGCAGGCAGTGAAAGACATCCTGCTCGAACTCGTGGTCGACCTGGCCCGCACTGTCGCATCGACGCCTGAACCCGAGCTCGCCGCCTTGTCTTGAGCTGATGGGCCGTCCGTCATAAGGCGCCCTTATCCCGGCACAGCCAATCCGTCTTTGGCTTCGGGCCCGCGGCCCGTTACCTTTCATGCATGCCGTCACGCGTTCGCGGAATGCGTCGGCCATCACAGCCATCGGCATGAAGCAGGAACAGATCAAGACGCTCATCGACGCTTTGGCCGCATCGGACCTGGCGGAACTGGAGTACAGCGAGAACGGCAGCACGCTGCGGCTGGTGAAACTGTCGGCGCTGGGCGTCGCAACTGCCGTGCGAAGCCCGTCCGCTGCACGGAAGGCTCCGCGACAGGCTTTGGAAGAAACAACCGCGGTGGCCAACGCCGAATGCCTTGCACCGCTGTTCGGCGTGGTGCACCTGCAGCCCGCGCCCGGCGAGCCGCCCTTTGTGCAACCGGGGCAGGCTGTGGAAGCCGGCCGGCTGCTGTGCGTGATCGAGGCGATGAAGATGTTCAACGAAGTCCGCTCCGATCGTGCAGGCACCGTGCAGCAGGTGCTCGTGCATTCGGGCCAGGAAGTGGAAGCAGGGCAGCCCCTGTTCCGCTTCGGATGAGGAGGCACGCGCGATGTTCGACACCGTGCTCATTGCCAACCGGGGCGAAATCGCCTTGCGCATCCAGCGCGCCTGCCGGGGCCTCGGCCTGCGAACGGTGGTCGTGCACTCCGAGGCCGACCGCGACGCGATGTACGTCGCGCAGGCCGACCAGGCGCTGTGCATCGGGCCGGCAGCGCCGAGGCTGAGCTACCTCAACCAGTCCGCCATCCTGTTCGCCGCCGAGGTGAGCGGCGCACAGGCCATTCATCCCGGCTACGGCTTTCTCTCGGAGAACGCGGGCTTCGCCGCGCGTGTCGAACAGGCCGGCCTCGTGTTCGTCGGCCCCAGCGCTGCCTGCATTCGCACCATGGGCGACAAGGTCTCGGCCAAGCGCGCGATGCGCAAGGCCGGCGTGCCCTGCGTGCCCGGTCCCGACGAGGCGCTGCCGGACGACCCGGCCGCGGTGCTGGCCCTGGCGCGCGACATCGGCTATCCGGTGATCGTGAAGGCCGCGGGCGGGGGCGGCGGGCGCGGCATGCGCGTGGTGCACGAAGAGGCCGCGCTGCTCGACGCCATGGCGCTCACGCGCGAAGAAGCGCGCCAGGCCTTCGGCAACCCCGAGGTCTACATCGAGAAGTTCCTGCTGCATCCGCGGCATGTCGAGATCCAGGTGCTGGCCGACAGCCACGGCAACGCCGTGTGGCTGGGCAGTCGCGACTGTTCGCTGCAGCGCCGCCACCAGAAGGTGATCGAGGAGGCGCCCGCGCCCGGCATCGACGACGCGCTGATGGCCGAGGTGGGCGAGCGCTGCGCGGCCGCGTGCCGGCAGATCGGCTACTGCGGCGTAGGCACCTTCGAGTTTCTCTACGAGAAGGGTGCGTTCTATTTCATCGAGATGAACACGCGCCTGCAGGTGGAGCACCCGGTGACCGAGATGACCACCGGCATCGACATCGTGCAGCAGCAACTGCGCATGGCGCTCGGCGAGCGCCTGTCGCTGGCGCAGGCCGACGTGCGCTGCCAGGGCCATGCCATCGAGTGCCGCATCAATGCCGAGAACCCCGACACCTTCGCTCCCGCGCCTGGCCGCATCACCGGCTGGCAGGTGCCTGGCGGCTTCGGCGTGCGCGTCGATTCGCACGCGGGCGCCGGCTACCGTGTGCCGCCGTACTACGACTCGATGATCGCCAAGCTCATCGTGCACGGCGACACCCGCGCCGATGCGCTCGATCGCATGCACCTGGCGCTGGCCGAGACGCATGTGGAAGGCATTGCCACCAACGTGCCGCTGCACCGCGCGCTGCTGCGCGACGACGGCTTTGCCGCCGGCGGCGTCGACATCCATCACCTCGAACGCTGGCTGCAGCAAAGGAGCGCAGCGTGAGCGCACAGGCATCCCGTACCGAACCGTCCATCAGTCTTCTGGGCACCACGGCGCTGCTGTTCGAAGCGCACGGCGACATGAACCTGCCGTCTCAGCAGCGCATCTGGGCCCTGGCGCACGAAGCCGAGAGCTGGCCCGAAGTGCGCGAGGCCGTGCCGGGCATGAACAACCTGATGCTCACCTTCACGCGCGCGCCGCGCCATCTCGATGCGCTGTGCGAGCGCCTGTGCAACGCCTGGAGCGCGGCCACCGCCGTGCCGCGCGAAGGCCGCGTGGTCGAGCTTCCCGTGGTCTACGGCGGCGAGGGCGGCCCGCACATGGCCGACGTGATGGCGCACACGGGCCTGAGCGTCGAGGCCATCGTCGAGCTGCACAGCGCGCCGCTCTACCCGGTGTATGCGCTCGGCAGCCATCCCGGCTACTGCTATCTGGGCGGCATGGACCCGCGCATCGCCACGCCGCGGCGCAAGACGCCGGTGCTGAGCATCCCGGGCGGCGCGGTGTCGATCGGCGGCGCGCAGACGGGCGTGTCGGCATCGGCCGGCCCCAGCGGCTGGAACACCATCGGCAGCACCTCGATGGTGTTCTTCGACCCCGCGCAAGATCCGCCCGCCATGCTGCAGCCGGGCGACATGATCCGTTTTCGCGTGGAGGGCATCGTCCGATGATCGAAATCCTTTCATCCGCCGCGCTCGCCACCGTGCAGGACCTGGGCCGCACCGGCAGCCTGCGCTGGGGCGTCGGCACCTCGGGCGCCATGGACAACCTCGCGCTGGCCGCTGGCAACCTGCTGCTGGGCAACGCGCTTGGCGCGGCTGCCATCGAGGTGCCGGTGTTTCCGTTCAAGGTGCGCTTCGAGGAAGACTGCGCCTTCGCACTGACCGGCGCCGATTGCGCAGCCAAGCTCGACGAGCAACCCCTGCTGCCCTGGTGGGTGCATCAGGCACGCGCCGGCCAGGTGCTCACGCTGGGCCTGCCGCAAGGCGGTGCGCAGCGTGGCAGCCGCGCAGTGTTGTGCGTGGCCGGCGGCATCGACGTGCCCGAGGTGCTGGGCTCGCGCAGCACCCAGCTGCGCGGTGCCTTCGGCGGGCATGAAGGGCGCGCACTGCGCCGTGGCGACGTGCTCCGCGCAGTCGATGCAGGCAACGTGTGCCGCACCGGGTTCGGCCTGGTGCCGCCCGCGCTCGCACTGCCGCTGGAGCGCGATGGCGTTGTCGCCGTACGTGTGCTGCCCGCTGCCGAGTACCTGGCCTTCGAGCCGACTTCGCGCGAAGCCTTCTGGGCCGGCGAATGGAAAATCACCTCCCAGAGCGACCGCTACGGCTACCGGCTCGACGGCGAGGCGCTGCGGCCCATTGCACCGATGGAACTGCGCTCCCACGGCATCGTGCCCGGCGTGATCCAGGTGCCGCACAACGGGCAGCCCATCATCCAGATGCGCGACGCCCAGCCTTCGGGCGGCTACCCCAAGTTCGGCACCGTGATCGAGGCCGACATGTGGCGCCTCGGCCAGGCGCCCATCGGCAGCCGCATGCGCTTCATCGAAACCACCTGGGACGAAGCCCTGACCGCACTCGACGAAGTGCGCGCGTGGCTCGACAAGGTGGCGCGCGTGGTGGCTCTTCATCGGGGGGCGCCTCGTGTTTGAGCGTTGTTGTCGTTCGGGGCGCGATCACGCCGACGGGGTACCTTGCTCCGCGAATGTCCCCCGGCCTGCGGCCTCCTCCTTTATTTCGCTGGGCAAGGCACCCCATCGACGTGATCGTTGGACTGAGCGCAGGTTGATCCGCCGAACGCCAGCAGCGTGCCTCGTGCACAGGGCGTCGGGTGCTCCCCGCAGCGAAATAAAGGAGGAGGGCGAAGCCCGGGGGACATTCGCGGAGGGGAGTACCCGGCGGCCTGTGCATCACCCCGAACAAGAGCACCAAAAAGCGAAGGCCTGAAAAATGCAGGACACAGCACTGCGCACCCCACAGCTGGCCGCCTGGCTGGCAGGTACCGATATAGGCCTGCTCGAACTGCGCACGCCACAAGGCACCCTGCGCCTCGGAAGGCAAGGCGACGAAATCATCGAACTGCCGGATGAAGAAGCCGAGCCCGAAATCCTGTCGATCCGCGCCCCTTCGCTCGGCGTATTCCTGCAAAGCCATCCACTGGCTGCTGTACCGCTGGTCCGCATCGGCCAGCGCGTTGAAGCCGGCCAGACCATCGGCCTGTTGAAGATCGGCCCGCTGCTGCTACCCGTGACCGCACCGCAAGCCGGCATCGTCGACAGCATCCACGCGGCCGACGGCCTCGCAGTCGGCTACGGCGCCCAACTGTTCGACCTGCACCCCCTCTGACGAACGAGACAAGGATTCACGATGGACATCGATCTGAATGCAGACCTCGGCGAAGGCTTCGGCCCCTGGCGCATGGGCGAGGACGAAGCCCTGCTCGACATCGTCTCCTCCGCCAACGTGGCCTGCGGCTTCCACGCGGGCGACCCGGTCATCATGGACCGCACCGTGCGCATGGCGCGCCAGCGCGGCGTCGATGTCGGCGCGCACGTGGGCTTTCCCGACCTCATGGGGTTCGGGCGCCGGCCGATGCAGATAGAGACGAAGGAACTGGTGGCATACGTGCTCTACCAGCTGAGCGCGCTGGAGGGCATGGCCCGCACCACCGGCCACCGCATGACGCACATGAGCTTTCACGGAGCGCTCGGCAACATGGCCGCGGCCGACGCCGCGCTGGCCGAGCCGCTGGTGCGCGCCGTGGCCGATTTCGATCCCTCGCTCACCGTCAGCACCTCCGCCAGCCGCGCCATCGAAGGCGCGGCCGAGCGCTGCGGCCTGCGCGTGCGCACCACCTTCCTGGCCGATCGCGCCTGTGGCGACGACGGCCTGCTCGTGCCGCGCAAGCTGCCCGGCGCGGTCATCCACGAGCGCGACGCGGTGCTGGCGCGCGTGCGCCAGCTTCTCGAAGAAGGCACCGTCACCAGCAGCACCGGCAAGAAGATCCCGATGCGCGTGCATTCGATCCTCCTGCACGGCGACACGCCCGGCGCCGTCGACCTGGCTCGCGCCGTGCGTGGCGTGGTCGAGAAGGCGGGGCGCGTGGTGCCCATCTCAAAACAATCGACCTGATGCATCGGGGCACGAACATGGTGCTTACCCTTACTCATATGCACAGATGCCGGGCGACATAAGGGGGGCTTATCGCTCCACAGTCAATCCGTCTTGGCGCCGCCCGCAGGCGCTGGCTACAGTGAAATCCAGGCAGTCATCTGCCCCTTAACGAAAGAACCCGATATGCCGTTTTCCGACTACAAGACCGCGCTGGTGACCGGAGCCTCTTCAGGCATCGGCGCCGCCGTCGTCGAACGCCTGAGCAAGGAAGGCCTCAAGGTCCACGCGCTTGCGCGCAGCGCCGACAAGCTGGCCGACCTGGCCGCGCGCACCGGCTGCATTCCGCACGCCATCGACGTGAGCGACCTCGCCGCCGTCACGCGCCTCGCGAAGGAAGTCGAGTTCGACGTGCTGGTCAACAACGCCGGCGTGGACCGCCCCGGCTCCATCCTCAAGGCCGACGCCGAAGGCATCGACCTGCTGGTGGACGTCAACCTGCGCGCCGTGCTGCACCTGTGCCGGCTCGTGGTGCCCGGCATGGCGGCGCGCGACCGCGGTCACGTGGTGAACATCAGCTCCATTGCCGCGGCCTACAACTTCGGCGGCAACAGCACCTACCACGCGACCAAGGCGGCCGTGAGCATGCTGTCGCGCCAGCTGCGCATCGACTGCTTCGGCAAGCGCGTGCGTGTCACCGAAATCTGCCCGGGCCGCGTGGCCACCGACATCTTCGCGCACGTGCACGGCGACTCCGAAGACACCTACAAGCGCTTCGTCGAAGGCTATGAACTGCCGCAGGCCGAAGACATTGCCAACGCCATCGCCTTCGCCATTGCCGCGCCCATCGCGGTGAACGTGGGCCACATGGAAATCACGCCCACGCTGCAGGTGCCCGGCGGCCTTTCGACCACGCGGCCGGAAACGCCGCGCGACTGAGCCCCAGCTCCATGCACGCCACGCAAAGGAACAGCGCATGAAGGACTTCGACCTGCTGGCGATCCTGCTGAAGCCGGAGTTCGGCGACATGCTGCTGCACGGCCTGCTGGAGACGCTGAAGATCGCGGCCGGCTCCTGGCTGCTGGCGATGACCATGGCCGTCGTGCTGCTGGTGGTGCGGCTCACGCCGAACCGCATTGCCGAGCGCATCGTGGCCGGCTATGTCTCCTACCACCGCAACGTGCCCACGCTGGTGCAGCTCATGTTCTGGTACTTCGGCATCTTCAGCCTGCTGCCCGATGCGCTGCAGGGCTGGCTGTCGGTGCACAACGCCGAGAGGCTGCTGTCGATCGTCGCGCTCGGCCTGTGCCAGGCCGCCTACTTCAGCGAAGACATGCGTTCGGGCCTGCGCGCCATTCCGTCGGGGCAGGCCGAGGCCGCGCGCGCGCTCGGCCACGGCTACATCGGGTCGATGCGCCACGTGATGCTGCCGCAGGCCATCCGCAACGCGGTGCCGGCGCTGGTGAACCACAGCGTGTCGCTCTTCAAGAACAGCAGCCTGGCCATGGCCATCGGCGTGGCCGAGCTGACGCACGCGGTGAAGGAAATCGAGAGCCAGAGCTTTCGCACCTTCGAGGCCTACAGCGTGGCCACCGTGCTGTACCTGGTGTGCTCGCTGCTCATCATGGCGGTGGGCGGCTGGCTGTCGCGGCGCTATCGCATCGTCGGTGCACGTTAAGCAGGAGCCACGATGTTCAGCGTCTACGAAATCCTCCGCGACAACTGGCTGCTGCTGCTGGTCGGCCAGTACCCGACCGGTCCGCTCGGCGGCATCGTCGCCACCCTGATCCTGTCGGTGCTCGGCATCGTGCTGGCCTTTCCGCTGTCGGTGCTGCTTGCGCTGGCACGGCTCTCGCCATGGCGCCTGCTGCGCTGGCCCGCCACCGTGCTGGTGTACGTGGTGCGCGGCGTGCCGCTGCTCATGGTGATTTTGTGGGTCTACTTTCTGGTGCCCATCCTCATCGGGCGCGAGGTGTCGGGCTTCACCACCATGCTGTGCACGCTGGTGATCTACGAAGGAGCCTACCTCTCGGAGGTGGTGCGCGCCGGCATCCAGTCGCTGCCCAAGGGCCAGAGCGAGGCGGCGCGTGCGCTCGGCCACAGCCACCTGGGCACCATGTGGTTCGTGATCCTGCCGCAGGCGCTCTACAACATGCTGCCGAGCATGCTGAGCCAGTTCATCTCCACCATCAAGGAGACCACGCTGGGCTACGTGATCAACGTGCAGGAACTCACCTTCGCGGCCAACCAGATCAACAACCAGCTGCTGACCAAGCCGTTCCAGGTGTTCTTCATCCTGGCGATGACGTACTACGTGGTCTGCTTCAGCCTGACGCAACTGGCGCAATGGCTGGAGCGGCGCATCGCGCACAAGCGGCTCGGCGCCGCGCCGGTGAAGGCCGCCGAAGACGGCGTGCCGCTTCCAACCCCTGTGGTGACCCAGCCATGACAACGCCCGCTCCACACCCCGCAGGGCGGCCCGCTGCCGCCAAGGACGACACCATGATCCTGTTCTCGAACATCAACAAGTGGTACGGCGACTACCAGGCGCTGGCCGACATCAATGCCGAGGTGAAGAAGGGCGAGGTCGTCGTGGTCTGCGGGCCTTCGGGATCCGGCAAGTCCACGCTGATCCGCACCGTGAACCGGCTGGAAGAAGTGAAGTCGGGGCAGCTGCTTTTCGACGGCCACGACATCCATGCGCCCATGGGCAGCGCGGCGCTGAACAAGCTGCGCAGCCGCATCGGCTTCGTGTTCCAGAGCTTCAACCTGTTTCCGCACCTGTCGGTGCTGGAGAACATCATGCTGTCGCCGATGCGCGTGCTCGGCGTGAAGCGCGGCGACGCGAAGGCCAAGGCCGGGCAGCTGCTCGAACGCGTCGGGCTGTCGAACAAGGCGGGTGCGTACCCGGCGCAGCTCTCGGGCGGCCAGCAGCAGCGCGTGGCGATTGCCCGAGCGCTGGCGATGGAGCCGCCCGCCATGCTGTTCGACGAGCCCACCAGCGCGCTCGACCCGGAGATGGTGGGCGAGGTGCTGTCGGTGATGCGCGGGCTTGCCAACGACGGCATGACCATGATGTGCGTCACCCACGAAATGAACTTCGCCCGCGAAGTGGCCGACCGCGTCTGGTTCATGGACGCGGGCCGCATCCTGGAGAAGGCCGACCCCGAGACCTTCTTCGGCAGTCCGCAGCATCCGCGCGCGCAGCGCTTCCTGTCGGACCTGCGTGCGCATTGAGTCCAGTCCCCGTCGTTCACTTTTTCGCAATCTCCCAGGAGCTCACCATGTCGAACAAGACCGTCTTCCGCCTCGCCATTCTTGGCACCTGTCTCAGCGCGGCCTCGCTGCTCGCGCACGCCGACCAGTGGAGCGACATCAGCCAGCGCAAGGAGCTCAAGTGCGGCACCTTCGCCGACGTGCCCCCCTTTGCGGCACCCGACCCGAAGACGCGCGAGATGGTGGGCCACGACGTCGACCTGTGCAATGCGCTCGCCAAGGAGCTCGGCCTCACCGCCAAGGTCACGCCGCTGTCGGTGGAGGCGCGCGTGCCCGAAGTGAAGCTCGGCCGCGTCGACGTGACCATCGCCAACCTGGCCTACACCAAGAGCCGCGGCGAGCAGATCCAGTTCAGCGACCCGTACTACGTGGCCAAGGAAATGCTGGCCGTCAAGGCCTCCGACCCCGGCACGGCCAAGGCAGACTTCAAGGGCAAGCGCCTGAGCTCGACCAAGGGCTCCACCTCCGAGATGTCGATCAAGATGAACGGCTCGGAGCCGGTCACGTTCCAGGACACCGGCTCGGCCTTCATGGCGGTGCAGCAGAACAAGTCGGTCGGCATGGTCGCCAACACCATGACCATCACCAAGCTGGTCAACCAGTCGAAGACCGAAGGCGTCGCGCTGAAGATGATCAAGGACCCGATGGTGCTCCAGCCCATCGGCATCGGCATGAAGAAGGACGAGCCCGTGCTGCTGTCCAAGGTGAACGCTGCCCTCTACGCGCTGGAGAAGTCGGGCGAGCTCGACCGCCTCTGGGCCAAGTGGCTGGGCCCGAACACCGAATACAAGATGGTGCGCGAAGAGAAGGTCACGCCGCTGGCTGACCTGAAGTTCGAACTGCTGCCCTGAACCGACCTGAAGCCCCTCAGTCGTAGTTCGTGAACCGGCTCGGCTCCTGCGTAGGGGCATTCAACGGCTGGTAGCCCTGGATGTTCTGCAGCAGCGTGCTCGTCGGGTTCGAGCCGATGTTGCCGAAGCCGTTGAACTGGATCTGGAACATCAGCCGCGTGTCGGGCGTGGTGCGGCCCGACACGAGGCGCTCGAGCACGACGCGGCCCACCCAGCAGCAGGCGTTGTACTCCGCGCCGATCAGGCTGTCGGACATCGCGTGGTCGTGCAGGCTGTAGCTCAGCCGCCCCACCGCATACCAGCGCCCCGGGTCCGTGGGCGACTTGTTGCCGAAGAGGCCTCTCGTCAGCTCGCTCAGCGGCCACTGCCAGTTGAAGTCCACCGTCTTCGTGCCGTCGTCCGCGGTCGAGCTGCTGTCTGCCTGGTAGCGGAAGGCCGCGGTGAGCGTGTGGTACGGCGCAGGCGTGTAGCGCAGCGTGAGCGCGTCGCGCGAGCTCTTGCCGGTATCCATGTTGTATTGCGCGATGCCGTCCACGCTCCACTTCGGATTCCAGTGCACCAGCCCACCGACGATGAAGTCGCCCGTGCGGTCGGTCACGGCGGTGCCGCTGGGCAGCGTGACGTTCTGGTCGCTGAAGCGAAAGCGCTGCGCGATGCCGAAGCGTGCCGACTCGGCGCCGGTGGTCGGGTCGATCAGGCGCGTGCTCACGCCTGTGGTCAGCGTGTTGGTGTCCGAGACGCGGTCGTTGCCAGAGAACGCGTTCTCTGTATAGAGCGTGGCAAAGCTGATGTCATTGGCGGCCGTGTCGTACACGGGCAGCTGGCTCTGGTCGCGGTAGGGCGTGTGCACGTAGAAGGCGCGCGGCTCCAGCGTCTGACGCCATGCGCGCCCGAAGAGGTTGGTGTCGCGCTCGAACACCAGGCCGCTGTCGAGGCTTACGGTCGGCACCACGCTGGTGATGGAGGTCGCGCCGCTGGCCAGCGCCGAATCGAGCTGGTAGGCGGCGGTGTGCAGCAGCAGCTTCGGAATCACGTAGCCGCCTGGTGTGACCCACGGCCGGCTGATCTGCAGGTTGCCGACCATGCGCTCGCCGTTGGGCTGCTTGATGCCGTTGAGCGTGGGCGAGTAGGCCGAATCGATCTCGAAGCGTGTGTAGTCCAGCGTGCCCGACACGTCGAAGCCGTGCCAGTCGTACTTGTTGTAGTTTGCCGTGATCTGCGGCACGCGGTTGTACGAAGGCGTGATGGGCGAGGCCGCGTACTGCAGCGTCTGGTAGGCGAGGGTGCGCGCCTGGCCGCTCCAGTCGCCCTTGGTCCAGTTGAGGTCGAACTCGTTGGTGAGCGTGCGCGAGGTCAGCGTGGGTGTGTGCGAGAAGTCGCGCCAGTAGTCGTCGTCGCTCACGCGGTTGATGTTGAACGAGGTGCTTAGCGAATCGAGCCCGAAGGGCTTGGGATCCAACTGCTGGTCGTGCTTGGCCCAGAGGCCCCATCGGTTGATGCCGCGCAGGCTGTCGCTGGGCATCTCGTCAACGCGGATCTGGCCGCTGTAGGTTTTCTCGAGGTAGCGGAACTCGGTGCCCAGGTTCACGCCGCGGCTGGTCATGATCTCGGGATACAGCGTGAGGTCGCGGTTGGGAGCAATGTTCCAGTAGTAGGGCTGCAGGTACTCGAAGCCGTTGGTGGTGTCGTAGCCGATCACCGGCGGCAGCAGGCCGCTCTGGCGCGCGTTGCTGAGCGGAAAGCTCACCGACGGTATCGAGGGCGTGGTCACGCCGAGGAAGCTGATCTGCGCGTCGGTGGCGGTTGCGAGGTTGGTGTCGGTGTCGGTGGTCATCGTGACCGCCGTGAGCATCCACGCAGGCACCCAGCTCGAATAGTTCTCGCGCAGGCAGGTGGTGTAGGTGGCGTGCCGCGCGATCGACACCTTCGGGTCGACGAAGTCGATGCGGTCGGCCTCGCCATGCCCGCCGTTGGCCAGCAGCGTGTAGCGCACGTGGTTGAAGAAACCCTCGAAGCTCTCGACCTTCAGGTGCAGCTCGGGGCCTTCGTACACGTTGCCGGCCTGGTTCAGGTGCACGTTGCCTGTGGCCGTGGCCAGATCGCCCGGCGGCTGGTATTCGAGCCGGTCAGCCGTGATGCGCGTGTCGCCGCGCCGCAGCGAAGCATTGCCCTCGACCACCACTTCGAGGTCGGGCCGACCGCTGAGCTTGTCGCCGTCGACCAGGCTCGGGCGCGTGCTGCGCTCGGTTGGTGCGATGGTCTCCGCGAGCTCTGGCGTGCGGCGCAGCGTCATCGGCGCCTCGGTCCATGTTTCCTGTGCCGGGGCCGTTTGCGCGCGCAGCAGAAGCAGCGACAGCAACACCATCGGCGGCCGCGGAAAACCGCGCCAGCGTAATTTCATGTGAGAGGATTTCCAGGAAGCAAGCCGGCGTCGGGTCAGGCGTCTTGCCTGGCCTGCGATTCCCATGCAAAGCCGACGCCATAGACCGAGCGGATCCAGTCGTGCTCGGTCGAGACGGTGGCGAGCTTCTTTCTGAGGTTCTTGATGTGGGTGTCGACCACGCGTTCGTTGACGTCGAGCGCCTCCGGGAACGCGGCTTCGAGCAGCTTCGAGCGCGTCAGCACCCGCCCTGGCTCCTGCGAAAGCGCGCGCAGCAGCAGCGACTCGCGGCGCGTCAGGGGCAGGTAGTGCCCGTCGAGAATCGCGCAGCCGCGCACGGCTCCGAAGGTGATCGGCACCGAAGGCCGGGCGACGATGCGGCGCTGCGCATAGCGCCGCAGCACCGTGTGGATGCGCACCACGACTTCCCTCGGAGAAAAGGGCTTGCACACGTAGTCGTCCGCACCGAGCTCGAAGCCGCGCAGCCGGTCGGCCTCGTGTGCGAGCGCCGTCAGCATGATGATCGGGTGGTCGCTGCGCGCGCGGATCTTCTCCAGGATCTGCAGGCCGTTGACGTGCGGCAGCTGAACGTCGAGCAGCGTGAGCGCGGGCGGCGAGGTCAGGATGCGATGGAGCGCGACCGCGCCGTCGTCGATGTGGTCGACTTCGTGCCCGGCGCGGTGCAATTCGTCCAGCAGCACCGACGCGGCGTCGCGCCCTTCCTCCACCAGCAGGATCCGGCTCATCGCGTCATTGCAGCTTCAGGACGCCCGGATGCGCCGGCCTGACCGGGGCCTGCGCGCTCTTTTCGCGACTGTTCCTCATGTGGTCGTCGACCGTCAGGTTGCCCTGCAGGCCGGTCAGCAGCCGCAGCGTGCGGTCGATGGCGTCGTCGTCGAGCATCGGATAGCCCTGCTCGGTGCGCCCGTTGTTGCGCGCCACGCGCGCGATGTAGGGCAGGTCCTGCGGCGTGATGACGACGGACGGCATCACGCCCTGCAGTTCCACGCCCTCGAACGGCAGCAGCACGAAGTACTGCACCCGCAGGTCGGGTGGCAGCAGGCTGCGCAGGTGCGTGGTCTTGCGGCCGCACTGCCAGGCCGGGTCTTTCACCTCGCGCGCCAGCGAATGCCCGTTCTGGCGCAGGAACCAGCGCGGCAGCGCCTGGGCGGCGGTCTTGCGATACACCACCGCGTTGCGCCAGCCCTTCACCTCGAACAGGTACACGCCGGCCTCGCACACCAGTGCCACGTCGAAGCGCGCCGTAGGCACGGCGCTGCCTTCGTACATGGGGATGACGAGATCCCGCAGCACATGCATCCGATCGAATGCGGGCTGGAACGCACTGACGAGTTGCTGGATGGCCAGCGTGGTCGCCGTGGTGTTGTTCGCTTGCTCGCCGTCCGCCGGGCACGCGCGGCGCACGGGTGCGGCAGTGTCGGGCTTCGGGTGTCCGTGGCCGGCCAGCTTCAGCACGGGGCGGGTGGGGACTTTATGCAAGGCAGTGGTCATGTAAGGCTCCTTCGAACTTCAAGGATTGCGCAACTTTCGGGAGACTTTGTGCAGAAACGGCAATTGATCCGTTTGTTCGGCCTGCGCGGATTGCGGGCCCGCGATCGAGTCGATCGACGGGCTGTTTCCGATGCTTCCCATGAAGACGACCCACGCAAGCGCCAGCTCGCCGTTGGCTGCGGCCAGCACGTGCAGGTCGAGCAGCAGGCCCTGGAAGTCCTCCATCAGCTGCACTTCGGAGATCTCGCCGCGGTCGCGGCGCTGCTTCGACGATTCGAATTCGGCCCTTGCATTCGCGACGCGCGCGTACGCGGTGTTCGCGATGTCGCTCTGCGCTTGCAGGCGGCGCAGTGCCTCTGAAACCTGCTCTCGTGCCTGCGCGACCGCGTGCACGTAGAAGGGATTGCCGGGCATGTCGATGTTCTGTTGCCCTTCGTTCGACGCTTCGTTCGTCGCCTCGTTCGTCGCTTCGATCACGCCGTCGGGCATCGCGCTCGCGTCGGCGCCGTAGAGTGCGGCGGCCAGGTTGACGTCGTTCCTGTTTGAAAGCACCGCCATCGGGAGCTCGCGCGGCACCTCGGCTGCGAAGCGGGGCAGCGACTTGTCCTGCAATGCGTCGGCGAGCATTTCGTTCAATGCAGCTTCCGACATGTGGCACTGCTTCGCCAGATAAGAGATGTAGCTTGCGCGCTGCACCTGCAGCTTGCCGATGGTCGTTTCCGCGCTGGCGTGCCGCGCCGCGAGCTGCTTCGCAAAGTCGTCGTACGGCTGCGCGGTGCCCTGGATGAGCATGGTTTGCCGCACGACGGCGGAACGCGTGTTCTCCAGATAGAGCAGCTCGAGCGTCTTTACCTTGAGCGCGATGTAGGTCGCGGCCACGCCCGATTCGTTGGCGCCGCCCGATGCGGCCATCAACCGGTTCATTGCCGTGTCCTCGAAGCTGGCCCACCAATGTTGCTGCTGCGTGTTTGCCGGCGCCTGCGTGCGCACCTTGTGGTCGACGAACATGCTCGCCGCAAGCACGGAGGTGGAGTGAACCATTGCGATGCTCGTGCTGGCGCATGCGATGGCCAAGGCCCCGCAAATCGCCGCTATCAGGATTCGTGAGCGCTTCACCTGTGAGTCTCCAGCTTCGTCATGCGTGGATCTTTTCAGGCGATCTGGGAGAAATTTGAAGGACGCTGCAATGGCCCTGCCGCATGAGGCCTGCGCGTGTGTGATGTACGCGCACAACACTCGAAGCCGCAGAAAACGGAACCACCAAATTCCTCCTGATTTGGGCGAAACCATGCGTACAGCCGGTCGATACCGAACGGCCGCATCAGACCTGAAACTGGAGAACCCTGAATGAAGAAAACCCTCACGGCATTCGCTGCCCTGGCCGTCTGCGGCCTGGCTTCTGCCCAATCGTCCGTCACGTTGTTCGGCGTCGTGGACGCTGGCCTGACCTACCAGTCGAGCACCTCGCGCGACACGACCACCGGCGCGTCGGTCAAGCAAAGCAAGACGAGCCTGGGCAACTCGGCCTACAACTCCAGCCGCATCGGCTTCCGCGGCACCGAAGACCTCGGCGGCGGGCTGGCAGCGAGCTTCTGGCTCGAAGCGCCCATCACCAACGACGACGGCGCCACCGGCATCTCCACCTTCGCGCGCCGCTCCACCGTGAGCCTGTCGGGTGGCTTCGGCGAGCTGCGCCTGGGCCGCGACTACACCGCCACCTTCTGGAACGACACCGTGTTCGACCCGTTCGGCACCAACGGCTCGGGCACCAACGTCATCAGCACCGTCAGCGGCAACACCACCATCAACAACGCCAACTACGTGCGTGCCAGCAACTCGATCGGCTACTTCCTGCCGCCGAACCTGGGCGGCTTCTACGGCCAGGTGCAGTACAGCCTGCACGAGAACGCCAGCACCGACGCCACCAGCACCACTGCAGCTTCCAGCAGCACGGCTGGGCGCTACGTCGGTGGCCGCTTCGGCTACGCCAACGGTCCCCTGGACGTGGCACTGGCCGTGGGCCAGAGCACCGTCGTGGACACCACCGCGCTGGAGCGCAGGGTGCAGACCATCAACCTGGGCGCTTCGTACGACTTCGGTCCTGTGAAGCTGTTCGGCGAGCTGTCGAACGTGAAGAACAAGTTCGACTACGCGGCAGCGGCTGACACGCACGACACCTACAACGGCTACCTGATCGGTGCGACCGTGCCGGTGGGCGCAGGCCTGATCCGCGTGGCGTACTCGCAAGTGCGCTACAACGAAGGCACGGCCGGCATCACGGGCGAAGACCCGATGGCACGCAAGTTCGCAGTTGGCTACGTGCACAACCTGTCCAAGCGCACGGCGCTGTATGCGACGGTGGCGCGCGTGAACAACCGCAACGACGTGAACTACACGGGCAGCCTGGTGTCGGCCAGCACCACGGGCTACGGCAGCACGGGCACCAGCTACACGGGCCTGCCGCGCTCTTCCACCGGCTACGACTTCGGTATCCGCCACGCGTTCTGATGACGTGAGGACGTGAAGGGAGCAGCGCGGCCAGCAAGCGGCCGCGCTGCTCGCCCCCGCTGCGCAGCATGGACTGCGCGGCGCCGGGGCATCGCTGCGCTCGGGAGGGACCTCAGGGCAGCGAGGAGATGGAGCCGCAGTTTCAAGGCAGGTGAAATGAAAAAACAGTCATTCGTGCTCGCGCGCTGGTTGCGCGCGTCCGTCTTCTTGCTCGTTGCCTTCGGGTCGCTCGCAGCGGCGCAGGCACAGGCACAGAACAGAATCGAATCAGTCACGGGCTCCGTGCAGGCAGGCAGCGAAGTGCTGCGTGTCGATTTTTCCGAACCGTTGGCCGCAGCGCCCAACGGCTTCGCCATCCAGTCGCCGGCGCGCATCGCGCTCGACTTTCCTGGCATGACCAGCCGCCTGGGTCGGGAAGCCATCGACATCAGCCAGGGCAACCTGCGCTCCGTCAACGTAGTGCAGGCGGGCGAGCGCTCGCGCCTCGTGCTCAACCTGAAGCAGGCGACCGCCTATACGACCGAGCTGCGCGGCAAGTCGCTGCTGGTGGTGCTGCAACCCGCGGCGGGCCCCGCGCTGGTGGCTTCTACACCCTTCGAGTTTGCCGAGAACCGCAACCGCGACGTGCTGCCATTGCGCGACGTCGATTTCCGCCTGGGCACCGAGGGTGCCGGCCGCGTGATCGTGTCGCTGCCCAACGACCAGGTGGGCGTGGACATCCGCCAGCAGGGCAAGGGCCTCGTGGTCGAGTTCACCAAGTCGTCGCTGCCCGAGGGGCTGAACCGCCGGCTCGACGTGTCCGACTTCGGCACGCCGGTTCAGTCGGTGAGCATGCAGCAGTCCGGCGACCGCGTGCGCATGGTGATCGACCCGCGCGGCGAATGGGAGCACAGCGCCTACCAGAGCAACAGCCAGTTCGTGGTGGAGGTGCGTCCGCGCAAGGAAAACCCCAACAAGCTCGCGCAAGGCACGGGCTACAGCGGCGAGAAGCTGTCGCTGAATTTCCAGAACATCGAGATCCGCTCGCTGCTGCAGGTGATTGCGGACTTCACCAACTTCAACATCGTCACTTCGGACTCCGTCAGCGGCACGCTCACGCTGCGCCTCAAGGACGTGCCCTGGGACCAGGCGCTCGAGATCATCCTGGAGGCGAAGAACCTCGGCATGCGCAAGAGCGGCAGCGTGCTGCGCATCGCGCCGGAAGACGAGCTCAATGCCAAGGAAAAGATCAAGTACGAGGCGCAGGCCACGCTGCAGGGACTGGAGCAGCTGCGCACGCAGTCCTTCCAGCTCAACTATGCGAAGGCCGCCACGGTGGCGCAGGGCCTTACCGGCACCGGAAGCAGTGGAGGCGGCGGTGGCAGCTCGGGCTCGACCACCCGCATCCTGAGTTCACGCGGCAGCGTGCTGGCCGAGGTGCGCACCAACCAGCTCTTCGTGACCGACATTCCCTCGCGGCTGTCGCAGGTGGCTGACCTCCTGCAGAAGCTCGACGTGCCGGTGCGCCAGGTTCTGATCGAGGCGCGCTTCGTCGAGGCGACCGATACCTTCAGCAAGTCGCTGGGTGTCAAGCTCGGCGGCGGCTCCGTCAATTCGAACTCGTCGGTGGGCGTGACGCCTTCCGTCAGCTCGACCACGACCGGCGGCGTGACCACCACCACCAGCACCAACACTTACTCGAGCACCAGCTTCGTCAACCTGCCGGCTACCAGCACGACCGGCGATGCGGTCGGAACTTTCGCTCTGTCGCTGTTCAATTCGAGCCTGACGAAGATGCTCAACCTCGAAATCTCCGCGCTGGAGGCGGACGGCAAGGGCAAGGTGGTGTCGAGCCCGCGCGTGGTGACGGCCGACCAGACCAAGGCACTGATCGAGCAGGGCACCGAGCTGCCCTACCAGGTAGCGACATCGAGCGGCGCCACGTCCATCGCGTTCCGCAAGGCCAACCTCAAGCTCGAGGTAACGCCGCAGATCACGCCCGAGGGCAACATCATCCTGGCGCTCGACGTCAACAAGGACACCGTGGGCCAATCGACCACGGCGGGCTACGCCATCAACACCAAGCACATCCAGACCGAAGTGCTGGTGGAGAACGGCGGCACCGTCGTCATCGGCGGGGTCTTCGAGCTGACGGACACCAACTCGGAGTCCCGCGTGCCGGTGCTGGGCGAACTGCCAATGGTCGGCGCGCTGTTCCGCACCCGCAGCCGGGTCAACAACAAGACCGAGATGCTGATCTTCATCAGCCCGAAGATGATTTCGGATCGGAACGCGGCGCGTTGAGCCTGATCGCCACAGGCGCATCTACAGGCGCATCAGGGATCGCTTCTGGCTTTCGGCCTTCTTCGCGGCCTGCAGTCTCAGGCCCAACGCTGTCGCCTGTGCTGCAATCTGGTCTCTCAGGGCCCTCACCCGGTCCCTGAGCGCGACGAGATTCGCCGTGATGGTGGCTCGGCGCACGGTGTCGGCTCCGTCGATCAGGCGGCACACGTTTTCTATGCCCGACAAGAGGCCTTCCAGCTGGGTGATGAGGAACAGGCATTCCTTGCGCAGCAAAGTGAGCTTCTTCACCAGCGCCTTGAGGGTCTCCAGGTTCCCCGTCAACCTGACCGCGAGCTGTTGTGTGATCTCTGCCGCATGTGGCTGCCACTGCGTCTGGAATCTGAAGAGCATGTTGGTGAAGATCGGTACGGTCGCCAGATGCATGTCGGACCCCAGGGCCAGCTGGGTCAGGTGGTGCGTCCGATTGCTCGTTCGGTGCAGCGCACCCAGTACCGGCACAAGCCCGGGCCCGATGTTGGTCAGGATCAGGTGGAGTATTTCCACGGGCATCGACAGCAGGCCGACCGGCATGGGCTGGTGTGCGATGGGAACTATCGTGATGGTGTTGGAGGCAGACTGAACGGCCACCGAGCCGCCTGGGGGCGGTGGCAGATCGGGAGGCGGGTGAGGAGAGTCAGGCGCCAACTCCTCCGGCAGAGTGCCTTCGTCAACAAAGGGGCCGCACCTTGGGCGCTGGGTGCAATAGACCGGGGGAGTGTGCGGGTCCCAGCATTTCAGACCGCAGCTGCAAACATAGGGTGGCATCGCTGTTCTCCTCGAAGTGCGATGGAGGCCGTCGTCCCGCTCGCGATTCTCGAAGAGTGCCGTCCGGCTGCAATCACCCGATCATGTGATCCGCCCCTGGCGCCTGCCGGATGGCCGTCCTGTCCGGCGCCGCCTCGGCTTCTTCCTGCTCCATCCAGTGCGTCCCGGCGCCATGTGCCTTGTTGCCGGCCTCCACGGCCGCCTGGAATGCGGCGCGCACCGACGGCGTGTCAGGCTCCCACAGCCAGTGGCCCTCGACGGGGTGCCCGAACAGGCCCACGCACGGCAATCGCCAGCGCAGGCGGATCCATGGGCGCGAAGCTGCGGGAGTGCACATGCCGGCGAGTCTGCGCGGCGATGTGGGAGACATCTTGAGGGGAGCGCCTTGTGTGCAGCCGGCGTTGTCTTCCAACGCCGACTGTCAGGTTGGCAATGCCCTTGTGCCCTTCCTCACTGCCCATCGGTCAGCCGCCGCCAGGAGATGCGGCGTGTGCTGCTTGAGGAGGAAACCGGAATGGTGGTCGTCGTCACGGTACCGGTGGAGTCCTTTGTGGTAGCGACGGTCTTGCCGCTGCTGGTCACCGCGAGCGCAGCCGAACTCGACAAGCCCGAGCTCGACAGCAGCACGCCCGTATTGCTGGCGCCCGACACCGCCAGGCCGGTGGCGTAGTTGACGTAGTTGATGTAGCTGGAGCCGCCGGTGCTGCAGGCGCCCGAGGTGCTGGGCGTGTTGGAGACGTAGACCAGCGTGCCGGAAGAAAGCACCGGGTCCTCGTCGACGCGTTCGCCCGACTCGGGCATGTCCACGAACCAGCCGTACATGGTGCTGAAATTGGTGGAGTAGCTCACTGAACTGGCAGCCGTGCGCACCCCGGAGGTGTCGGTGAGCGTCAGCTTGACGAAGCAGTTGGTCACCGTTCCCGTGCTGCATGCATTGCTGCGCGGGTTGCTGTAGATGGCGCTGGTGGTGGAGCTGCCGCTCAGCGAGTCCTTGATGGCGTACATGGACTGCACCTGTGTCGTCGTGATGTCGGTCACGCCCAGGTATGAGCCGGTGCCGACGAAGACCACGTGCTGGCTGCTCACCAGCCCCAGTTCCGGCGCGGTGGTGATGGGCTGGCGGTTGCCCGAGCTATCCGACAGCGTGGCCAGAAGCTGCACCGTGGCGCTGCCGCTGCTGGAAGCCAGGGCGCTGATGTCGAAGCGCCAGAGATTGCCGAACAGGTCGCCGCCGTAGAGCTGTGTGGTCGTGTTGTCTGTGGAGCTGTTGGTCCAGCCGCTGATCTTCGCCAGGCCGCTGGGGCAAGGCGCGACGGAACAGCCGGTCACCGTGCCACCGCTGGAGGTGGTGCCCATGCCGTTGTCTATTTTCTTGATCAGCGCGCCGGTCATGGCGTTTCTCACCCACAGATGGCCTTCGCCGTCGCCGTCGGAGACGTTGTTGTAGCCGGAGCTGAGGATGACCGCCCAGGTCCCGTCCGACAGCTTGGTGATCACCGGGGCGCCATAGGTGTAGCCCAGGTCCACGTCGTACAGATTGGGCGTGAGCGTGCTGCTTGAACTGAATTCCCACAGCACCGTCGGGGAGGCCGGGTCTGTCACGTCCAGTGCGAAGTACGCGCGGCCGCCATCGCCCAGGCCGCCCACGATGATGGTGTGCCAGGCACTGTTGTAGTAGACGTCGGCCTGCGTGATCTGGCCGTCCACGAAGTAGACGTGGTTGGACGCATAGTTCTTGTCCGCCAGCTTGTACAGGTTAGGCAGCAGAACCGAGGGGATGTACGCCCAGGTCTCGGCGCCTGTGTCGGCGTTGAAGGCATGCAGCATGCCGTCGTTGGAACCCACATAGACCATGCCCTGGCGCGAGGCGTAGGTGGACTTGAAGGTGGCATAACCCGAGTCGCTGTAGCTGCGCGAAGGGGCCTTGATGTACACCGGCGTGGAGTTGACGACGTCGCCCAGGACGTGGGTGCGCGAACGGTAGTACTTGGTGTTGGTGGAGCCTTCGTTGCTGCGGTCGCCACGCAGGTAGTTCACCAGGTTCACCGCGCCCGCGCCGGTGGTGGTGCCGGCGGTGGTGCTGTTCACCTGGGATGCCGTCGCCAGACAGGCGCTGCCCGAACTGCACAGCTGGGACAGCGAGCTGATCGACGCGATCTTGAAGTAGCCCTGCATCGTTGTCGTGAGCGCATCCCAGGAAAAACTGAGCTTCGTCGCGGTGCTGGGGTCGTAGGTGAAGATGGTGCGCGAGGCGTAGCCGACGTTGTCCAGCAGTGCCGTGGTGGTGAGGCTGCCCGAAGTGCTCGAGCAGTCGGAGCCCGCGCCCGACTCGGCCCAGTCGGCGGTGGTGGAGGTGACTCCGGTGCTGGAATTGACCGCGTAGCGCGCCAATTCACCAAACCACTTGCCGGAACAATAGGTGGTCGAGAAGGTGTAGCCGGCCGTGGTGGAGGTCAGCACGGGCGCGCTTTGCGCAACAGCTGCGGAGCTGCTGGTCGTGGCGTCCACGGTATTGAGGAAGTTGGTCAGGCCGGTCTTGATATCGGCCGCGTTGGACGCGCTGTAGTAGCTGCCCCGGCCGTTGACGGCGGCATGCCACAGGTCGTCGATGGCGGTTTGCGTGTCGCTGACCGGCGTGGGCCAGTTGCAACTGCCGGAGCTCTGCCAGCCGCACACTCCGGAAGTCTGCGTCGTGCTGCTGGTGGTGGTCCCGTTGGCGACGTCGTAGTAGTCGCCGCTCGTGGCATTTGCATAGTCCGCATCGAACAGCATGTAGCCCGAGGCACCCAGGCCGATGGTGGATGTCACCATGTTCTGGCGCTTGTTGGAATAGCTGTTGCTGGAGACATCCGTGCCGCTCGAATTCGTCGTGTTGCTCAGGGAGGATGAGCGCAGGTCGGTGACGTAGTAGTACTCCGCCACGTCGGCCAGCGTGTTGGACACTTTGTTGCCATCGAGATAGGGGCGGGACTCGCTGCTGTCCTGGTCGCCGATGGCGGTGGATCCATCGGCCTTGTAGGGTGTCGCGGTCTCGTTCCAGTAACCGTCGGTCGACAGCAGTGTGTAGTTGCGCTGGCAGGCGTACTGCATCGGATCGGTGGTCGTGACTCCATTGATGGAGGAAACCTTGGCGGCGAAGTAGCGCCCGGCATTCGACAATGCAGTGCGAAGCGGCGTGGTGCTGCTGGCCTGGGCGGCCACGAGCTTGCCGTACCACAGCGACTTCTGCCCGCCGCTGGTGGTGGTGTTGTCGGCGATGTTCAGGAAATCCGTCGAACTGCTGACTTTGTTGATGGTCATGTAGCCCAGCCGGTAGCTGGAGGTCAGCCCGCTGAAGGCGAGCGTCGTGGCGCTCTTCATCGTTTGCATGCGGGTGTGGTAGTAAGCCCACCAGTTGGCGAAGTTGGTCATCTCCTCCGCATAGGTGCAGGTGGTGCTGTTGGTGGTGCAGTCGGTGCGCGTCGTGGAGCGGGCGCTCGTGCCGGGGTAGGCATAGGTCGACGTGCTGCTGCTGATGGTGGTCTGCACCCAACTGCCCGGCGTGCCGCCGCTGAAGGCGGTGACGGTGGCCGTCATGCTGCCGGATTGCGTGACCACGGGCGAATAGCCATAGGCATCGGTGCCCTTGGGCGAGGTGATGGTCACGGTGCTGCCGCTGCGGCTGGCGCTGTAGCCGGCAATGCCGCAGTTGCCGGTCTTGCTGCTGGTGCAGTTGTTGATGGCCGTGACGATGTTGGTGGCCACCGTGGTGGACGACGTGCTGGCCGTGGTCGTGGCCGAGAGAATCTGCACGCCGTTGACAGTGATGCCGCTGATGCTCGTGCTGCTCGATCCGCTGATGACGATCGTTGCGGTGGAGCTTATGCCCGGATACCGCGGGTACTTGTAGGTGGCCGGCGCGGAGGTGCTGTCGATGTATGCGGCCTGGCAGGTGCTCAGTGCGGACGTGGTGCACCAGCGCAGGTAGGCCGGGTAGGCATAGGCGGTGGTGGCCGCACTCTGCTTGTTGCAAGTGCGCAGGTTGGCCGAGGAGCAGTACTCGCCCGGAATGAAGGTGTAGTACGTGGCGGGGGTGGTTGTTCCCGTGAGGTCGGTCGTGCCCGTGGAGATGATGCCGAAGCCGTCGGTCGGCACTTTGGCCCATGCCGACGTGTTGGCCGAAGTCATGCTGGTGTAGCTGGTGCCGGCGTAGTTGACAGGCGGCGAATAGGTGACCGACGGGTCGTAGTAGATGCCGTTGAAGCGGCTGTTGCGGTAGAGGTACGGATAGCTGCTGGCGCTGTAGTCGTCTGCCCAGTCCGGCAGGTAGGCTGACGCCATGCTGCCGGAGTTGTCCAGGATGAACATGATGTTGGGCTTGACCAGCGTGGCCGAGGACGTTTCCAGCGGGGCCGTGGCCAGGTCGGTGAGAGCACCGAAGGCGGGTGCTCCGAGGATCAGCGCCAGGGCGCCCATGCAGGCGCGCCAGCGGCCGGCGATCGACCTGCGGCCGGGAAGGAACATATTCATAGGGCGACCATGGCTTGCGTGAAGGAGACGGTATTGCGCGGCCCGCTCACCTTGACGGTGATGCGGTAATAGACCTGAGTGCTGGACGTTTGGGTGCTGCCGGACTTCTTGCTTCCACCGGTGTTCACGGTCAGGGGTGAACTGCCACAACCGTTGGTGGATGACGCATCGCCTGTGCTGGCGCACATGCGCTGGATCAGATAGGCAGCGGTATTGCCCGAGCTGTCCTGGCTCAGCTGGATGGCGGTGTAACCCGCACTGGCCAATTGGGTCCACAGCTGCGACCAGGACTGCGTGCTGCCGGGGTCGGTGCGCGTGGCGGCGTAGCCATGGCTCGCCTGGTCGCAGGCCAGCACGGAGGTTCCTGTCGAACAAGCGCTGGCGGTGCTGGAACTGGTCTGTCCGCTGTTGTTCTCCAGCCAGGTCACCGCCGTCTCCACCGCCTGGTCGGCAGAGGTGGCAGCCGCCTGTTCGAAGGCTAGGTTGCCGGCGATGCTCGCCGAGCTGGAGACGGTGCGCATGAGGCCGATAGCGGCCATGCTCATGATCGCCAGCGCAATCAGGACGATGATCATGACGAAGCCACTCTGCCTGCGTTGCCTGCGCTGTGGGCTCAGCATGCGACGTCTCCGCTCTGGTAGGTGACCTGGTTGCCGTTCCAGATGATGTCGCGCAGCGGCACCGTGGTCTCGATGGTCTTGTAGCGGTAGTGCTTCCAATCCGAGTTGGTGCTGAGGTCGATCGCCAGGGCGGTGGGCGTCACGGTGGTCAGCGTGCTGGTGGTGCTGGTGTTGGCGCTGCTGCCGGACCAGGTGGGTGCGGTGGTGGTGACCGAGTCCTTGTCGTATTGCTGGCTGCGCGCGACCACCGCGAGCCGCAGGCCAACCACCCGCAGCCAGCCACAGTAGCTGGACAGGCCCGAGGTATCGCTCGTGCTGCCGGGGGTGGTCTGGTCGTAGCTGTCGACCACGCCGTCCATCTTCGGGGTGCTCAGGTCGCTGGTGTCGCGGCCGTACTGGGCCCGCAGGCTGGCGACGTGACTGGCCACCGGAACCCAGACGCTGCTGTTGAGCGTGGTGGTGTAGCTGGTGTCGCCGCAGTTGTAGGCCGCGTAGTCGCACACGGTGAGGTTGCCGTTGCGGATCGCATAGGCATGGATGACAGGGGCGGCCCCCAGGTTGTAGACGGCGGCCTCCGCTGACGCCAGGCCCGCGGTGCCGCTGGACACAGTCAGCACATAGCTTGCAATGGCAGTCACCTTGCCCAGAGTCATGGCGCATGAAGAGGTGCTGTCGCGCGTGGTCGAGGCGGCCATCACCCAGTCACCCGTGGCGAAGGACGACGGGGTGGTCACGGTGTAGCTGGTTGCGGTGCTGGTGCCCGCGAGAGCGTCCCCCTCGGTGGGGCTGGCTGAACTGCCGCTGACGACCAGCAGCGTGTCGGTGCCGGTGTCGCCCGCGGGCACCAGCGAAGTGCCGGGATTGACCGTGACCGGGGCCAGCGACGACAGCGTGACGCTCTTGCTGTCGGAGGTCGTGGTGTACGTGAGACTGCAGCCCAGCAGCGTGTAGGCACTGATGCCAAGGCCGGCCTGGCTCAGTTCACGCGTCAGGATGTGGGTGGCCGTGGCGCCGTTGATTTCAGCGTCGCCGCTGGTGCTGGTCAGCCGCTGCTGTGTGCTTGTGGAGTACAGCAACTGCACAACGATCAGCACCGCCAGCATGCCGACCAGCAGGCCGACCATGAGTTCGATGATGCTGAAGCCGTGCTGGCTGCGAATGGGGCGTGGGGCGGGCATGAAGGTTCTCACGGCTTCATCTGGGCCATGGCCACGTACTGGTGGGCGCTGCTGTCGCCTGGGCCTTTCCAGTAGATGGTGATGGTGGCCAGACTGCTGCTGACGGCCGAGCTGCCGCCGCCGGCTACCGTGCTGAAAGTGACGGTCGGCGGCAGGCTGCCGATGCCCGGCAGGTTCGATTTGTCGACGGTGGCCTTCCAGCTCGTGTAGCCCGTGCCGGCGGCCGTGCTCCCGTAGTTGGCCTGGAGGGTGGCCGCTGTGCGGTCGCTCATCCACATGCGGCTGATCAGGTCGCTGGCGAGCATGGCGGCGGTCGTACGGAATTCGGCGCCAGTAGCGGTGCGCGCCGCGCTGGCATAGAGGCCGGTGATGCCCAGCAGGCCGACGGCGAAGATGAGCAGCGCGGCCATCACCTCGATGAGGGTGAAGCCGCCCATGGCGGATGAAGGTGTTTGGCGGCGCGGCATGGTCAGCAGGTCATGGGGTCGGTGCTCCCGCTGCGCGCGGGGTCGCAGATGCGGGTATCACCGCCCGGCGAGACGATCACGTTCAGGCAGCGCACCGAGCCGCCGGAGGCGACGCAGGTGCTGCTGGCGCTGGTCAGCTGCACCGTCAGCGTGGCGACCGACGTGGTCGGGTTGCTCGTGGCCGACTGGCGGCCCAATGCATCGAAGCCTACGGTGCTGCGCGTTGCGGTGAGCACCAGATCCGAGCTCTTGCTGGATTCGATCGGGCTCTTGCTGATCAGGTAGGGCGTGCTGGTGGCGCTCGGGGCATTGCCGCAGGCGCCGGCCGGTGTCTGGGAGATGCCGGCGTTCACCACCCAGATCGCCACGCTGGTACTCAACGCGCAACTGGCGTCCAGTGAGCTGACGAACTGCAATCGCGTGCCGGTGTTGCGGCGGATGGCTTCCGCCCTGGCCGTCTGCAGATCGGAGCGCAGCGACTCGGCCGTGCTGCGCAGGCGGTTGTTGCGTGTCCAGTCACTGAACCCGGGTGCGGCCAGCAAAGTCAGGATCGCCAAGAGCGTGATAGCCACCATCAACTCGATCAAGCTGAACCCCGCCGACGAAGGCTGCCGCATGCGCATCAGCAACTCCCGCCCCTAGTTGTGATCCAGCAGCTCGACGAGGTTGCGGTCCATCCGGAAACGCCGGTGATGGTGGTAGTCCGCGTGCCGTCCTGGTCGATGGTGTAGACGAAGCCGGCCATGGTGGACGTGCCGGTGGCAGTGATGGTGTAGCTCGTGGACGAACTGGGCGAGCAGGTGAGCGTGAAGTACTTCAGGTTGGTATTCGAGATGCTCACGCCGCATGCACTGGTGGACCCGGTGGCGTAGTAGCTCTTGGCATCCTGGAACCACTGCTCCATCTTTGCGTTGCTGGCAGAGAGATTGGAGGTCGCCTCCGGGATGCGGCCGCGCCGGACGTAGTCCGTGTAGGAGGGCAGGGCGAGGGACGCCAGGATCGCCACGATCGCCACGGTGACCATCACCTCGATCAAGGTGAAGCCGGGCGCTCGCGCACGGAGCTCTGGAGGCTTCTTCTGCAGCCGCGTCATGGTGGTTCTTCTCCTCGTGTACCGGAAGCAATCAGAAACTTCCTGGACGCCGAGTCGAACATGCAATTTGGGAGAAAGCTGGCTGATGCGTTGGGGTTTGTGTGCGCGCGGGTGCAGTGAATCCGACGTTTCTCCGACTTTGTTGCCCAGCATCACTGCTGTATCGGATCGACCGATGTTCAGGAGAAGTGATCGATGAAAAAGAAGATGTTGCTGTCCCTTGGGATTGCGTGTCTGGTGGGATGTTCGGCCGCGGCTTGGGCTGCGTCGACGACCACGGAAAGCAGCAGTGCAAGCACCGGCAGCACTGGCGGCAATTCAGCGGTTGATGCTGCGTTGAAGACCTGCGCGGCCAGCGTGGCCAAGGATTCGAACGGCGGCCCCGACGAGACCGCGATGACCGCGTGCATGACCAAGGCAGGCTTCACCAAGCCCGCGCAGGACGGCGGCAGGCCACCACCCCCTGGCAGTGCATCCCGGAAATGACGGTACGGCAGCGGCTGCCTCGCAGCAGCCGACGCCGGAAGGCGACTGAGAGCGAGACGTTGCCGCATGTGCACGACGGCCTCGAGCCCGAGGGCGGCCCGGAGCTGAGGTCGGACGCCATCAGCCTCGAGGCCGCCATCGCGATGACCGGCATCAGCAAGCGCACGCTGTGGCGTCGCGTGTCCGACGGCACCATCGCCAAGCACAAGGAAGACGCACGGGGACGGGCGATGCTCGCCTTCGCGCAAATCGTTGGTCTGATCAAGCTCGAGCTGTCTGACGAAGACCTGCACATGATCGTGAAGGCCGACAGCGGTGATGCGAATGCGCAGGCCGATGTCGGCGGGATGTTCTTCGTCGCGGGCCACTTCAATGCGGCCGTCTACTGGTTCGACCTGGCGGCTGCGCAAGGCAATGCCGATGCTATGCAGTGGCTAGGCAACTGCCATGCATCGGGCCTGGGCGTGCCGAAGGACGACAGCCTCGCAATCATGTGGATTGCCAAGGCGGCGTCGTTGGGGCATCCGGTGGCTTGCCAGCAGATTCAGGGCATGAGGGCGGGATGCGGCGAGCCGTAGGCATGCGGTTGGCTGCGTGGATTGTTTGCCCTGCACTCGTACTCACAGCACTGGCAGCTTGCGGAGGCTCACGTAGGCCTGGTGATGAGCCGGCCGATTTCGGTGCGGATGTCGCGGTGCGCAGCATGATCGTCGCGCAGCAGAAATGCAATGCGGCGGGAGTGCCGGATCTCTACGAGTGTGCTGACGCGCCGCCTTCGTCAACAGGTGAGCGACTGGCGGCTCGCGCGGCGCTCGATATGTATCAGCTCTTTCAGCGAGGCTGTCTCGATACCACGGGTGCGGGGCAGTGCGAGGCGCTGGTGGAGGCCGCATACCGCAAGGCCAGCGCGCAACAGATCTCGTCGCCCTGACGCAGACGCAAAAAAGCCGCCAGAAGGCGGCTTGCGTTAAGCGATGCGGCTGAATCAGGTGCCGTTAGGGCAGCCCGCCGGTGCGTACTTCGAGTCAGCCGTAGTCTTGCAGCTCCAGCTGCCTTCGGCGGTACGAGTCCAGGTGATCGTGAAGGGGGTCGTTTTCAGGATTGCAGCCGCTTGGCCGGCGAAGCTGCCTGCAATGGTGCCGGTGGTAGTCAGAGCGACAGTATTTGTGGTGGATGTGCCGAGTGACGTGCCAGCCGTCGAAACCAGGGGCGAGGTCAAGCTCAAGATGCCGGAGCTGGTGGCGCCAAGGTCGCAGGCAGCCACAGCAGTCATTCCATTGTTCAGGCAATCTTCATACGCCGTCTTCAGGGCGCCGGTTTCCCCCATGGCGCGGGCTACTTGCGATTTCGCGACGTAGGTCTGGTACTGCGGAATCGCAATAGCAGCCAGAATGCCGATGATCGCCACGACGATCATCAACTCGATGAGGGTGAAACCCTTTTGCACGTTGCGTGCGAAGGAACGATGGTTCATTGTGAAACTCCTGCGGTTGAGAAAAGTGCGCCCGGAAAAACTCACCGGGACGAGCTTCTTTCTGCAGTCCGCATGCCACCCGTCCTGCGGTGGTTCATGCGTGTTTCGACAGGTGTTTCAGGAGGTAAAGGCGCGGACCCGTTCGTGCCGCTTCACTATGACGCGCGGCGGCGCGTGCCATGGCATCTGAAGGGTGGTGTCATCGCGCGTGTGCGCCGGCTTTGCTCAGTGCGCCGCAGACGCCAGCCGTTGTGCCTCGAGCGCCAGCGGTACGCGAACCTGCGCAACAAGCCCGTGTGAGCCGGATCTCAGCACGACATCGCCACCATGCGCGCGCGCGATGGAGCGGCATACCGCCAGACCAAGGCCGCTGCCCGCAGCACGCGAGGACCGCGCCTGCGCAGTCCGATAGAACGGCTTGAACACCTGCTCGATTTCGTTTGCGGGCAGCCCCGGCCCACGATCGCCGATCTCGACCACGGCGTCATGCCCATCGGTGAACAGCCGCACGCGTGCCAGGTGCCCGTACTTGACGGCGTTCTCGATCAGGTTGTCGAGCACGCGGCGCATGCCGATCGGGTCGACCTCCACCTGCGCGCTCTCGACGCGTCGCAGCTGCACGTTCTTGCCGACGAAGATGGCCTGCTCGACCACGTCCTCGACAAGGCTCGAGAGGTCCATGCGCTCTCGCGCGCTCACCACCGAGGCATCGCGGATGAAGCTGAGCACGGAGCCGATCATCAGCTCCATCTCCTGGACGTCTTCGAGCATGCCGGCGCGTACATCGTCGGGCACGTCCTCGATGCGAAAGCGCAGCCGCGTGAGGGGCGTGCGCAGGTCGTGGCTGATGGCGCCGATCATCACCGTGCGGTCGTCGACGAAGCTGCGCAGCCGCGCCTGCATGCGGTTGAAGGCCTGTGCTGCGCGACCGATCTCGGCGGGGCCCTCCAGTGCCAGCACCGGCGCCGCAGGGTCGCGCCCCAGCTGGTCGGCCGCGCGTGCGAAGCCGGCAATCGGCCGCACCAGCCGGCGCGAGAACAGCCAGCCCGCGGGGGCGACGATTGCCGCGGCGATCAGGAACCACAGCAGCACGCGGCGCTGCCATGCGTTCGGAAAAGACTCGGGCACCGGCTGCACGACCACCCAACTGCCTTCGGGCGTGTAGACCGCGGCGATGAAGTCGCCTTCGACGAACGGCGCGGGAGCGAGCCCGAAGAGGCCGCGCGCGGCGGGGCGTTCGTTGTCGGTGGTCGCAATGGGCGTCGTGATCGTCGTGTCGGTGTCTCTGGACGCACGGGGCGGTTCGGCGGGGGTGACGACGCGTGGCGGTGCAGCCGCGGTCGCCGGTGGCGTGCTGGCCGAGGACGGCCGCGTGGCGGGCTTGGCGCGCGGCGACTGCGCGGGAGGGGCTGCAACAGGCGCCTCAGCCCTGGCGGGGGCCTCGTGGCGTGGGTGGCTTTCGATGACCGGCGGCAAGGCTCGCATGGAGGGCCCTGACTGTATGGAAGGGGCTCCGGGCTGGCCTTGGGCGGGACCCGATGGCGGCGCCGTGGGCGAGAGGCCTGGTGGAGGGGCGGCACCGGGCGCGCCCGGCGCGGTCGTTGAGCCTGGTGCAGTCGCCGAGCCCGGCGTGGTCGCCGTGTTCGGTGCCGCCGATCCGGGCGATGGCGGTGTGCCGACGGGGCCTGCGCCGCTACCAGGGGGCGCCGCTACCGTGCTGCCTGGAGGGTTTCCGGCCGCGGGCGTGGGGGCGGATGTACCGACTGGTGCATCCGGTGCAGTGGCCGGCGCGTTGCCCGGCGCGGAATTCGTTGTCGTGCCGCCAGGCGGCGGCGGTGGAGTGCCTGTGGTGTTCCCTCTCGGGCCCCTGTCAGTGCCGAAGCCGCCGCCCGAGGGGCCCATCCCACCCGGAAACGCCATGCCTCCAGGTCCACCGGGACCTCCCGGTCCGCCACCGCCGCCCCCCGGCCCACCCCTCGCCTGGACCCGCAGAAAGCCGGCTCCGGCGAAGGTATCGGCGATGCGGCGCGGCACCGGCTGCGCTGCGTCATGCCCGTTCTCCGTCGCCGCGACAGGCCCTGTGGTGCCCGCGAACGGCAGCGGCGTGAAGAAGTACAGCCGTACCTCTGCCTCGTCGCGCGTCAGCAGCTGCGCCAGGTCGCGCCGCGAGCGTTCGGAGGTCAGCCAGCCTTGTCCCTTGGGTTGGGGCGCGTTCGCCTGCAGCGTGCGCTGCAGCAGGTTCGCGTTGCGGCCTTCGGCGCTCCGGCCAGACAGCACGCGCGCGATGTCGCCCATCTCCCATTGGCGCTGTGGTTGCGGCGGGAGCAGCACGGTCAGCGCCAGTGTCACGACTTGCGCCACCACCAGCCCGCCCAGCAGCAGGCCCATGATTTGCCACGCGAGCGGCGGGCCCGACCAGCGGCGCGCGGTACCTTGGGAGTTCATGGGTTGATGCTGGCACGGACGGGAAGCGATGTCACGCCGGCATGGCTCGATCTTTGCGTTCCCATCTTTTTTCTCCCAGCTGTCAGCGCGCATGCGCGAGGCGGGGGGGCATGCGCAAACGTTCGAGCGCACGAGTCTGTGAAGCGGATGTTGCAGCCGGATTTCAGCGCATTGCAAATTATTTCAAGGCTCGCGGGGCTTCGGGCGGAGGCCGCGCCCGGCCTATGATCCGCTACCCGATCCGCCGTAACGTGAACCTGTCTACCCGAATCCTCATCGTCGACGACGACGCCGGCATCCGCAGCCTGGTGGCGTCCTTCCTGGAGAAGCACGGCTTCCATGTCGATGCGGCCGGCCATCCCGCGGAGATGCGCGAGCGGCTCGCGCAGGCCGACTACGCGCTGATCGTGCTCGACGTGATGATGCCCGGCGAAGACGGCCTGAGCGCGCTGCGCGAGCTGCAGCGCATCGGCGGGCCGCCCGTCATCATGCTGTCGGCCGTGGGCACGGACATCGACCGCATCGTGGGCCTGGAGATCGGCGCAGAAGACTACCTGGCCAAGCCCTGCAATCCGCGCGAACTGCTGGCGCGCATCCGCACCGTGCTGCGCCGCACTGCGCATGCGGCCGCTGTCGGATTGCCGGCGCAACAATCCGTGCCGCCGCCTTCTGGCACGCCTGCGGCGCAAGAAGCGCAGCAGCCGGAGGTGCTGTACTTCGCAGGCTGGCGCATGGACCTCGAAACCCGGCTGCTGCATGACCCGCAAGACCGCCCGGTGGACCTCTCCGACGGCGAGTTCCGCCTGCTGCGCGCGCTGGTGCAGCACCCGCGGCGGGTGCTGACGCGCGACCAGCTGGTGCAGTACGCGCTCGGCGCCGAGAGCGATTCGTACGACCGCGCCATCGACGTGCAGATCAGCCGCCTGCGACGCAAGCTGGCCTCCGGCGAGACGCGCGCCGACCTGATCCGCACCGTGCGCAACGAGGGCTACATGTTCGTGCCCGCCGTAACGCGCACGCGCGAAGCCTGAACCGCGATCACCGTAACACGGTGAAATTCGCAGGCAATGCGAAGACCGCAATCTCGGGGCTTCGCATTCATCACCTCTACCGACTCATGACTTCGTTCGACTGGCTGTGGGACTGGCGCACCCTGATCGCGCTGGCCGTGTGCGACGTCGCGTTGCTGGCGATGTTCCTGGCCTGGGATGCCCGGCGGCTGGCGTTCCTCCTTGCCCGGCGTTGCATCGTCGAGCACGAGCTGCCGCGCGAGAGGAAGCGCCTTCGTGTCGGTGTCAGCCTGGAAGACCGGGGCGTGTTCCCTCGGGAATCGCCGGAGTCAGGGATCTGAGCTCGAGCTTGCGGAAGGCGCCGTCCGCGTGGAAGTCGCCGGCGCGGATTGGCTCAGCCAGCGTCTCGGCGAACATGGCCACCACGTGGCGCGCCACTCGCGGGTCCAGCACTGCGCCGCCGTTCGCCAGGGCGCGCAACGCGTAGGCGATCTCGGCGTCTTCCGCCTCGCTCAGCAGGTAGCCCGTCGCCCCGGAGGCGAATGCGGACAGGGCCAGCTCACGATCGTCCGTGTCCGACAGGGCAATGATCCGGGCGCGTGGCTGCATCGCACGCACGTCGGCGATCAGCGATGCGCCGTCGCCGATCGGATAGAGCTGCATGTCGACGAACACCAGGTCGAAGGACAGCGTGTCCAGCATCGCATCGGCCTCTTCGCGCGTGGGCACAAGCACCACGCACCGTCCCGGCGCGAGGACCCCCAGGACGCTATTCAGGCGGCTCGCCACGGCGGGATCGCTTTCCACTACAAGCGCACTGAAGAAAGGCTGTGGCCGGAACACCCGCGAGGCGCCACCGGGCAGCTTGGTATCGAACACGGATGTGCTTTCTTCTGAAGTGGGCTGTCGCAAGTGGGCGTGTTAGAGCATCGTCTTCGGATGCTCGAGGCGGCCGGGCTCCTGCTTGCGCTTGCAACTGCCGCCGGCCGATGTGATCGGCGCGAGCGTCGATTGGCTGTAGTTGCCCGAAGCGCCGGCTTCACGCGCTGCGCAGCCGGTGTCGCTCGCGGCCACGAGGACGCCGAACGCCAGCGCGCCGAAGGCCAGCAGGCCCGCGAGAAGCGACAGCCAGAAGGACTTCTTCAGCCGCGGCGCAGCGACGAGGGCGGGCTGTGTTCTGCTCCAGCGTGCTTGCATGGTGAGTTCCGGGGAGTGGCGATCCGCATGCGCCAACGCCGGCAGGCCGGTGAAGCGCAGCGCGTGCGATGCGCCGTGCGGGTTGCGATGCGGGATGGTGTTCATGACCCGTATCGTGAACTTCAAAGGGGGAGAAAAATTGGATGACGGCTCCCCCGATGGCCATCGGCCGCTGCAGAAATCCAAAAGCCGGCGCGCCGTCGAAGACGGCGGCCGGCCAAGGAAGCAGAGACTGCGAGAAGGCCTAGAAGTCGAGCTTGGCGCTCAGGCTGAAGGTGCGCGGGTCGCCGGGCTTGATGTAGTTGTCGTACTGGTATTCCCAGTACTTCCGGTTCGCCACGTTGTTGATGGCCGCGCGGAAGGTCGTGTTGCGCCCGCCGATGCGCGTCGTGTAGCTCGCGCCGATGTTGGCGATGGTGTAGCCAGGCACGGTCAGCTGGTTCGCCGCGTTCAGCATGGTGTTGCCCGTGTACTTCATGTCGGCCGAGAGCTTGAGGCCCGGCACCTGCGCCACCGTGTACGACACCTGCGCCGTTGCCACCAGCTTCGGCGCACCCGCCACGCGGTTGCCGACATAGCTGCTGCCGCGCTCGTAGGAGCTGTCGAGCAGCATCAGGTTGCCGCCGATCTGCCACTGCGAGCCCAGTCGCGTGGAAGCGCCGAGCTCCAGGCCCTGGTAGATCGACTGGCCGTCCTGCACCAGCACGTTGGAGCTGTTGGCGTATTCGGCGCCGCGCTCGATGCGGAACAGCGCGGCCGTGGCGCTCCAGCGTTCGCGCTCGGTCTTTACGCCCAGTTCGTACTGGCGGCTCTTCAGCGGGTTGAGCAGCGCGCCGTCGTTGGCGTAGAGGTTGCTCACCGTGCTGCCGGGCTCCAGCGATTCGACATAGCTGGTGTACAGCGTGGTGTCGGGCGCGGGCTTGTACATCAGCGCCAGCGTGGGCGTGATCACGCCGCTCTTGCGGTAGGTGGAGTTCTGCAGGCCGGTGGTGTCGTAGCCGACCTGTTCGTAGGTAGTGCTGCGCAGGCCGGCCAGCACCGACCACTTCTCGGACAGCTTCATCGTGTCGCTCGCGAACACGGCGCGCTGCGTGATGTCGCTGTTGCGGTAGGGCGTGAGGTTCGTCACGCTGTTGTAGCTGTTGATGTTCTGTCCGAAGATGCTGCCGGTGCCCACCAGCTGGTAGACAGCGTTGCTGCTGTAGTAGTTGACCTGCTTCTGCCACGACGCGCCCAGCGTCACCTGGTGCTCGAAGTCGCCGGTGCGCAGCTTGCCCGTGGCCATGGCCTGCCACTGGTTGAAGCGGTGGCCTTCTTCGCTGTCGGAGCGGTAGTCGTCGTAGCTGCCGCTGGCGTCCTGCAGGTAGGAGATGCCTTCGTTGCGGCTTCGCGTGGCGCTGCTGTGGCTGTAGCTGGTGCTGAGCGTCCAGTCGGGCGATAGCTGGTATTGCAGGCCGGTCGAATAGAGCCTGAAGTCGGTGGCAAGGTGCTGGCCAGGGCCGACGAGGCTCGCGTTGTTGGCGCTGATCGTGGACGGCAGGCTCGTGCCCGTGTAGCTGCCCAGGTAGATCGATGGCGTCTGGCCGGTGGAGGTGCGCTTCTGGTAGAGCGAGTCGAAGGTCCAGGTGAGCTTGTCGGTGAGCTTCGCGTCGAGCCCGAGCGACACCGAGTCGCGGCGGATGTTGCCGTCGTTGTAGGTCTTGCCTTCCTCGTGCGTGGCGTTGAGCCGGTAGCCGAAGCGGTCGTCGGTGCCGAAGCGCCCGCCCAGGTCGACGTGCTCGCTCCAGATGCCGGCGGTCTTGTAGCCGACCTCGATGCTGCGCACCGGCGTGTCGGTCGGCTTCTTCGTCACGTAGTTGACGATGCCGCCCGGCGAGCCGAAGCCGTACATGAAGCCCGACGAACCCTTGAGCAGTTCGATCTGCTCGAAGTGCTCGTAGGGCATGGTGATGGCGTAGCTCAGGAAGGGCTGGCCATTGATGCGGTAAGCGTTCTGCCAGTCCAGCGGCAGGCCGCGCACCGTGATGTAGCTGGCCCAGCTGCTGTAGGCGCCGCTGTTGTCGGACACCGACGCGTCGAGTGCGAACACGTCGCCCAGCTTCGACACCTGGCGCTCGGCCATGTCCTCGCTGGTCACGACGGTGGTGGAGAAGGGCGTTTCAAGCTGCGAGCGCGCACCGAGCGCGCCGCTGCTCACCTTGGCGCCGAGGTGCTGCTGCGAGTCGTCCTGCGATTCGGCTGTGACTGTGACGGTCGGCAGCGAAGAGGTTTCTTTGTTTTGCACCTCCTGTGCATGCGCGCGGCCGATCTGGGCGGCCGCCCACAGCACCAGCAGCGTGGCGCGCGCGGGCGGGCCGAATGCGCTGCGGCTGAATGAGGTGGGGGAGGGGACCGTGACGGTGCCGGCGGTGTTCTGGCGTCCAGGATTCAACGTTGACTCACTTCACAAATAAGAATGCTTCTCATTTTAAAGTTGAATCTCGGAGAAATCTTGGAGGCTACCCGCCGCCGGGTGCTGCTTGCCCTCGTCAGTGCCCGTTGCCAGGCGCCGGCGCCAGCCCGCGCTGCTTCAGGAAGTCATAGAGGCTGACCGCGAGCACCTGTGCAATGGGTATCGGCAGCGTCACGCGCAGCACGGCGGCCCGATGGACCGGGCACCGGTCGGAGCTGTGGTCGACGCGGCTGGCATCGAAGGTGATGTGCACGCAGCCCGCGTTGACCCAGTATCCCGAGACTTCGTCCGCGAACACCTGCGGGGCGTGCAGGTCGTCGATGTAGGTGGCTTGCGGAGGCTGGGACATGGTGGCTCTGGAGATGCAGGAGCCCCGATGATCGGCACCAATCTGGTAGGAAAAATGGTGCGACGGCCTCCGCGCCCTCAGACGATCCGCACCGACAGCTCCGGCAGCCGGTCGATGTGGATTTCGATAAGGTCGCCGCGCACCACGGGCCCGACGTTCTCCGGCGTGCCCGAGTAGATGATGTCGCCCGGCTTCAGCTCGAAGGCCTGCGACAGCCGGCTGATCTGCTCGGCCACCGACCAGATCATGTGCTTGAGCGTGGCGCTCTGCTTCGTTTGCCCGTTCACCTTGAGCCAGATCGCACCGTCGGTGAAGTGCCCGACCTTCGCCACTGGGTGGATCGGTCCGATGGGCGCCGAATGGTCGAAGCTCTTGCCGATTTCCCATGGCTTCTTCTGGTCGCCCATCTCGCGCTGCAGGTCGCGGCGCGTCATGTCGAGACCGAGCGAATAGCCGTACACGTGGTCGAGCGCCGAACTCGCCGGGATGTTGCGCCCGCCCTTGGCCAGCGCCACCACGAGCTCCACTTCGTAGTGGTAGTTCTTCGTGAGCGTGGGATAGGGGTGGTCGGCCACCACGCCGGGTGTCACGACCTGGATCGCGTCGGCCGGCTTCTGGAAGAAGAAGGGCGGCTCGCGGCTCGGGTCCGAGCCCATCTCGCGCGCATGGGCCTCGTAGTTGCGGCCGATGCAGTAGATGCGGCGCACCGGATAGACCTGCTCGCTGCCCACGATCGGGATGGTCGATGCGGCGACATCGAAAGGCGTTGCCTGCGTGCGGCTGGCGCCTGCGGGCAATGCACAACCGGCAATGGCGCCTGTGGCCATGGCGGCGGAACCGGCCAGCAGGCCGCGACGGGAAGTGATCATGAGGGTCTCCTTGTTCTATGAAGAAATGCGCGTGCCGTACCCCGCACGGCCGGTTCATTCTGGGACGGCGAACTGCTGCCCAACCGTACGCATCTACGCAAAAACAGGACAGAACCCACTTGGCGCCCGCCAAGCCTCGTGCGCGAGGCGGAAGAGAAGAAAACTTCAGCCGAGCGCGGGCTCCACCAGCCGTGCAATGGCCAGCAGGTGGTCGTCGTCGTACCAGCGGCCCGCCAGCTGCAACCCGATGGGCAGGCCGATCGCGCTCTTGCCGCAGGGCATCGAGAGCGCGGGATGGCCCGTCAGGTTCATCGGGTAGGTGTACGGATACCAGGCGCCGCGGATGGTGCCGGCGGGCCGGCCGCCGATCTCCACTTCGCCGCTCACGTCCATGTCGATGGGCAACGGCGGCGCCGAGACGGTGGGCGACACCAGCACGTCGAAGCGTTTGAAGAGCGTCTGCAATTCAGTGAAACAGCGGGTCTTGGCGAAGGTGGCGTCGTGCAGGTCCACAGCGCTGTGGCGGCGGCCCTTTTGCACGGCGTCGATCAGCGTGGCGTCCAGCCGGTCGCCGAAGCGCTCGAGGTTGGCGCCCACGCGTGCGGCCAGCATCGACTGCAGCACCACGAGGAAGTGGCGTTCGAGCGCCACGAAGTTCAGCTGCACGGTTTCGACGATGGCACCTTCGCGTTCCATCGCCTGCACGGCGGCCGTCGTCACGGCCTCGACTTCGGGGTCGATCGGGTTGCCCGCCGTGGGCAACCACGCCACGCGCAGGCCGCGCAGCGACGTGGGCATCGCACGCTGCGGCACCGGCCCGCCCAACCCATAGGGATCGCGCGCGTCGAAGCCCTTGATGACATCGAACAGCAACTGCGTGTCGGCCACGTCGCGCGCCATCGGACCGGTGAAGGAATTGGCCGAGAACAGGTCGGGCGCCTGCAGGTTCGGCACCACGCCCAGCGTGGCCTTGAGCCCGACGATGCCGCAGCACGAAGCCGGAATGCGGATGGAACCACCGCCATCGGTGCCGAGCGCGAGCGAGCCGAGGCCCGCCGCTACCGCCACCGCCGCTCCGCTGCTCGACGCACCAGGTGTGTAGCGCGCATCGATCGGGTTCAGCGTGCGGCCGAAGATCGGTGCGGTCGCCACCTGCTTGTGGCCGAACTCGGGCGTGGTCGTCTTGCCGATGAGGATGGCGCCAGCGGCCTTGGCGCGCGCCACGGCCACGGCGTCTTCCTTCGGCACGAAGTCTTCGTAGATTGCCGAGCCCATGGTGGTGCGCACGCCGGCCGTCAGCGTCAGGTCTTTCACCGAATACGGAACGCCGTGCAACGGACCGAGCGTCTCGCCGGCCATCACGGCGGCTTCGGCGCGGCGCGCGGCTTCGAGCGCCTGCTCGCCCGTCACGGTGATGAAGGCATTGAGCTCGCGGCGCGCCTCGATGCGCGAGAGCGCGTCGCGCACCGCCTCCACGGGCGAGGCTTCCTTGGTGCGGATCAGTGCGGCAAGTTCGCGTGCGCTGTGGTCCATCAGGTCCATGGTCGTGTCCTTGAAAAGAGGTCAGAGCATCCAGCGGCCGCCGTCGATCAGCAGCGTCTGGCCGGTGATGAAGCGCGCTTCGTCGCTCGCGAGGAAACGCACCGTGGCGGCCACGTCCTCGGGCGAGCCGACGAAGCCGGCGGGCGTGTCGGCCACGATCTTCGCGAGCACCTCGGGGCGCAGCCTGTCGTGCGCGCGCGTGCGAATTGCGCCGGGGCACACCGCATTCACGGTCACGCCGTGCGGCGCGAGTTCGCGCGCCAGCGAGCGCGTGAAGCCCACCACGCCCATCTTGGCGGCGGCGTAATCGGCCAGGCCCACGTCACCGGCAAAGGCTGCGTCGGTGCTCATGTTGACGATGCGCCCGAAGCCGCGCGCCTTCATGCCGGGCGCGATGCGGCGCGCGGCGCGCATGGTGGTGAGCAGCGACACCTCGATGACGAAGCGCCACACGGCCTCGTCCGATTCGGTGAACAGGCCACCGCGTTCGCGCGCGCTCTGGCCCACGTTGTTGAACAGGATGTCGACCGGGCCCAGTTCCTTTTCGACCCGGTCGAAGAAGGCCGAGACCACGGCGGCATCGGTGCAGTCGCCCGACACGCGCAGGCAATGCGCGGCGGCTTCGGGCCTGGTTGCGAGTTGCTGCGCGAGCGGGGTGCAGTCGAGGTCCAGCACGGCAACGCGCGCACCCTGGTCCAGAAAGTCGAGCACCGTGGCGGCGCCTATGCCCTGGCCGCCTCCGGTGACGACGGCGATGCGATGGTCGAAGCTCATGGCATCTGATCTTTCAGTGGAAGGTGCGCCCGCCGTCGACGGCCAGCGCGGTGCCCGTGATGTAGCTGGCACCCGGGCCGCTCAGGTAGAGCACGGCCTCGGCCACTTCCTCGGGCGCGGCGACACGGCCCAGTGCATAGCGCTGGCGGATCTCGTCGAGCGTGCGTGCCGGGTCGTCGCTGTGCTCGTAGCTGGTGCGAAACAGAGGCGTGTCGATGGCGCCGGGGCACACAGCGTTGACGCGGATGCCGTCCGCCGCCGCTTCAATGGACAGTGCCTTGCCGAACATGATCACGGCCGCCTTGGTGGCGCAGTAGGCGGTGCGGTTCGGCAGCGGCCGCAGGCCTGCGCCCGACGCGATGTTGACGATGCTGCCGCCGCCCGCCGCGCGCAGGTGCGGCATGGCGGCGCGGCACATCAGCATCGGCCCCGTGAGGTTGACGGCCAGCGTGCGGGCCCACTCGGCGTCGTCGGTCTGCTCCAGCGGTTTCAGCGAATCGACACCGGCCGAGTTGACCAGCGCGTCGATACCGCCGAGCCACTGGGCGGCATGGTTTACCGCAGCCTTCACGGCCGGTGCGTCGGTCACATCGCACACCAGTGGCAGCGCTGCGTCGCCCAATGCCGCGACGCATGCCTGCAGCCGTGGCGCATCAAGGTCGAGCAGTACGACGCGCGCGCCACGTTCCACCGCGAGCCGTGCCACCGCGAAGCCGATACCGCTCGCGCCGCCGCTCACCACGAAACGCAAGGCGGTGGTCATGCCTTGACCGCCGCCTTCAGGCGCGGGCGCATGTCGTCGGAGATGCGGTCGCAGCGGTCGATCCACACACCCGAGTGCGCCAGCGCATGCTCGATGAGCCCTTCGAGTACCTTGAGCCGCGATGGCTGGCCGATGATCTGCGGGTGCATGCCGACCATCATCATCCGATCTTCGGCGTACAGCATGTCGAACTCGCTCGTCCACGCCTCGAGCACGGCAGAGGGCGCCTGCAGCGTGCGGCCCGGCAGGGTGATCGAGTACTGGAAGAAGGGCGCGTCGTCGAGCACCCAGCGAAAGGGCAGTTCCACGATGTCGGTGCGCTGCCCGCCGATTTCCAGCAGGTAGGGTGAGTCGTCATCGAAGAAGTTCGACGAGTAGTCGAAGCCGTACTCCTTGAGCAGGTCGAGCGTGATGCTGCTGAACTCCGCCGCCGGCGAACGCCAGCCGCGTGGGCGGGTACCGGCCAGGCGGGTGAGCGTCTCCATGCCGCGCTCCATCTCCTCGCGTTCTTCCGCGGGGCTCAGGTTGACGATCCAGCGGTGGCTGTAGCTGTGGTGCGCCACCTCGTGGCCCTTGTCGACCACCTCGCGCACCAGGTCCGGGTGCTTGTCGGCCACTTCGCCGGGAATGAAGAAGGTGGCGCTGATGTCGTAGCGCGCCAGCAGCGCGAGGATGCGCGGCATGCCGACCTTCCAGCCGTAGGCGCCCTGCGACATGAGGATGGGGCGCTGCGCGTTGGCGGGGTCGCGGCCGGTCCACATGGTCTCCGCGTCGAGGTCGAAGGTCAGCATGAGCGGGAAGCCTTTGCTCGTGGTCGGCATCAAGAAACTCCTTGGCGAATGAGGTGGAAAGCGGGGTGCTCAGACGTGCTTGTGGAAGCCCGTCCATCGCTCGGCCAGCAGCAGCACGACGCCGGTGGTTACGATCAGAAGGGTGGAGACGGCGGCCACGCTCGGGTCCACGCCCTGCTCGACCGAGGTGAAGATCTTCACGGGCAGCGTCGTTTGGCTCGCGGAGAGCAGGAACACCGACACCGGCACGTTGTCGAGCGAGGTGATGAAGGCGAAGAGGCCGCCAGCGACGAGGCCGGGCTTCACCAGCGGCAACGTGACCAGGCGAAAGCTCGTGAAGCCGTCGGCTCCCAGCACGCGCGCCGCGTCCTCGAGCGACTCGTCGACCGCCGACAGGCTGCCCAGGCTCGCGCGCACCACGTAGGGCACGGTAATGACCACGTGTGCGAGCCACAGGCCCAGCGAGTTGCCGCGCAGGCCGGTCATCGTGTAGTACTGCAGCAGCGCCACGCCGAGCACCACCGAAGGCAGGATCAGCGGCGCCATGAAGAGCGAGGTGAGCGCGCCCGCGCCGGGCACCATGCGGCGGTGAATGGCGTAGGCGGCAATGAGGCCCAGCACCAGCGCGGCGGCGGTCGATGCGGCGGCGAGCCACAGGCTGGTCCAGGCGGCGCTGAGGTACTCGGGGTCGCGCAGCACCACCTCGAACCAGTGGAAGGTCAGGCCCTTGGGCGGGATCGTGAGGTAGGCCGTCTTGCTGAAGGCCGCGAGCATTACCACCAGCACGGGAATCTGCAGGAACACGACCACCGCGATGGCCGTGGCCGCGAGGAACGGCGCCTTCTTGCCTTCGATGCTCATGCGTTGCCTCCCCAGCGCCTGAGCACGCGGCTCGACAGGCCGATGACCACCAGCGTGAGCGCGGTGAGCGCAAAGGACATCGCGGCGCCTGCGGGCCAGTCGAGCGTCTGCAGGAAGTCGTCGTAGATCAGCGTGGCCATCACCTTGTAGGTGGGCCCGCCCAGCATGCGCGGCGTGACCAGTGCGCTGATGGTCAGCACGAACACCAGGATCGAGCCCGACAGGATGCCCGGTGCGCTCATCGGCAGCGTGATCGACCAGAACACGCGCAGCCGGCTTGCGGCCAGCGTGTACGCGGCCGCCTGCACGTCCTTGGAGATCGCCTGGATGGCCGGCACCAGCATCAGCACCATGAACGGCAGGAAGATGTGCGACATGCCGACCAGCAGGCCGAACAGGTTGAACATCATCTTGATCGGCCGCTCGATCAGGCCGATGTCGATGAGCAGGTTGTTCACCAGCCCGCGGTTGGCCAGCAGCGCGATCCAGCCGAACGAGCGCACCACCAGGTTCAGCAGCATCGGGAAGATGACGAGCATGGTGAGCGTAAGGCGCATCTTCGGGCCCGCATTCGCGATGTAGTAGGCCAGTGGGTAGCCCAGCAGCAGGCAGATGGCGGTGACGCCGAAGCCCAGTACCAGTGTGCGCACGACCACCTCGCGGTAGTACTCGTCGGTGAGGATGCTGGTGTAGTTCTCGAGCGTCCAGCCGGCGGCGATGCCGGTGCCGGGCACATAGGGGTGCAGGCTCAGCGGCACCATCAGGAGCACCGGCGCGACGAATGCCAGCAGCAGGAGCAGCAGCAGCGGCGACGCCAGCAGAGTGCCGGTGATCTTGCGCGGCGTCATGCGGTGGCCTGGCTTGCCGTGGGTGTCACGTAGACGTGCTGCGGCTCGACGCTCACCCGAACCGGTGCGTCGACCGCCAGGCCGGCGTGCGGGCCATTGGTGAGCGCCTCGGCGATGAGCTCGGTGCTGCCGAAGGCCAGCAGGTATTGCACGCGCGAGCCGACGAAGGAACGCATGGCCACGCGGCCCGAAAGCGTCGGGCCGTTCGACGCCGCCGAGTCGGCGAAGCGGATGTCCTCCTGGCGTACCACCACGTCGACCGCCGTGCCCTGTGCCATGCCATCGGCAGCCGTGGCCGCAAGCACCGGGCCATCGTTCAACTGCACCGCAGCCGCGCCTTCGGGCGAGCGCACCACGCGGCCCGCGAGACGGTTGGGGCGGCCGATGAAGCTCGCGACGAAACCTGTGGCGGGACGGTGGTAGATGGCCTCGGGCGTGTCGAACTGCTGCACCACGCCGTGCGCGAGCACGCACACGCGGTCGGACATCGACATCGCCTCGCCCTGGTCGTGCGTGACGAACAGCGTGGTGATGCCCACTTCGCGCTGCAGGCGCTTGAGCTCGATCTGCATCTCGTCGCGCAGCGAGGCGTCGAGGTTCGACAGCGGTTCGTCGAAAAGAAGGATGCTGGGGCGCGGCGCGATCGAACGTGCCACGGCCACGCGCTGCTGCTGGCCGCCGGAGAGCTGGCGCGGCAGTCGGTCGCCGAGCGCGGAGAGGCGCACGCTGGCCAGCGCCTGGTCGACGCGCTGCTTCAACTCGCTGCCCTGCAGGCCTTGGCGGCGCAGGCCGAACGCGACGTTCTCGAACACGCTCATGTGCGGGAAAAGCGCGTACGACTGGAAGACCAGGCCGATGTTGCGCTTGTTGGTGGGCAGCGCCGTGACGTCGCGGCCATCGACGAGGATGCGCCCACCCGTCGGCTCGATCAGGCCGGCCACCATGCGCAGCACGGTGGTCTTGCCACAGCCCGAAGGGCCGAGCAGTGAGATGAACTCGCCGTCGTGCACTGACAGCGACACGGACTGTGCGGCAATGTGGCCCGGGTAGCGTTTCTCGAGGCGGTCGAGCGTGAGTGCCGGCATGTCGTTCGGTCCTGGAGGTTGCGGCGGCTCAGCGAGCCACTTCGCGCTGCCAGCGCTTGGTCCAGTCGGGCAGCGACTTGGCCACGGCCTCGGGGTCGGGCAGCCAGAGGTTGTCGAAAGTCTCCTTGTAGGGAACGATCTTCGCGGCCTTGTCGCTGAGCTTGACCTGCGTGTTGACCGGGCCCGCGTACTTGCGTTCTGCGAAGCAGGTCTGGCCTTCCTTGGACAGCACCTCGTCGATGTACTTGAGCGCGAGCGCAGGCGACTTCGCGCCCTTCGGGATCACCAGCGCAGGCAGGATGCCCACCGCGCCTTCCTTCGGATAGACGATGGCCAGCGGCAGGCCCTTGTCGATGGCCGAGCCGGCGCGGTCGGGGTACCACACGGCGGCGGCGATCTCCTGGCGTTCGAAGAGCGACACGATCTGGTCGGCCTGCGTGTAGAGCGTGACGGACGATTTCGCGATCGGCTTGATGGCCGCGAACCCCGCGTCCATGTTCGCGAGCGTGCCGCCCTTCATGCGGTTGAGAGCCATCAGGAACTGCGAGCCCGAGGTGCCGCTGATGTCGCCGATGGCGAGCTTGCCGTCGTACTCGGGCTTTGCAAGGTCGGACCAGGAGGTGGGCGGTGTCTTGATCTGCTTGGTGTCGTAGACGATGACGGTCGCACCGGTCATGAACACGACGTACTGGCCGTCCTTGTCGAGTGCGCGCGGCGACACTTCGGCGGCGTTCGTGAGCTTGCTCTTGTCGATGGTCTCGAGCAGCTTCTCGTTCTTGAGCTGCGCGGCGAGCGAGTTGTCGATGTAGACCACGTCGAAGTCCGACTTGCCGCCGGTCGCGCGGATCGCAGCCGCGAACTGCGAGGAACTGCCCAGCTTGAGCGCGACCTTGGCCCCTGTTTTCTTCTCGAACGACGCAATGTGGCAGGTCTTGGAGTCGTCGGCGAAGGAGCCGCCGAAGATGCCGACCACCAGCTCCTCGGCCTGTGCAGCGCCTGCGAAAAGAGCGGCCACCAAGCCGGAAACGAGACAGCGCGAGAACATGGTTTTCATGAAGAGCTCCTGTGGGGAAAACCCGGAACGAAGGGCCGGATGGCTGCGTTGGAATTCACTTTATCTTTCGTAAAAGATAAATGCAAGGAATTTAAGATAGGGACCAACCCGCGCCATCGCGCCGCACCACAATGGCAGCGCATGGGCATCAACCTGGATGGAAAGCACGTCATGCCGCACAAAAAAGAAGCGTCGAATCGACGTCCGCCCCAAGGCGATGCAAGGCATCGCGACGATGCCGCTGAGGCCGCTGAGGCCGCCAAGCCCGTTGCACCGGCCGATGAAGCGCCGATGGAAGGCGGCGCCGACCTGGTCGAGCGCGGCATCCAGCAATGGAGGCGCGAGCGGCCTGACATCGACAGCAGCGGCAAGTCCGTGGTTGGCCGGCTGCTGCGGCTCGAAGAGGTGGTGCTGCGCACGCTGAACCAGGTGCTGGAGCCCTTCGGCATGAAGTACCAGGAGTACGCGGTGCTCGCTACCTTGCGCGTGGCGGGCGCGCCCTACAGGCTGTCGCCGTCGCGCCTGCAGAGCACGCTTCTCTTCACTTCGGGTGGCTTGTCGAACCTGCTGAAGCGGCTCGAGAAGGAGGGCTGGATCAAGCGCTCGATCGATCCGAACGATGGTCGCGGCGTGCTGGTCAAGCTAACCGCCAAGGGCATTCGCCTGGCCGATGAAGCGATGCCGCGCCACGCGGCCGCCGAATTGCATTTGCTGCGCATGTTCGATGCGCCGCAGCGCGACGTGCTCTCGAGCCTGCTGAGCCAGATGATGACGGGCAATGCGCCCGAGACTGGCCCCGAGCCCGGCCAGGCGCTGCGCACGAAGAGCGACTGACCGAGAGAGCTATGCCGCGGCCTGAACGCCGAGCGCAATCAGCGGAACGCCCGCATAGGCCAGGCTGAACATCCGCAGAATCAGCGCCGCGTAAAGGCCCGTCAGGAGCCAGACTGCCGCACGGCCCCATGGCATGAGCGACACGCTGATGAGTGCGCCCGCCAGCGGCAGCAGCTGCTGTGCGTGCACGCCGAGGAAGTGCGGCACGCGCAGATCGCCGCCGGTGGCTGACCAGCCGAACAGGGGGAGCGTTGTGCCGCCTGCGATGGCGCCGATGGTCGATCCGCCGTGCTGGCTGATCGCGATGCCCGCGCCCGCTCCGGCGACGAAGGTCAGCCCCAGCCCCAGCACCACGGCCAGCCTGTAAGGCGCTGCCAGCGCGTCGCCGTGGCGCGCGAACAGCCACGCGAGCGGCAATGCCGTGGCGTTGAGCGACAGCGCACCCACGCCCATCAGGCTGTACATGACGATGTGGAAGGTCGAGTCTTCATTGAAATGCGAGGCCTGCCCGAGGGCACCTTGCAGCGTGATGTAGCCGACCTCGAAGACGCCCGTGGCGATCACCACAGCGACAACCGCGCGTTCGATGCGGCCCCCGCGCCGCTCGCGCGGCAGGTCGCCGAGCAGCCATGCAGTGGTCAGCGCGTAGAGGCTGACCGAAGCCATGAACTTCAACGGCTTGACCCACACGCCTACGCCGTTCAGCGTGCGCGGATCGAGCCAAGCAGCCACGAGGGCAGGCACCATCGCTGCGAGCAGCAGGCCACCGAACCAGGCCAGCTGCGGTTGCCGCCGATGCACTTCGCGCGCCAGCGCCATGCATGCGGGCGCGACTCGCAGCGCCAGGAAGGCCAATAGGCCGACTGGCCCGAACAGGAAGGTGAGAGCGAAGCAAGGAATGAGCAGCACCGGCGCGATGCCCGCGCGCTCTCCCTCGCGTGCGATCCACGTGCCTACGAACAGGTCGAAGGCGAGGTAATGGAACCATCCGGCGGTGAGCAGGCCCGGATGCTGGAACAGCGCATGCACCGCCGACAGCGAGCTGTAGCCGCCACCGGCCGCGGACCAGTACGTCGCCATCAGCCACCAGTACGCCAGCCCGAGGCCGACGGGAATGACGATGCCCGTCGTTGCCCATATCACCGGCTTGGCACGCCCGAGCCACGGGGCTGCGCCGAGCGCGGCCCAGGCAGGAAGGGCGACGGTGCTGCCTGCGCTGAAAAGTGAGTCGAACATGCACGGCCTCCAGCAAGAAATGTGGCTCGCCAGGATTGGCATGGCGCAATCTTGACAGTGTTTAGATAAAAACGCCAGCAGATTCTTTAGAAGGTAGAGTTCCCTCCTTTGAAGACCGAAAGCAGCAACCAGCCATGGCGGCAAAGAAAACAGAGGAAGCCCCCGCGCCCTATCACCACGGCGATCTGCACGCGGCGCTGATCGGGGCTACCGAAGCCCTGCTCGCCGAGCGCGGCATCGAGGGCTTCACCCTGCGCGAAGCGGCGCGGCGCGCCGGCGTGTCGGCGGCCGCGCCCATGCATCATTTCGGCAGCGCAGCCGGGTTGTTGACCGAGGTGGCGATCCTGGGCTTCGAGGAACTCACACGCTGCCTGCGTGCCGGCACGGAAACGGGTGGTACCGACCCCGCGCGTCGCTTGCGTGGGCAGGGCATGGGCTATGTGCGATTCGCGCTGGCCTACCCGGCGCGCTTTCAGCTCATGTTCCGCAAGGACCGGTTGACGCAAGACCTCCGGCTGCAGGCGGCCGGCGACGCGGCATTCGCCGAACTGGAGCAGGCAGTGCGCGACTACAACGGCTGGAGCAGCAAGAAGCCGCCGAACCGCGCGATGCAGGCCGCGGCGCTCGGCGCCTGGTCTGTCGTGCACGGCTTTGCGCATCTTGCGCTGGACGAGAAGTTCGGCGAGCAGGCCGGCAGCGCGTGCACGAACGATTTTGTCGAGAGCATGCTGCCGGAAATACTGAAGCAGTTCTGGCCCTGACCTTCACTGAGCCGGAAAGGGCGGCAGCCGCCTGCGGATCGTCTGCGCCTTCACGATGGAGGTGTTGGTCTCGGCCTTGCTCGCGATGCGGTCGAGAATGCCGTCGAGCTGTTCGAGCGATTGCAGGAACAGCCGCGCGACGAAGCAGTCTTCGCCTGTGACCTTGTCGCACTCGCAGAACTCGGGCGTGGCCTCGATCAGCTTCTGCACTGCCTGCAGTTGCCCCGGCAATGGGCGGATGCGCACGATGGCCTGGAACTGGTAGCCCAGCGCCTTCGGGTTCACGTCCAGCGTGTAGCCGCGGATCACGTCGCGCTCTTCAAGTCGTCGCAGCCGCTCCGACACGCTGGGCGACGACAGCCCCACGTGGTGGGCCAGCTCTTTCAGGGACATCCGCGCGTTGCCGGCCAATGCCTGCACGATGGTTTCGTCGATTGCGTCGAGCATGTTGCCGATCTCCGGTGAATGGGCCGCGATGGCTTGTTTTGAAAGGTCATCAGCGGTGATTGCCTTATTCAAAGCATATCCAATCCGCGCCGGACGTGGCACGCTTGCTCCTTCCTTTCTGCCATTCGAGACAGACATGCAGACACAGCTTCGCGGTGCGCTGGAAATGAGCGCGGCCATGGTGATTTCCGGAACCATCGGATGGTTCGTCGTGCGATCCGGACAGCCGCTGCCCGACCTGCTGTTCTGGCGCTGCGTGTTCGGCGCGGCCACGCTGCTCATCGTGTGCCTCGCTCTGGGCCTGCTGCGGCGTGGCCTGACGCTGCGCAGCTTTGCGCTGGCCGCGTTGGGCGGCGTGGCGCTGGTCGTCAACTGGGTGCTGATCTTCGCTTCCTTCTCGCGCGCGTCGATCTCGATTGCCACGGCGGTCTACAACACGCAGCCCTTCATGCTGGTCGCGCTCGGCGCGCTGCTGCTGTCGGAGCGGCTGACCGCGATGAAGGCCGTGTGGCTGTGCATCGCGTTCGCTGGCGTGGTGCTGGTGGCGCAGGCCAAGCCGGGCGGCGGGGCCGACGGTTCGGCCTATTTCGTCGGCGTGCTGATGGCATTGGGCGCGGCCTTCTGCTACGCGGTGGCCGCGATCATTGCGAAGAAGCTCGACGGCATCGCCCCGCATCTCATCGCGCTGATCCAGGTCTGCGTGGGCATCGTGATGCTCGCGCCGTTCGCGTATCTGAAGACGCTGCCCAGCGATGCGGCCACGTGGGGCGTGCACCTGGCCATGGGTGTGGTCTACACGGGGCTGGTGTTCGTGCTGCTGTACGGGGCACTGCAGAAGCTGTCGACGCCCGTGGCCGGCGCGCTGTCGTTCATCTATCCGCTGGTGGCCATCGGCGTCGACTATGTCGCCTTCGGCCAGCGGCTGGGCGCGTTGCAGGTGGTGGGCGCCGCGGCCATCCTGATAGCCGCGGCGGGCATGACGTTCGGATGGACCCTGCCCGGCGTGCCGAGGCGCTCGCCCGCCACCGAAGAGCGCTGAGTCAGGACGTCGTCGCGTGCGGCCGCGCCGGGCGACCGCATGGTCCGTGATGGCGTTGACCGGCTGAGGCTAGCTGGCGCTCTGCTGACGCCGTCCCAGTGCGAACACCGAGTTGGGCGCGTCGACCACAAAAGGCTTGCGCGTGGCCGGCTGACCGGTCGGCGTGCGCCGGGTTTCGGTCCGTACTGCGGCTTGCACGCCCTTGGCCTTTTGTTCGTCGACCAGGCTTTGCAGCGAGATCGACTTGAGGAACTCGACCGCCCGCAGGTTCACGGTGGCCCAGAGCTCGTCGATTTCGCAGCGGCCGGTCTCGCCCGGGGCGTCGGCGTCGCGCCGGCGGGTGGATTCGGCATCGTGTTCCTCGATCGAGAGAACGATGTCGGCCACCGAAATCTCCGCCGCCTTGCGGCTGAGCGAATAGCCGCCGCCGGGGCCGCGGGTCGATTCGACCAGGCTGGCGCGCCGCAGCTTGCCGAAGAGCAGCTCCAGGTACGACAGCGACACGCGCTGACGCAGGCTGATCGAGGCCAGCGTGACGGGGCCCGACCGGCCGTGCAGGGCGATGTCGATCATCGCGGTGACCGCGAAGCGGCCCTTGGTGGTGAGACGCATGGGATGTTCCTTTCCTTCCTTCGTGGGGAATTACTCGTCCCGGCCGCCCGCGATGCCCAGCAGGGCCAGCAGCGACTGGAAGACGTTGTAGATGCTGAGATACACACCCAGCGTGGCGGAGATGTAGTTGGTCTCCAGGCCGTCCTTCACGCGCTTGAGGTCGTGCAGGATGAAGGCCGAGAAGATGCCGATGGCCGCGACCGACAGCGTCATCATCAGCGCGCTCGACTGGATGAAGAAGTTGGCGATGCCAGCCACCAGCAGCAGGATGGCGCCGATGAAGAGCCACTTGCCCATGGCCGACAGGTCGCGCTTGATGACCGACGACAGCGTGGCCATGCCGAAGAAGATCGCGCCGGTGCCGGCGAACGCCGTCATCACCAGACTGGCTCCGTTGGCCAGGCCGAGCACGGAGCCCACCAGGCGCGACAGCATCAGGCCCATGAAGAAGGTGAAGGCCAGCAGCACCGGCACGCCGGCGGCCGATTCCTTGGTTTTCTCGATGGCGTACATGAAGCCGAAGGCGCCGCCGAGGAACACCATCAGGCCGATGCCCGGCGACATGGCGCGCGAGAAGCCGGTGGAAACGCCGATCCAGGCGCCCAGAACGGTGGGCACCATCGACAGCGCGAGCAGCCAGTAGGTGTTGCGCAGCACGCGGTTGCGCTCCTGCGGCGAGGCGAGCGGGAGGTCGAAGCCGTCGTGATAGGTGGAGGGACTGTTGTTCATTGTGTTGATTCCTTGAAGCTGGACCGGTGCCTCTTGCGCGCAATGGCGCGCAAGAGGCACAGGGCCGGAAATGAGAGATGTCGTTGCTGCGATGCGGGTGCCGCCGGATGGCGGGGGCCCGGATCGAAAGGGCGGGAGCCATGGCGGCTCCCGGTCGCGCAAGGCCTTGAGGGGCCTAGGCGACGAAGGACGCGGCGCGGGGTGGCCGCTTGGGTCGCGCTAGGAACGGCGCGACGGAGGTGGTCAGGCCGAGCTTCGGCGGCTGTTCCGTAAAGCGCAGCAGCGCGGGGGCGCCGTTGCGTGCGTCGACCAGTTCGGCGTGCTCGGAGCCGGCTTCGTCGACGGAAAGGGAATCGTCCGACGCCTTGTCGGCATCGCTTGCCGGCGTTGCTGCATCGGAGAAGTCAGCACTGACAACCAGCGCGGACTCCTGTTGTTCGCCGTGCGAATGGCCGCTACCGATCACGCTGTGGGCAAGCACGGCAAAGCCGTAGCAGGACAGCATGATGGACAGGACAGTGGCGACAAACCAGCGGGACATGTAGGGGTAATCTTACCTGCCGCGCCACGAGGTGTTCACGGCGGGTGCTTTCAACCGACCGGATCGCATGGATGTTCGCTCAGGCTGGCGCGGTCGTGGTTTCGCTGCCTTCAGACTGCAGCCATTCGCGTGCATGGGTGCGCAACGCGTCTATCTGCAGCCAGATCAGACCGAGTTCGGTGTGAAAAGTTCGCGCCTGCGGGTCGCTGCCGTCCCCGTTCTCGCCGCTGGCGGCAACGGCCTGCGCCAGTGCGGCGCGCGCGGTTGATTCCGCAACTGCATCGCCCGGCGCCTCGATCACGCCCTTTTCCAGCCCGGCCGCCAGCCCTTCCAGCGCTGCGATCGCCCCTTCAGCGGCAGTACGCAGCACCGCCATCTGCGCCGAGTCTGGCAGCGCCGCACGGTGGGCGCCCAGGGCCGAGAGGTAACTCAGCAGCGTGTGCGACCGGATCAGGAAGCGCAGCGCCACCCCCGCGCGCGGCCGCACGTAGCCCGGCTCGCGGAACATGTCCGACACGGCCGTGGACAGCGCCGCATCCGCGTTGTGGTCGTTGCGCCGCGCCAGCCGGTAGTCGAGGTGGTCGCGCGCGCCGGTGCGGTATTGCCCGACGATCTGCCGCAGGTAGCCGGCATGGCCGCGCATGGCGGCCGCCGCTAGCTCGTTGATGCGCCGTGCCTGCCAGTGCGGCAGCACCAGCAGCACCGCCAGCCCGGCGATCGCGCTGCCGATGGCGGTGTCGACCAGCCGCGGCACCAGCAGCACGCCGCTGTCGCCGACCTGGTTGAAGCACATCAGCACCAGCAGCGTCATCGAGGCTGTGGCCAGCAGGTAGCGCGTGGTGCGGGTCGCGAAGAACAGCACGCCCGCCACCACCGCGATCACTGACTGCACCAGCGGCTGCGGAAACAGCTGCAGCAGCGCCCAACCGGCCACCACGCCGAGCGCGGTGCCGGCAATGCGCTGCCCCATGCGCGAAATGGTGTCGCCATACGTCTGCTGGCAGACGAACAGCGTGGTCAGCAAGATCCAGTAGCCCTGCGCCGGGTGAATGGCGCGCATCACGCCGTAGCCCGCCACCAGCGCCACCGACAGGCGCAGCGCATGGCGAAACAGCGGCGAGCGCGTGGTGAGCTGCCGCCGCACGCGCTCGACCGCATCGCGCCACGAGCGCGGCGAGCGGTCGAACAGGCCCATCTCCGTACGGCCCGCGCGCGCCGACGGCTGGCTGGCCCCGGCGAGTTGCCCGTCGAGCAGCGCGAGGTTGCGCGCCAGCGCCTCGACGGACGCCAGCAGCGCCAGCCGCCCGGGCGTATCGGCCCGCGCGCGCTCATGCTCGATGGCGCTGCGCAGGTCGGCCAGCGCCTGCACCGTCTCCGTTCCCACCTCGAAGGGCTCGCGCCGAGCGATCGAATCGGCCAGCCGCTGGCAGGCCAGGCCCTGCAGGCCCAGCAGGCGCTGACAGCGGTAGAGCAGGTCGCTATGGAAGAAGGCGTCGGCCAGCGCGTTGTAGTCGTCGTGCGAGGAGCTGGCGCGCTCGTGTACGTCCTGCGCGATCAGGTAGAGCCCGCGGTAACGCGAGAGACGCCCGGTCGGCGCGCGCGCGCCGATGCGCAGGAAGATGCTTTCCTTCGCGGCGTTGAGCTCCGCCACCACTTCGGCATTGAGCTGCGCCAGTGCGAGCCGCTTGCGCTCGATGTCGATGCCGCGCAGCGGCTCGAACAGCGAGGCCTTGAAGCGCACGAAATTGCCCAGCACCGCGAACAGCGTCACGAGCCGCGCCTGCACCGGCTGCGCCGGAAAGGCCGCGCACCACAGCACCGAGAACACGCCGTACCACGCAGCGCCCGCCAGCAGCAGCAGCGGTTCGCGCCCGCGATGAGCCACACCGTGCGCGCCCATGTTCTCGATGCCGAGCGTGGCGTACATCGCGAGGATCAGCGTCGCATACGCAATCGCCTTGTAGCGCGCCCCCACCGCCCCGAGCATCGTGAGGCAGAAGGCCGCGAGCGCAAGCCCGGTGATGAACAGCAGTGGCAGGCCGAACGCCGCCTCGACCGCGAATGCGATGGCCGCGAAGCAGCCCAGCGTGACCACCTGCGCGCGCAGCCGGCCGCGCCAACTGTCGTCGGTCTCGGCGAGCGCGCTGGCGATGGCGCCGAGGAACAGGGGAATCACCGCATCAGGATGGCCGGTCCAGGCGCAGGCCGCCATGAGGCTGCCGAGGGTGAGAAGGATGCGAACGGGTTGCGCGCGGGAAGCGAAAGACCGCAGCCGCTGGCGCAGCGCGTCGGGGGACAGGGGAAGCATGGGCTGATCTTGCACGATGCATGCCACGGCCGTGTGGCGCCTTGTGGCTAGGGCGCAGGCCGGCTGCGCAGGAAGCCGTGGCGCGGGGCTATCCACCGGGCTCGGGCGTCGTCGGCTGCGGGGGCAACCCCTGTGAGCAGCATCTCGTCCTCGACCTGCAGGAACTGGCGGGATTGCGCCCCGTCCGTACCCGGCAGCACGCGCAGCGTGGCGCCGCCCAGGTCGATCCGTTCGCCCGGCGTGGGCAGCACCGTGGAGGCATCGGGCCAGATGTCGAGCAGGCCGGCGAGGGCGCCCATGGCTTCTTCCGACCACGCCTGCGTAGACAGGATCCATCGCACGCGCCCGGGTGCCGCTGCAACGAGGGCCGCGATGTGCCCGGGGCTAGCGGGCAACGCATCGATCAACGCGCAATCGCCGCCCTCAGCTCCCACGAAGTAGCTGTGCGCCAGTTCGCCCGATGCTTCGCCCGTAACCCGCAGAACCCGCGCCGACAGCTGCGTCACCAGCCCGGCCTCGTGCGCATAGCGGCCACCGCCCTTGCCGTCCGGGTCGAGATGCGCGACTTCTTCGTATGCCGGCTCGTCCATGTTCACCGGCCGTCGTCCCGCGGGCCCGTCCGCCAGCCGGGGCATGACGCGCGGAATGTGCTGCAGGCCGCGCGCATGGTCCATGAGCTCGGCCGTGCTTGCGAACTGCGCGAGTTGCTCGAGGATGCGGCGCGTCACGTTCATCAGCTTGAGCCCGCGCGCCGGGTCCACGGCCTCGGCGGGGCGCAGCCACATGTGCTTGACCGTCTCGCGGCCATCGGGCTGCACGCGCTGCGCCTCGGGCATCGGCGCGATGAAGAAGCGGGTGTCGAAGCGGCGCGGCATGCCTGGCGGCGTGAGCCAGTAAGCGAAATAAGCGAGCCGGTCGGCCGCGAGCCGCCAGCCGTGCCGCTCGCACAGCGAGAGCAGCGCATCGGTGCCTTGCTCCGCCGCATGGCGCATGGCGGCGAGCTGGTCGGGAGGCAGGCTGTCCAGCGACACCAGCCGTTCGGTGCCGCCGTCGGTCGCAAACAGCACGCCGGCTTCCTCGAAGCATTCGCGGATCGCGGCGGCGTAGTAGTCGAGCCCGCCATCAGGCACCGCGAGGCGTTCGCTCGCGGCCCTGTCGTCCATGCCGGCGCAGTGCACGTGCAGGCCGCGGTCGTGCGCATCGATCACGCCGCCCGGAAACACGCTGGCGCCGCTGTTCTGGTCGTTGGCCTTCTCGGCCCGCCGCAGCATCAGCACTTCGAGGCCGTGGCTTGCGTCGCGCAGAACGATGAGGGTGGCCGCCGAGCGCACGGGGCGCGGCGGCGAAGCGGGTTGTGGCGTGGCATCCGGAGTGCTGGCTGTCATGCACGCATTGTCGCGCCGGTGGCTGCTGCGAAGGCGACAGCAGGGGCCTCGGGCTGTCGCGCGGAAGACCGTCCGGAATGCGGTGCGCGACGTACCTTCAAGGCACATCGACTGTTGCTGAAGGACGCACCATGCATTTCGAATTCACACCCAGGGTGACCGCGCTGCGCGAGGAACTGCTCAAGTTCATGGACGAGTTCGTCTACCCGAACGAAAAGCGCCATGAAGAAGAACTGGCCGCCAACGCCCGCGCGGGCCGCCCCTACGCCGAGCTGCCGATGATGGCCGGCCTCAAGGCCAAGGCGCGCGAGCGCGGGCTGTGGAACCTGTTCCTGCCGGAGTCGGAGCACGGCCCGGGGCTGAGCAACGTCGAATACGCCCCGCTGTGCGAGATCATGGGCCGGCGCTACTGGTCCTCCGAAATCTTCAACTGCTCTGCGCCCGACACCGGCAACATGGAAGTGCTGGCGCGCTACGGCACCAAGGCCCAGCAGGAGCGTTGGCTCAAGCCGCTGCTGGCTGGAGAGATCCGCTCGTCCTTCGCGATGACCGAGCCCGAGGTGGCGTCGAGCGACGCCACCAACATCCGCTGCAGCATCCGCCGCGAAGGCAATGAGTACGTCATCAACGGGCGCAAGTGGTACATCACCGGCGCGATGAACGAGCGCTGCGAAATCTTCGTGCTGATGGGCAAGACCGACCCCGACAACGCAGATCGCCACAAGCAGCAGTCGATGATCCTCGTGCCGAAGAACACGCCCGGCGTGACCATCGTGCGCGACATGGCACTGCTCGGCGTCTACGACCCGCCGTTCGGCCACCCCGAGATCGTGTTCGACAACGTGCGCGTGCCGGTCGAGAACATCCTGCTCGGCGAAGGCCGCGGCTTCGAGATTGCACAGGGCCGCCTCGGGCCGGGACGCATCCATCACTGCATGCGTGCCATTGGCATGGCCGAGGCCGCGCTGGAAATGATGTGCCAGCGCCTCGTGTCGCGCGTCGCGTTCCACAAGCCGCTGTCGGAGCAGGGCGTGTGGCGCGAGCGCATTGCCGAGTCGCGCATGCTCATCGAGCAGTCGCGCTGGATGGTGCTCAACGCGGCCTACCGCATGGACACCGTGGGCAACAAGGTCGCCGCAAAGGAGATCGCAATGATCAAGGTGCTCACGCCCAACAACTGCGTGAAGGTGATCGACTGGGCGATGCAGGCCTTCGGCGCCATGGGCCTGAGCCAGGACACGCTGCTCACGCATTTCTACGCCTACGAGAGGCACCTGCGCGTGGCCGACGGTCCCGACGAGGTGCACCGCAACGCGATTGCCAAGCAGGAGCTGGCGGCGTACCAGTAAGGCAGGACCGACCAGCCGCGCGTCGGCAACGCTGCTTCAGCGGAGATCTTCTGCCGCAGCGTCGCCGCCTACCCAGCAGCCTTCCTGTGCCATCGCTTCCGGGGGCAGCCCCACGTGGATGGCAGAGGGCGACCCCATGGCCTCGCCCTGGCGAACCGTCACTGACAGCGCGCCGCGGCCGACCAGGCCCAGATGGCGTAGCCCCCACGCGAGCGCGGCCGCGGCGATGCCCGTGGCAGCGTCTTCCGGATAGCCCGAAGACTTTGGAAACTGTCGCGCGCTGACTGTGTCGGCTGCGTCCTGTGACATCGCGAAGGGATAGAGCCCGGTGGACCCGAGCCGCTCGCACAGCGATTCGACGCGCGAGAAATCCACGCGCAAGCCATGCAGCTGCGCCGTGTCCGCCAGCCGCACCAGTGTCTTCACGCGGCTGGTGGCGGCATTGAGCACCGGCCCCGCGATCTGCGACGCGTCGATGCCCAGGCATTGCGCGATCTCTTCGACCAGCGCTTGCTGCGTCACTTCCTGCACCACCGCGCGCGGCTGGCTGATCTGCACCGTGCCATCGACACGCCGTCCCGTCACGGTGCCGCTCAGCGTCTCGATGGCGACCGGTGCGCCGTTCCATTCATCGCGCTGGTGCAACAGCCACAGCGCGCCGACCGTGGCGTGGCCGCACATTTCCATTTCGTGGTTCGGTACGAAGTAGCGCATGCGCAGGGCATGAGCGGGCGTCGCGGGCTTCAGCACGAAGACCGATTCATGCCCGCTGCGCCGCGTGTATTCCTGCATCTGCGCGCTGGAGAGTGCATCGGCATCGAGCCAGACCGGCGCGGGGTTGCCGCCGACCTTCGGGTCGGGCCCCACGAAGACGCGGATGTTGTGAACGCTGGCCATCGTCAATCGGCCCTCGCGTTCACCGAGCGCGCGATGCCGCCCCAGAGCTTGATGTCGCCGCGGATCTGCGCCTGGAACCCGTCGGGCTGCACGTTCCACGGCGTCACGCCCTTGGCGAGCATGTCGGCGCGCAGGGCCGGGTCGTTCATTGCCGTGTCGAGCGCGGCGCGCAGGCGCTGCATCACCGGCTGCGGCGTGGCTGCCGGAGCCATCAGGCCGTACCAGAGCTGGGGCTTGAAGTCCTTGATGCCGGCCTGCTCGAAAGTGGGCACGCCGTCGAAGCCGGCCGAGGGCTCGCTGATCGCCAGCGCCCGCATGCGGCCGCCGCGCACCTGCGCCAGCAGCGCGGGCGGGTTGTCGAACAGCGCCTGGATCTGCCCCGCCATCAGGTCGGCCTGCGCGGGCGCTGCGCCGCGGTAGGGCACGTGCGTCATCTCGATGCCGGTGCGCTGCTTGAAAAGTTCACCTGTCAGATGGCTCAGGCTGCCGTTGCCGATGCTTCCGTAGTTGAGCGCCTGTGGATGCGCCTTGGCGTAGTCGATGAAGCCTTTAAGGTCGCGTGCGGCCAGCGAAGGCGTCACCACCAGCACGAAGGGCGTGGTGCCGATGGTGCCGACCGGCATCAGGTCCTTGATCGGGTCGTAGGGCAGCTTGGGGTACACCGCGTCGGCCGATGCGATGGTCGAGGTGGTGGCGGCCACCAGCGTGTAGCCGTCGGGGTTCGCCTTTGCGCCGAAGCCCGTGCCCACGGTGCCGCCCGCGCCGGAGCGGTTGTCGATGATCACCGACACGCCGAGCGCGGCCTGCAGCCGCTGCTGCACCGAGCGGAAGATCACGTCCGTGCCGCCGCCGGCGGGGAAGGGTACGATGATCGTGACCGGCTTGCCCGGATAGTCCGGGGCCGCCCAGGAGGCTGCAGGGCCGTACAGAAGCCCGGCGGCTGCCAGACCGAGGAGCGCGCGGCGCAGAGGTTTTGGGGTCATGCTTCTTGCTTGCGGGAGTGGTGTTTCCCGATTCTGTTGAGCGTGCACAAATGCGCGCGACCGATTGCGACATGCACGAATCCAAATGCGACAAGGAGTGGCCATGCACCTGAACAACGCGCCCTCGACGCCCCGCCAGTCGCTGTTCGTCGAGCGGCTGTCGCACCACGCCACCATGGTCGCGAACACCCGCGACCGCTATGCCACCGACACCCACGTGCACGATTGCGACATGCTGTTCGTGCCCCTCGCGGGACGCTTCAGCGTCGGCGATGCGCAGGGCGAGGCGCAGCGCCTCGGTCCCGGGCACTTCGTCTGGTTTGCGGCGGGGAGCGCGCATTCGACGACCACGCTTACGTCAGGGCAGACGCACATCGCTGTCTATGTCGATCCCGCGCTGTGGGCCACCGCCTTGCAGGCGCAGGGTGTCTCGGGGCCGCCGCAGGGCATGCGCGCGGGCAGCACTGCGCTGCGAGCACTGTCGCAGCGGATGTTCGAGTCCGCGAAGACCGGCGCTGGTGAAAACTACGCGCTGTGCGGCGCGCTCGTCATGGAGGCGGCGCGGCTCAGCGGCAACCCCCTGTCGGACGGCGATCCGTCATCGGCCCTGCTGGTGGCCGAACTGCTGGCCGAAGCCATCGAAAGCGACCTGGCAGAGCCTCTGTCGCTGGAAGCCTTTGCCCAGCAGCACCGTCTCTCGCGCCGCCAGGTGGAGCGCATCTTCCGCGCGAAGTACGGCGTGTCGCCGCTGGCCTACCTGCAGCGCCGGCGCCTGGAGCGCGCGGCCTACCTGCTGGCCCACACGCGGGAGTCGGTGCTGTCCATTGCCCTGCAGGTGGGGTGGGAGTCGGGCTCGTACCTGTCGCGGATGCTGGAGAAAACCTGGGCGAAGACCGCGACGCAGATCCGAGCCTCGGGGCCGGGCTCGAGTCTTTAGAGCGTCATTTCCCCGTCCACACGATCACCTGCCCTGCGCTATCAGGAAGCGCCACTCCGCGCCCTTACATTCACACGAACACCGAAAGCGCCCAATGCCCCGCCCCGTTCTCGAAGAAGCCCGCATCCACCCCGCCATCCGCGCAAGGCTGGCCGACAGCCGCCAGACCTTCGTGCGCGAAGTCATGGCGGCAGTTGCCGAGCACGACGTGGTCGTGGTCGGCATGGGCATCAATCCGTTCCCGAAGAAAGCGCGCCAGGCCCTCGACCGGATCGGGCAGCCGTACAAGTACCTCGGGTACGGCAGCTACCTGAGCCAATGGCGCGACCGCAACGCGCTCAAGATGTGGACCGGGTGGCCGACCTTTCCGATGGTGTTCGTCAAGGGCATGCTGGTCGGCGGCGCCACGGACTTGCAGAAGCTCATCGACAGCGGCGAACTCAAGACTCTTCTCGCCAGCCGATAGCCACCGGCTAGCCCGGCACTTCCCACGCAAAGCCGACGCCGTACACCGACCGTATCCAGTCGTGCTCGGGCGTGACCGAGCCGAGCTTGCGGCGGAGGTTCTTCACGTGGCTGTCGATGGCGCGTTCGGTCACGTCCACCGTGTCGTCGTAGGCCAGTTCGAGCAGGCGGGAGCGCGAGAAGATGCGCCCCGGGTGCCGCGACAGCACCTGCAGCAGCCCGAACTCGCGCCGCGTGAGGTTCAGCGGCGTGCCTTCGAGCGAGGCGCGCCAGTGCACGTCGTCGAGCACCAGCCCCGGAGCATCGCTCTGCGAGGCCGAACCCTGCGCCAGCCCCGGCGCGGTGCGCCGCAGCACCGCGCGCACGCGCGCCACCAGCTCGCGCGGCGAGAAGGGCTTGCACACGTAGTCGTCGGCGCCCAGCTCCAGGCCCAGCAGCCGGTCGACCTCCTCGATGCGCGCGGTCAGCATGATGATCGGGTGCGCCGTGTGCTCGCGCGCGCGGCGCAGCACCTCGATGCCATCGAGCCGCGGCAGCATGATGTCGAGCAGCGTGAGGTCGGGCGGTGCGGCGACGATGCTTTCCAGCGCGCTTTGCCCGTCGGTGAAGTGCTCGGTTTCGTAGCCCGCGTGGCGCAGGTAGTCCTGCACCACCGAGGCGATGTCGGTTTCGTCTTCGACGATGACGATGCGTGTCATGAGGATGTCCCCAGTGGAAGGGTGATGGTCACGCGCAGCCCGCCCAGGGGCGAGGCTGACGCATCGATGGTGCCGCCGTGCGTCTCGATGGTCGCGCGGCAGATCGAAAGGCCGAGCCCGGAGCCACCGTGTTCGCGGCTGCGCGAGGCCTCGCCGCGGAACAGGCGGTCGAACAGGCGCGGCAGCTCGGCCTCGGGCACACCCGGCGCGCTGTCGTCGAACAGCAGGGTGAGGCAGTTGCCGGTCCATGCGCCCTCGACCGTGACGTCGATGCGCAGTTGGCCACCCTGGTCGGTGTAGGCCAGCGTGTTCTCCAGCAGGTTCATGAAGACCTGGTGCAGCCGGTGCGCGTCGCCGTCGATGGTCGGCTGCGCGGCGGCGCCGATGAGGTCGATGGCGCGCCGGTCCACCGTGATGCCACGCGCGGCGAAGCGGTCGCGCGTGTGGTCGAGCGCTTCTTTCAGCAGCGACAGCGGAAACACCGTGGCCGTGAGCAGGTCGCTCTGCGGCTCGCGCATGCTGCTGCGCAGGTCGTCGACCAGCTGGCCGAGCCGTATCACCTGCCGGTGCAGCCGCAGCGCGGTGCGTTCGTCGAAAGTGCGTACGCCGTCCTGCAGCGCCTCGATTTCTGCGCGCATGGCGGCCAGTGGCGTGCGCAGCTCGTGCGCCGCATCGGCCAGCCAGGCGCGGCGCGAGGCCTCGACCGTGTCCAGGCGCTGTGCCATGTCGTTGAAGGTGCGCCCGAGCAGCGCAAGCTCGTCCGAGCCCTGCACCGCGACGCGGGTGGAGAGCCGGCCGCGCGCCAGGTCTTGCGCGGCCTGCGTGAGTTCGTCGATGGGCTTGAACCAGCGGCGTGCCAGCAGCCACGACAGCACCAGTGCGAAGCCGAGGCCGCACAGGCCCGTGAGCACGATCACGCCCGACTGCCGCGCCACGAAGGCGCGGTCGGCCTCGCTTTCGAGGCCCTGCAGCGGCGTGAGCGCCAGATAGCCGATGACCGTGCGGTCGCGCCGGATCGGCGTGCGCGCGGCGTTCGCCAGGTCGACGTCGGCGCCCACCACGCGCGCTCCGTGCGCGTCGAGCACGGCCAGCCGCTGGAAGATGGAGTCGGGCGATTCCCGTGGATCGCGAAAGAACCACGGCGGCGGCATGGTCGGCAGCCGGCGTGGCATCAAGTCGAGCTGTGGTGACGACAGCGTCGTCTCCGACGGCGGCGGGGGTGGCGGGCTGCCGTCGGCACCGTTGTCGTGCTGTGGAGGGGCGGAAGGATTGCCGCCGCGCATGGCGCGGTAGTCGTACCAGGGCGGCAGCCGCCGCTCGTCGCCGGCGTTGCTGCCGTTGCTGGTGCTGTCGAGCAGGGCAGCCATCCGGCCCATCTGCAGGCGGCGCCAGGCGTCGTCGTTGTCGCGCAGGCTCTTCCAGTCGCCGTTGGCGACGTAGTGCTTCAGCAGCAGGTCGGTGAGCCAGTCCATGCGCCGGATCTCGATCTCGGCCACGTAGGAGCCCAGGCCGCGTTGCAGCGCGATGATCGACAGGCCCGCAAAGCTGATCAACAGCACGATCAACAGGGCGGCCAGCGCCAGGAAGATCTTCCTGGAAAGTGTCAGGTGAGGCATGGACTGGGGGGAGGCATGGCCGCATTCTGCGGCATGCATGGCGGGCAGGCGAAGGGGTACTTGATGGGCAAGCGGCCGATCATTGCGGCCGAATGTGGAGGAAATTGGGAGGAAATTTCTCCACCATTTCTCCTGAATCGGCCCGCACGATGCAGGCCATGAACCCTCCTCACATGGGCCTGCCGCTGCAGCTGGCGATCACGGTGTTTTTCTGGCTGATCGCCCAGGCGTGGACGCTGTTCGTCTTCTGGGCGGAGGGATGCGCCACGCGGCCCGCCGCGTCCGGCACCGGACCGATCGACAAGGAAAAGACGCCATGACACCCCCCGATTCGCTGCTCCCCGGGCGCCGCGGCCTGCTGGCCGCCTTCGGCGCCGCGGGCCTGTCGGCATCGGCACGCCCGGCACTGGCCGCGCCGCGCCGCCTGCCGCTGACTGCGCAGGCCACCGAAGGGCCGTACTACCTCGACCTCGCCCTGGAGCGCCGCGACATCACCGAAGGGCTCGATGGCGTGCCGCTGGACGTGCGCTTCACTGTGTGCGACGCGGCCGGCCGGCCGCTGCCCAGGCTGCGCGTGGACCTGTGGCACTGCGACGCGCAGGGGCGCTACTCGGGCTTCGGCGAGCAGGGCGACGACCGCGCCCAGTCGTTCGAAGGCAAGACCTTCCTGCGCGGCAGCCAGCACACCGACAGCGAGGGCGCCGTGTCCTTCGGCACCGTGTACCCGGGCTGGTATGCAGGGCGCACCACGCACATCCATTTCAAGGTGATCAAGGGCGCGCACGCCGTGCTCACCTCGCAGTTCTTCCTGCCCGATGCGCTGAGCGAGTTTCTCTACACGCAGATGCCGCTCTATCAGCGCGCGCGGCTGCGCGACACGCTCAACAGCGTGGACGGCATCGCATTGAAGGCCGGCGCAACGGTGCTCGGCGCGGTGCGCGAGGAGCGGCAACGCTACGTTGCCACGCTCGCACTGGTGGTGGACCCGGCGGCGAACCCGGTGACTGACCGGCCGCCGCGGCCGGGTGCTGGCTTTGGGGGTGCTGGTGGCCCGCCGCCCGGCGGGATGCCGCCCCCCGGTGGCGGTGGCATGCGTCCGATGCGGCCCCGCGCGCTGGAAGGCACTGCGCGCGCCCGCGCGTTGGTGCCGCCGCGCGCCGAAGGCTGAGCCTCGCAAGCCACGCTTGCAGCGGGCGTGCGGGCTCAGGCCGGCCGCTCCGCGAAGCTGAAGCCCACACCGTAGACCGAGCGGATCCAGTCGTGCGAAGGCACGGCGGCCGCGAGCTTCTTGCGCAGGTTCTTGATGTGCCCGTCGACCGCGCGCTCGTTGACGTCGAACGCCTCCGGAAACGCGGCTTCGAGCAGCTTGGAGCGCGTGAACACCCGGCCGGGGTCGCGTGACAGCGCCCGCAACAACAGCAGCTCGCGGCGCGTCAGCCTCAGTGCGCGCCCCTCCAGGCAGGCGTTGCCGCGCGGATCGTCGAAGCGCACCGCTGTCGAGGGCCGGGCGGCCGTATCGCGCCACTGCGCATGCCGGCGCAGCACCGTGTGGATGCGCGCCACCACCTCGCGCGGCGAAAAGGGCTTGCAGACATAGTCGTCGGCGCCCAGGTCGAGCGCCAGCAGCCGGTCGGCTTCCTGCGCGCGCGCCGTCAGCATGATGATCGGGTGGTTGCCGTACGAGCGCACCGTCTCCAGCACCTGGATGCCGTCGATGCGCGGCAGCACGATGTCGAGCAGGGTGAGCGCCGGCGGCATGCTCAGGATGCGCTCCAGCGCCGCCGAGCCGTCTTCGACCTGCTCGACCTCGTGGCCTGCGCCTTGCAGGTGGCCGAGCAGCAGCGGGGCGCTGCTGTCGCGTCCGTCTTCCACCAGCAGGATGCGAGCCATGGCCAGGGTACTCCGCTCAGAAGGAGGTTCCGATCTGGAACTGGAAGCGCTGCGTGCGGTCGGCCGAGATGCCGTTGGCCGTGTCTTCCTTCTGGTAGATCAGCGGCACCGCATAGGCCAGCCGCAGCGGGCCGAGCGGCGAGATCCAGCTGATGCCGATGCCGGTCGACGCGCGAATGCGGTTCTGCGCCTTCCATTGCGCGTCCGTCATGCTGGCGGTGCGGTCGGCGAACACGTTGCCCGCGTCGAAGAATGTGTACAGGCGCAGCGTCTTGTCGTTGCCCGCACCCGGGAAGGGCGTGCTGAACTCCATGTTGAAGATCGCCTTGCGCGTGCCGCCGAGCGCACCGGCCGTGACCGAGTCGAGCGGGCCGAGCGAGTTCTGCTCGAAGCCGCGGATCGAGCCCAGGCCGCCGGCGTAGAAGTTCTTGAAGATCGGGTAGGTGCTGTCGCCCAGCGCCCGCGCATAGCCGAGCTGGCCGTTGATGGCCAGCGTGTACTGCTTGGACAGCGGGAAGTACTGCTGGTACTGGTAGTTGGTCTTCAGGTAGCGCAGTTCGCTACCCACGCCGATTTCGAGGTTGGCGCTCTGCAGCCGGCCGCGCGTGGGCACCAGTGCGCTGTCGCGGTCGTCGCGCGACCAGCCCAGCGTGGCCGGGATACCCACCACGCTCGACTTGGCGCAGGTCACGCTCGGCGCGGTGCCCGTGCACTTGAAGTAGTCGAGGTAGGCCTGCGGCGTGGCGGTGTACACGTACGAGCCGTCGACCAGCGTGTAGGTGCCGTTGGTGCCGGGCGTGAACGACCAGCGCTCCAGGCCGATGCCGAGAAACACCGTGTCCTGCTCGCCCACCGGAAAGCCGAAGCGGATGGAGCCGCCTTCGCTCGCGAGCTTGTAGTTGCCGTCGGCCTCGTAGTACGGCCGCGTGGTGGTATGGAACACGTTGATCGTGCGCGAGATGCCGTCCTTGGTGAAGTACGGGTCGGTCGCCGTGACCGAGATGGTGCGGTTGTACGAGCTCGTGTTCACGTTCAGCCCCAGGTAGTTGCCGCTGCCGAACACGTTCTCCTGCGTGATGCCGAAGCTCAGCGAGACCTTGTCGGTGGACGAGTAGCCCGCGCCCAGCTGCAGCGAGCCGGTCGGCTTCTCGGCCACGTTCACTACCAGGTCGACCTGGTCGGGCGAGCCGGGCACGTCGACGGTGTCGACATTCACTTCGGTGAAGAAGCCCAGGCGGTCGACCCGGTCGCGCGAGGCGCGGATCTTGTTGCCGTCGTACCAGGCGCCTTCGTACTGGCGAAACTCGCGGCGGATCACCTCGTCGCGCGTGCGCGCATTGCCGCCGATGTTGATGCGCCGCACGTACGCACGGCGCGAGGACTCGGCCTTCAGCACCAGCGTGACGCGATTGTTCTCGCGGTCGATCTCGGGCTCGGCCTTCACGCGTGCGAAGGCATAGCCGAAGGTGCCGAAGTAGTCGGTAAAGGCCTTGGTGGTGGCGGCCACGTCTTCGCCGTTGTAGGGCGCGCCGGGGCGGATGGTCACCAGCGTCTTGAACTCGTCCTCGTGGCCCACGTAGTCGCCCGCGAGCTTCACGCCGGCCACCACGAACTTCTGGCCTTCGATGATGTTGATGGTGAGGGTCAGCGTCTGCCGGTCCGGCGAAATGGCGACCTGCGTCGACTCGATGCGGAACTCCAGGTAGCCGCGCGTGATGTAGTAGGAGCGCAGCGTCTCCAGGTCGCCGTTGAACTTGGTGCGCGAGTACTGGTTGGACTTGGTGTACCAGTCGAGCCAGCCGCCGGTGTCCTGGTCGAACAGGTCGAGCAGTGTGCTTTCGCTGAAGGCCTTGTTGCCGACCACGTGCACTTCCTTGATGCGCGCGGACTCGCCTTCGGTCACGGTGAAGGTCAGGTTCACGCGGTTGTTCTCCAGCGGCGTGACGGTGGTGATGACCTGCGCGTTGTAAAGACTGCGGCTGATGTACTGCCGCTTGAGCTCCTGCTCGGCTCGGTCGGCCAGTGCCTTGTCGTAGGCCTGCCCTTCTGCGATGCCCACCTCGCGCAGCGCCTTCTGCAGCGCGGCCTTGTCGAACTCCTTGGTGCCCACGAAGTCGACGTCGGCGATGGAGGGGCGCTCTTCCACCACCACCACCAGCACGTTGCCGTTCACGTCGATGCGCACGTCCTTGAAGAGGCCGAGCTTGAACAGCTCGCGGATGGCGGCGCTGCCGCGCTCGTCGCTGTAGGTGTCGCCGGCGCGAAGGCCCATGGTGGCGAAGACGGTGCCGGGCTCGACGCGCTGGAGGCCCTCCAGCTTGATGTCCCTGACGGTGAACGGTTCGACGGCCCAGGCGGGAAGAGCGACGAGAGGGGCGACGAGAGAGGCAAGCAGCGCGCTGGCCGCTGCGAGGGACTTGGGAAAGTGCATCGACGGATGGTCTTTGCCAATGTCGGAGAAATTTGGGACTTTTCTCCGGCTGCCCCGGGCCGCTCGGGGTCTTTACCTTGGTCTTTACATTACTGCAACCCCATGGCGTTTGAGGCCGGCCATGCCGGCGCCGTCTGTTCGCCCGCGACGAACCCGGCTCTTTCGCGGCAGTTCTGCAGATGCTCTTCGAGCGACAGGGACCCTTGTATCTGCAGCAGGCGCTCCACCGTGCGGTCGACGGCCTCTTCGTCGAGCAGACGGTAGGTGCGCGCGGTACGGCCGTTGTTGCGCACCAGGCGCGCGATGTAGGGCAGGTCCTGCTGGGTGATGACGGCTGCCGGCATCACGCCTTCGAGCTCGATGCCTTCGCACGGCAGCAGCACGAAGTATTGCAGCCGCAGGTCGTCGGGCAGCAGGCTGCGAAGCTGGGTGGTCTTGCGTCCGCCCTGCCATGCGGGGTCTTTCACCTCGCGCGCGCTCTTGCCGCCGTTCAGGCGCAGGAACCAGCGCGGCGGGGACTGGTCCGACTTCTTGCGATAGACAAAGGCATTGCGCCAAGCCTTGATCTCGAACAGGTAGAGGCCGGTTTCGCACACCACCACGGCGTCGATGCGCGCGGTGCGCACCGCATGCCCCTCGGGCATCGGAATGATGAGGTTGCGAAGAATGCGCAGGTAGGAAAAGGCGGGGCTGAATGCGCTGGTCAGCTGCTGCACACCCAGCGAGGTGGCGACGGTGCTTGGCATGGCAATGGTCATGGATGACTCCTTCGGTCACCGAGCATTGCGCTGCTTTTGGGAGACTTCTTGTGTGAGGTGTTTCCTCCGGTCGTGCGGGGCTTCTCCCGGCGCAGTGCACGCAAACAACAGTTCACGCAAAGCAGAGGCATTCACAAGATTCCTCCGAATTTGAACGAGACGATGCGTGCCTGCTGCTCGATGGAGAGCCGCTGCAACTGGAGAACCCTGAATGAAGAAAACCCTCACGGCATTCGCTGCCCTGGCCGTCTGCGGCCTGGCTTCTGCCCAATCGTCCGTCACGTTGTTCGGCGTCGTGGACGCTGGCCTGACCTACCAGTCGAGCACCTCGCGCGACACGACCACCGGCGCGTCGGTCAAGCAAAGCAAGACGAGCCTGGGCAACTCGGCCTACAACTCCAGCCGCATCGGCTTCCGCGGCACCGAAGACCTCGGCGGCGGGCTGGCAGCGAGCTTCTGGCTCGAAGCGCCCATCACCAACGACGACGGCGCCACCGGCATCTCCACCTTCGCGCGCCGCTCCACCGTGAGCCTGTCGGGTGGCTTCGGCGAGCTGCGCCTGGGCCGCGACTACACCGCCACCTTCTGGAACGACACCGTGTTCGACCCGTTCGGCACCAACGGCTCGGGCACCAACGTCATCAGCACCGTCAGCGGCAACACCACCATCAACAACGCCAACTACGTGCGTGCCAGCAACTCGATCGGCTACTTCCTGCCGCCGAACCTGGGCGGCTTCTACGGCCAGGTGCAGTACAGCCTGCACGAGAACGCCAGCACCGACGCCACCAGCACCACTGCAGCTTCCAGCAGCACGGCTGGGCGCTACGTCGGTGGCCGCTTCGGCTACGCCAACGGTCCCCTGGACGTGGCACTGGCCGTGGGCCAGAGCACCGTCGTGGACACCACCGCGCTGGAGCGCAGGGTGCAGACCATCAACCTGGGCGCTTCGTACGACTTCGGTCCTGTGAAGCTGTTCGGCGAGCTGTCGAACGTGAAGAACAAGTTCGACTACGCGGCAGCGGCTGACACGCACGACACCTACAACGGCTACCTGATCGGTGCGACCGTGCCGGTGGGCGCAGGCCTGATCCGCGTGGCGTACTCGCAAGTGCGCTACAACGAAGGCACGGCCGGCATCACGGGCGAAGACCCGATGGCACGCAAGTTCGCAGTTGGCTACGTGCACAACCTGTCCAAGCGCACGGCGCTGTATGCGACGGTGGCGCGCGTGAACAACCGCAACGACGTGAACTACACGGGCAGCCTGGTGTCGGCCAGCACCACGGGCTACGGCAGCACGGGCACCAGCTACACGGGCCTGCCGCGCTCTTCCACCGGCTACGACTTCGGTATCCGCCACGCGTTCTGATGCAGGACGCGCGCCGCGCGGGAGAAAGGGGCCTCAGTACTCTTTTTCTCCCGCGCGGCTTTTTCGTTTCTACCCAGCAGTGAGCTTCTTCCAATGAACCGAATTGCACTCCTCGCGGGCGTGCTGGCTGCCACCGGCCTGACCGGCTGCATCATGCTGCCCCCGCCGCCCATGCCCTACCGTCCGCCACCGCCGGGCTTTCGCGGTGAAGGGCCGCCGCCGATGTTCTATGGCGCCCGCAGGCCGCCCCCTCCAGGATGGGACGCCTGCGATGGCGTACGGGACGGCTGCGCGCGCGGCATGCCGGGCGAACCCGGGATGCAACAAGCCCCGGGAGCACGCTGATGAGCGGGGGACAACTGCATTCCGGCAACCTCGGCGCCATCATCGCCGGCGTGATCCTTCTCGGCCTTGGTGGCGTGGTCTGCTTGATGGCCTCGCTGTTCATCGCCAATATGCGGAACGGCGCAAAGGCGCGCGAGCTCGCGGCACAGGCCCGCAGCGAGGCGCGGCAAAGAATGAGCGCGAGCCGCGTGCAGGACCTGCGACCGCTGCTCGACGCCGCCCCGGACTGCCAGGGCATCCGCCTCGACATCCAGCTGCCGGCTGAAGCCGTGCCCGTGCTGGCGATCGAGGCCGAGCTGCGCGAGCTGCTCGCCAAGGTGACGGACTACGCGGCCAGCGTGATGCGCGCGGGCGCCACGCTGCAGGTTCGCGCGCATGCGGAAGGCACGCAGGCCGTGATTCACTGGCGCGACCTCGACGCCGTCGACGTGCGCCCGCCGCTCGCGCGGTTTTTCGACACCGCGCAGGCCGCGATTGCGGGGGCCAGTGCCAAGGCCTGCGAACGCATTGCCGGCCATCATGGTGGACGCATCTATTCAGCCCCGGATGCCGGCGGCGTGCTGGGACTGACACTGCGCCTGCCATTGCTGGCCGACGAGCGCGCTCGCTGATCGACGCAAGGCCGGCAGGGCAGGGCCTCGTGGAACTCCGCGTCATACTCGCGGTCCCACGGTGCCGCCGCTTTTCCCCGATGCCAGACGTGCGATCTCTTGCCTCCCTGACGACTTTTCTCCGTGCGCTCGCTGCGAGCGCGACCCTTCTCGCCACCGGTGCGCTGCATGCGCAGGCCCTGCCGCCGGGCGTGCGGCTGGGCATGACGGCCGAAGAGCTGCAGGCCGCATTGCCCGCAGCCGAGCGCGTGCAGCGGCCGCAGCGCCTCGGCGGCGGCCTCGTCGGCAACTGGCGCGCAGCGCCCGTCGAGATGGCCGGGTTGCTGTTCGAGCCGACCTTCTTCTTCGCCGCCTCGGAGCTGCGGCGCGTCGAATACGTCGCGGCGGCGCAGGCCACGCCCGACAACGGCGCCGCGGCCTTCGCGGCGCTGGTGCAATGGGGCCGCGGGGCGTTCGGCAACGAACTCGCATCGCGCGACCCGGGCAGCGCATACGCCGCCTGGGTGAGCAACGACACCGACGTCTACGTGCAGCAGGTCAGCGACCCGCGTCGTGCGAGCGTGCGGCTGGTCTACAAGGCGCGGCAGCTGCGCGACGGCAGCGAGCTCTGAACGGGGTGCCTCAGGCGGCGCCGCGCTGATCGAGCTTTTGCAGCGCCACCGCCAGTTCCTCTACATCGACCGGCTTCAGCAGGTGATGGTCGAAGCCGGCCTGCGCAATGCGTAGCCGGTCGTCGGGCTGGCCCCAGCCCGTGAGCGCGATCAGCCCGATGCCATGCAGCCGCGGATGCGTCCGCAGGCGGCGCGCCAGTTCGCAGCCGTCCATGCCGGGCATGCCGATGTCCAGGATGGCGACCGAAGGCTGGAAGTGCTCGGCCTTCGCCAGTGCATCCAGGCCGCTGAAAGCCACGGTCGCCTGCGCGCCGAGCAGGCCCAGCAGCGCCCCGAGTGACTCGGCCGCGTCGCGGTTGTCGTCCACCACCAGAATGCGGTGCTGCACCGCCATCGTGGCCTCCGAGGCTCCGGCCTTCGCGCCGGCCCGCAACCCGTGGTCGAGCAGCGGCAGGGACACGGTGAACTCGCTGCCCTGGTTCGCGCCGTCGCTCCTGGCGCTGACCGTGCCGCCGTGCAGCTCCACCATGCTCTTCACCAGCGTGAGGCCGATGCCCAGGCCGCCCTGCGCGGCGCGCGCGGTGCCGCTCACTTGCACGAACATGTCGAAGATCGCGCCCAGCATGGCGGATGGAATGCCCACGCCGCTGTCTTTCACGCGCACCACCGCATGGCCGTGGCCGTCGTGCTCGACGAACACGTCGATGCGTCCGCCCTCGGGCGTGTACTTGGCGGCGTTGTTCAGCAGGTTCGCGAACACCTGCGTGAGGCGCACGCCGTCGCCCTTCAAGGCCAGCGAGGCATCGGCGACGTGCACCCCGAGCGTGTGGCGGCCGGCGTCCATCAGCGGGCGGCTGAGCTCCACCGCGCCGCGGATCACCTGGTCGAGCGCGAGCTCGTCCAGTTGCAGTTCGATCTTGCCGCGCGTGATGCGCGAGACCTCCATCAGGTCGCTCACCAGCCGGACCATGTGGTCGAGCTGGCGGCCCATGAGGTCGTAGTAGGGCCGGGCGGCTTCCGACGTGAGCGGCTTGCGCTTGAGGATTGCCAGCGCGGTGCTCAGCGGCGCCATCGGGTTGCGCAGCTCGTGCGCCAGCGTGGCCAGGAATTCGGTCTTGCGCCGGTCGGCCTCGTTGAGGTCTTCCAGGATGCGGCGCAGCTCGTACTGCCGTCGCCGTGCGCGCAGCGCGCTGCGCAGTGCGCTCACCAGCGAGGCCACGCGGATCGGACGCTCCAGCACGGTGACGTTGGCCATGCCTTCCATGGCGGTGGTGATGGCGCGCGAATCGGCGCCTTGCCGCGCGAGTATCAGCACCGGCAGGTCGGACCAGGGGGACTGGGTCGCCACGGCCGCGGCGAGTTCGGTGGCGCCGCTGCCCGTGAGCATTTCTTCGGACACCAGCAGCGCGCCGGCGCCGCGTTCGGTTTCGCGCAGCAGTTCGGGGAGGTCGGCGCACACCTGCGTCTCGATGCCCGCCTGCAGGAGCACGGCGGCGGCCATCACGGCGTCCTTCGCGGTGGCCGTTCTCATCAGCACGCGCAGCTGCGGGTCTCGCAGCTGCGGCAACTGGATCGTGGGGCCGTCGGTCACTGCGGGGGCGTGGCAATGCCGTCGATCGGCACGGGCACGCCAGTCAGGATGCCTCTGAAATGGCGCAGCGGCTCTCCTACGTTCAGGCCCCGCCGGTCCATCGAGAACGCACGGATGGAGCGCTCGTGCGCGCCGCCGCGCTTCTTGAGCACCGAGATGGCCTGGCGCACTTCGCCTTCGGCCTCGTAGTAGCGCAGCAGCACCACGGCGTCGGCAAGGTAGCTGGCGTCCACAGGTGTCTGCATCTGCATGCCGATGAGCCCGTGCTGCGCGCCGACCAGCAGCGTGGCCACACCGGACTGCCCGAGGTAGGTGAGCAGCTCGTGCAGCTGCACGATGAGAAAGCGCTCGTCGGGCATCGCGTTGAGGTAGCCGTTCAGGCTGTCGATGACGACCACCTTCGCGCCGTGCTGCGTCACGGCCTGGCGGATCTCGTGCACCAGCTCGCCGGGGGAGAGTTCCGCCGGGTCGACCTGCTTGATGCGGATGCGGCCCGATTGCAGGTGGGGATCCAGCGCCATGCCCAGGCCGGCGCTGCGCGTGCGCAGGGTGTTGACGCTCTCGTCGAAGACGAAGAGCGCGGCCGTCTCGCCGCGCTCGGCCGCCGCAATGGCGAATCGCACCGCCACGGACGACTTGCCCGTGCCCGGCGCGCCGACGAACAGGGTGCTGGTGCCCTTCTCGAGGCCGCCGCCCAGCAGCGCGTCGAGCGCCTCGATGCCGCTGGGCAGCTTGGTCAGTGCGGTGTCGTTGACGTGCTCGGCCGCCACCAGGCGCGGGAACACCTGCAGGCCGCCGCGGTGAATCTTGTAGTCGTGGTAGCCGCCCCGGAACGACTGGCCCCGGTATTTCACGACCAGCAGCCGGCGGCGCGCGGAGCCGTAGTCGGAGTTCGACTGCTCCAGCCTCACCACTGCGTGCGCGATGCTCTGCACCTGCAGGTCGTGCTCGGTGGCGGTCATGTCGTCCAGCAGCAGCACCGTGCACTGGCGCCCCGCGAAGAACTGCTTGAGCGCCAGGATCTGCCGGCGGTAGCGCAGCGAGGTGCCCGAGAGCAGCCGCAACTCGGAGAGCGAATCGAACACGATGCGCGAGGGCTTGATGGCCTCCACGTCGCTCAGGATGCGCAGCGTGGTTTCGCTCAGCTCCACCTCGGAGGGGTGGAACATGGTGTATTGCTCCTCGGGCTGCAGGCTGTCCTGCGTGGGCAGCATCTCGCGCACGTGGACGCCGGAGATGTCCCAGCCGTGCGAGACGGCCACGCCGCGCAGCTCGTGCTCGGTTTCGGACAGCGTCACGTACAGCACCGACTCGCCGCGCGCCGCGCCTTCGAGCAGGAACTGCATCGCGATGGTCGTTTTGCCGGCGCCCGGCGTGCCTTCGAGCAGGTAGAGCCGGTTGGGCTCGAGGCCGCCGCCGAGCACGTCGTTCAGGCCCCGTACGCCCACGCTCAGCAGTCGCTGGTGATCAGGCTCCATGGTGGCTTCTCCATTCCAAGAGTGAATGAGGTCAATGCCAAATTCAAACATCGAAGCCGTGGGGCCGCGTGCAGGACGGCGCCGCATGGCGCGCCACGGGGAGCGACTATGGGAAATGTCCTGCACGGGGCCGCGGAATCGTCCGGCTGGCCGGGTAGGGCGGATGGAGAAACTGCCTTACCGGCTCCCGCCGCCCTTCCTTCTTAATTTGGCTCTTCAGGAGAAGACGATGCGCGAAGACACAGAGATCCGCATTCCCCAGGACGATGAACGGATCGACGTCACGGACCTCAAGGAGGTCGACTACTGGACCCAGTGGTTCGGCGTGAGCGAAGAGCGCCTGCGCATCGCAGTGGCCTCGGCGGGCACCGGCAAGGACGACCTGCGGGTCTACTTCGGCCTGCCTTGATTCTTTCCGGAGGCCTCAGCCCGCGGCGAGCATGCCGCGCTCTTCGATGAATGCGACCACCTCGGCCACGCCCGTGAGCGTCTTGAGGTTGGTCATCACGTAGGGGCGCTGGCGGCGCATGCGCTGCGTGTCCTGCTCCATCACGTCAAGGTTGGCGCCAACGTAGGGCGCAAGGTCGGTCTTGTTGATCACGAAGAGGTCGCTCTTGGTGATGCCGGGGCCGCCCTTTCTCGGAATCTTCTCGCCGGCGGCCACGTCGATCACGTAGATCGTGAGGTCCGACAGCTCGGGGCTGAAGGTGGCCGCGAGGTTGTCGCCGCCAGACTCGACGAACACGATGTCGGCATCCGGAAAGTCTTCGAGCATGCGGTCGATGGCTTCGAGGTTGATCGAGGCGTCTTCTCGGATCGCGGTGTGCGGACAGCCGCCCGTCTCCACCCCCATGATGCGTTCGGCCGGCAGCGCGCCGGCCACGGTCAGCAGGCGCTGGTCTTCCTTGGTGTAGATGTCGTTGGTGATGGCGATCAGGTCGTACTTGTCGCGCATCGCCTTGCAGAGCATTTCGAGCAGCGTGGTCTTGCCCGAGCCGACCGGGCCGCCGATGCCAACGCGCAGCGGGGGCAATTTCTTGGTGCGATGGGGGATGTGGTGCAGGGCGGAGGTCATGGAGGAGGTGTCCGGTTCAGCTTCGGAAGAGGCGGGAATATTGTGTTTCATGGCGGGCCGACAACACAGCCAGCAGGGGCGCGAAGGCCTGGCGTTCGTCGTCGCCGAGGGCCATGGCGCGTGTCACGGCCTCAGGGATTTCCTGCGCCAGCCGCCCGAGGATGCGCTGGCCCGCGCTCTGGCCCAGCGGCACGGCCTTGACGGCGGCGGCGACCATGTTCTCGGCCCAGCCGAAGGCGAAGGCCAGGCAGCAGTCGTGCACGCTGGCGTCGGTGCGGCTGGCCGCGAAGGCGAAGGCGATGGGGTAGCTGGCGGGCAGGTCGGCGAACACTTGAGCCGTGTCGGCGTGGTGCAGCTTGAGCCATTCGACGAAGGAGCGGCCCATCTGCTCGGTCTGCAGGAAGAATTCGGCGGATTCGCGGGTGGTCAGCACCCATTGGTTGAGCTCGCGGACACGTGGGGTGTCTTTGTTGCGCCAGGCTTCTACAGCCTGAGCGAAGACGGCGAGGTCGCCGCGCGCGAAGCTCAGGTGCAACTGGTCGGCAAGCCATTCGGCGGCGCGCGGCTCGGAGTCGATACCGGCCCATTCGACTGCGGCCTCGACGCCTTCGGAGTACGAGAAGCCGCCTACGGGCAGGGCTGGGGAGGCCAGCCAGATTAGCTGGAGGAGGCTTTGAGCGGCTGGGTCTGGCATGTCAGCTTTTCAGCGCGCGCTGTATTTGCGTGTCCGGGGTGCGTGCGAATGACACCGGGTGCTCCCCTCCGCGAATGTCCCCCGCCTTCGGCTTCTCCTTTATTTCACTGCGGGGAGCACCCGGCGCCATTCGCACATGAGCGCAGTCGTTGTGCCGCGGGATCAACCGCTGCGCTGAATGACGGACAACGCATCGACGCAATTTCATCTCAGTGCGAGTGACCGTGATGGCTGTGGTCGTGACCGTGCGAGTGGTCATGGTCGTCGAGCAACTCCGGCGCGAGCACGAGCGGCTTCGGGCCATTGCTGTGGGAATGTCCGTGCTCATGACTGTGACCACCGCCATGCGAATGCTCGTGCGATCCGTATGCACCGCCCTCGGGCTCGAAAGCCTCCTCGACCGCCACGACGATCAGGTGCATCGAACGCAGCATGTCGGCCAGCACGTGGTCGGGCTCGATCTTGAGGTGGTCGGGCTTCAGCTCGATCGGCACGTGCCGGTTGCCCAGGTGATAGGCCGCGCGCGTCAGGTCGAAGGGCGTGCCATGGGCCGTGCAGTGCGTGATGCGCAGCACCGGCTGCGGCGCAGCGATCACGCGCACCAGCGAACCGTCTTCCGCCACGAGAACGTCGCCGCCCCGCACGGCGGTGCCGCGCGGCAGGAACACGCCGATCTGGCGGCCCTGCGAGTCGGTGGCGTCGAAACGGCTCTTCTGGCGGACGTCCCAGTCGAGCTCGATGGTGGCGGCGCGCTTGAGCAGCACGGGCGCAAGGCCGCGGCCCTGGGGCATGAGTTTGTTGGCGGTGAGCATGGTGCGAAGGGAGCGCCCCGGGGCGCTCGTTGGCTGAATGAATACCTTCGAGGATACGCAGCCTGTCAAGCAGGCGCATACCCCGGCTTCAAAACAGGAAATACCGCTGCGCCATTGGCAGCAGCTTCGCCGGCTCGCAGGTCAGCAGATGCCCGTCGGCGCGCACTGCGTAGGTCTGCGCGTCGATCTCCATCTTTGGCGCATAGCCGTTGTGAATCAGGTCCTTCTTGCGCACGTGGCGGATGTTCTTCACCGCGCTCAGGTGCTTGCTCAGGCCGTAGCGCTCCTTGATGCCCGATGCCAGCCCGGCCTGCGAGACGAAGGTCAGTGAGCTCTTCGCCAGCGAGCCGCCGTACGCACCGAACATCGGGCGGAAGTGCACCGGCTGCGGCGTGGGAATGGATGCGTTCGGGTCGCCCATCGCCGCCATTGCGATGGTGCCGCCCTTCAGGATGGTGAAGGGCTTCACGCCGAAGAAGGCCGGCTTCCAGATCACGATGTCGGCCCACTTGCCGACTTCGAGCGAACCCACTTCGTGCGCGATGCCGTGCGCAATGGCAGGGTTGATCGTGTACTTGGCGACGAAGCGCTTGGCGCGGAAGTTGTCGTTGCGCTCGTTGTCTTCGGGCAGCTTGCCGCGCTGCAGCTTCATCTTGTGCGCGGTCTGCCAGGTGCGGATGATGACTTCGCCGACGCGGCCCATGGCCTGGCTGTCGGAGCTGAACATGCTGATGGCGCCCAGGTCGTGCAGCACGTCTTCGGCGGCAATGGTTTCCTTGCGGATGCGCGACTCGGCGAAGGCCAGGTCTTCTGCAATGCCGGCGTCCAGGTGGTGGCACACCATGAGCATGTCGACGTGTTCGTCGAGCGTGTTCACGGTGTAGGGCATCGTGGGGTTGGTGGAGGAGGGCAGAAAGTTGGCTTCGCCCACCACGCGCAGGATGTCGGGCGCATGGCCGCCGCCCGCGCCTTCGGTATGAAAGGCGCAGATGGCGCGGCCGCCCACGGCCGCAATCGTGTTCTCGACGAAGCCCGATTCGTTGAGCGTGTCGCTGTGGATGGCCACCTGCGTGTCGGTGGCGTCGGCCACGTCCAGGCAGTTGCTGATGGCCGCGGGCGTGGTACCCCAGTCTTCGTGCAGCTTCAGGCCGATGACGCCGGCTTCGATCTGCTCGTGCAGCGCGTGCGGCAGGCTGGCGTTGCCCTTGCCGAGAAAGCCCAGGTTCATCGGAAACGCGTCGGCCGCCTGCAGCATGCGCTCTATGTGCCAGGGGCCGGGCGTTGCGGTGGTGGCGAAGGTGCCGGTGGCGGGGCCGGTGCCGCCGCCGAGCATGGTGGTCACGCCGGAAGACAGAGCCTCTTCGATCTGCTGCGGGCAGATGAAGTGGATGTGGCTGTCGATGCCGCCTGCGGTGACGATGTTGCCCTCGCAACTGATGATCTCGGTGCCCGGGCCGATGACGATGTCGACGCCCGGCTGCACGTCAGGGTTGCCGGCCTTGCCGATGGCAGCGATGCGGCCGTCCTTCAGGCCGATGTCGGCCTTGACGATGCCCCAGTGGTCGAGGATGAGCGCGTTCGTCAGCACGGTGTCGACGGCGCCTTGCGCGCGGGTGCGCTGCGATTGCGCCATGCCGTCGCGGATGGTCTTGCCGCCGCCGAACTTCACCTCTTCGCCGTAGCCGCCGGCTCGCAGGGTGTAGTCGGCTTCAACCTCGATCAGCAGTTCGGTGTCCGCAAGACGGACGCGGTCACCCACGGTGGGGCCGAAGATTTCTGCATAGGCGCGTCGCCCGATGGTGGCCATGTTTCAGAGCTTCCCTTGAACGAGGCCGCGAAAGCCGTAGACGATGCGATCGCCGGAAAAATCGACCAGCTCGACCGTGCGCTGCTGGCCCGGCTCGAAGCGCACTGCTGCGCCCGAGGCGATGTTCAGCCGCATGCCGCGCGCGGCCTCGCGGTCGAAGCCGAGCGCCCCGTTGGTCTCGGCGAAGTGATAGTGCGAGCCGACCTGGATCGGCCGGTCGGCGGTGTTTTGCACCACCAGCGTGAGGGTGCGGCGGCCGGGGTTGAGCGCGTGCTCGCCGTCGTCGGTGAAGAGTTCGCCGGGAATCATGGCCGGCCTCAGATGGCTTGGGCCAGCAGCGTCGCGCCCAGGCCGAGCACCGCGGCGCCGGCCACGCGCGGCAGCCATGCGTTGGCGTGGCGCAGGGCCCAGCCCATTGCGATGCCGGCGGCATGCAGCAGCACCGTGGCGCAGACCATGCCGGCCAGCGTGAGGGCCGCGCCTTGTTCGCTGGCCAGTTCGTAGCCGTGGGCCACGCCGTGGAACACCGCGAACACGCCGACCACCGCCATGGCCACCACCGCCGGCAGATGCACGCGCGTAACGACCAGCAGGCCCAGCACCAGCAGCGAGGCCGCGATCATCGGCTCGACCGCCGGCAGCTGCACGCCGGCCAGGCCCATCAGCGCGCCCACCAGCAGCATGCCGGCGAAGGCGAGGGGCGCCCAGAGCAGATCGGGCCAGGCACGGCGCGCGGCCAGTGCGCTCCAGAAGCCGACCGCAACCATCGCGGCCAGGTGATCGGCGCCGGTCAGCGGATGCAGGAAGCCGGTGGTGAAGCCGTGGTGCAGGCCGCCGTCGACGCCGGTGTGGGCGCTGGCTGCGAGTGGCAGCAGGAGGGCGAGCAGGGCGAGGGTTCTGGAGGCGTTGTGGCGCATGGAAAGTCCTTTTGTTCTTCGAATTTCAGACGATGGGCTGGTGCACGGTGACCAGCTTGGTGCCGTCGGGGAAGGTGGCTTCGATCTGGATGTCCGGAATCATCTCGGCGATGCCGTCCATCACGTCGGCGCGGGTGAGCACGGCGCGCCCGTCGCTCATGAGCTCGGCGACGCTCTTGCCGTCGCGGGCGCCTTCCATCACGGCGGCCGAAATCAGGGCGATGGCTTCGGGGTAGTTGAGCTTCAGGCCGCGGGCCTTGCGGCGTTCGGCGAGCAGCGCCGCGGTGAAGATCAGCAGCTTGTCTTTTTCGCGCGGAGTCAGTTCCATGGGATCGGCATCGGGTGGCAGAGAGTGGCGGCCATTATGGGCAAGCCGGCTTCTTTGCAACAGTCGTGCCCTGTTCGCCAAAAGCCGTACGGGTGGCATGAAAGATGCACCGAAACGGTGTGAACCCCACTGACACGCCGATCACCCCCGACGACGCGCCGCAGCGCATCGTCAAGGTGCGGCGCGACTACAACAGCTGGGTGGCCAGCGAGACGCTGGAAGACTACGCGCTGCGCTACACGCCGCAGCGCTTTCGCAAGTGGTCCGAATGGCGGGTGGCCAACACGGCCTTCGGGGCGGCGTCGTTCCTGATCCTGGAGGCGGTGGGCGCCACGCTGCTGGTGCAGTACGGCTTTGCCAATGCCTTCTGGGCGATCCTGGCGACGGGGCTCATCATCTTCCTGGCGGGCGTGCCGATCAGCGTGTACGCGGCGCGCTACGGCGTCGACATGGACCTGCTCACGCGTGGCGCGGGCTTCGGCTACATCGGCTCCACGCTCACCTCGCTGATCTACGCGAGCTTCACTTTCATCTTCTTCGCGCTCGAGGCGGCTGTGATGGCCTACGCGCTGGAGCTGGCGCTGGGCATCCCGCCGGTCTGGGGCTACCTGGTGTGTGCGCTGGTGGTGATTCCGCTGGTCACGCACGGGGTGTCGGCCATCAGTCGGCTGCAGTTGTGGACGCAGCCGCTGTGGCTGCTGATGCTGGTGGTGCCTTTTGCCTACGTGCTGGTGCGCGATCCTGGTGCGTTCGCGGGCATCGCGCACTACAACGGGGTTCGCTCCGGCACCAAAGGCTTCGATCTGCACCTGTTTGGCGCTGCCCTGACAGTCGGCATTGCGCTGATCACGCAGATGGGCGAGCAGGCCGACTACCTGCGCTTCATGCCCGCGCGCACCGCGACCACGGCGCGCCGCTGGTGGGCCGGAGTGCTGGCCGGCGGCCCGGGCTGGGTGGTGTTGGGCGTGCTCAAGATGCTGGGCGGGGCGCTGCTGGCCTACCTGGCGATCACGCACATGGTGCCGGCCGACCGCGCGGTCGATCCGAACCAGATGTACCTCGCGGCCTACGAGTACGTGTTTCCGAACTACGGCTGGGCGGTGGCGGCCACGGCGCTGTTCGTGGTGATATCGCAGCTCAAGATCAACGTGACCAACGCTTATGCGGGCTCGCTGGCCTGGAGCAATTTCTTCTCGCGCGTGGCACACAGCCACCCGGGGCGCGTGGTGTGGGTGGTGTTCAACGCGCTCATCGCCTTCATGCTGATGGAGATGAACGTGTTCGAGGCGCTGGGCGACGTGCTCGGCCTGTTCGCCAACATCGCCATCGCCTGGATGATGGCCGTGGTGGCAGACCTCGTCATCAACAAACCGCTGGGGCTGTCGCCGCCGGGCATCGAGTTCAAGCGCGCGCACCTGTGGGACATCAACCCGGTGGGCGTGGGCGCGATGGCGCTTGCGTCGGTGCTGTCGATCACCGCGCACCTGGGCGTGTTCGGGCCGCTGGCGCAGGCCTTCTCGGCGCTGATCGCACTGGGCACGGCGCTCGTGGCATCGCCGCTGCTGGCCTGGGCGACGGGCGGCAAGTACTACCTGGCGCGCGGCACCGACGAGGCGCATGGCGCGGTGGCCTTCGCGCCCGCCGAGGGCCCGCGCGCGGTGCGCTGGGCGAAGGTCGAAACCGGCAGCTACCAGCGCCTGAAGGTGCAGCACTGCGTGATCTGCGAGCGCGAGTACGAGGGGCCGGACATGGCGCACTGCCCGGCGTACCAGGGTGCGATCTGCTCGCTGTGCTGCACGCTCGACGCGCGCTGCGGCGATTTGTGCAAGCCGCATGCGAGCCTGTCTTCGCAATGGTCGACGGTGCTGCGCTGGCTGCTGCCGCGCCGCAGCTGGCGCTACCTCGACACGGGGCTCGGGCACTTCCTGCTGCTGATGCTCGTCATCGTGCCGCTGCTGGCCGTGGTGTTCGGCGTGCTCTACCAGCAGGAGCTGCGTGCCTTCGGCGAAGGCGCACTGGAGCTGGCGTCGGAGGCCGACGTGGCCGCGGCGCTGGCCGGCGTGCAGAAGCTGTCGCTGCGCTCGGGCTTCCTCAAGGCGTACATGGCGCTGCTGGTCATCGCGGGCATCGTCGCGTGGTGGCTGGTGCTGGCGCACCAGAGCCGCAAGGTGGCGCAGGAAGAATCGAACCGCCAGACTCATCTGCTGGTGCGCGAAATAGAGCTGCACCGCGAGACCGACCGCGCCCTGCAGGCCGCCAAGCAGGCGGCCGACGAAGCCCGCGAGATCGCGGAGCAGGCCAAGCTCGCGGCCGAGCTGGCCAAGCAGGCTGCCGACCAGGCCAACCAGGCCAAGAGCCGCTACATCAGCGCCATCAGCCACGAGCTGCGCACGCCGCTCAACAGCATCCTGGGCTATGCACAGCTGATGGGCGAAGATCACTCGGTGCCGCCGCACCGCCAGCAGGCGGTGGCGGTCATCAAGCGCGGCGGGGAGCATCTGCTGTCGCTCATCGAAGGCACGCTGGCCATCGCGCACATCGAGGCCGGCAAGCTCACGTTGCATGCGCGGCCCATGCGCTTTGCCGACACCCTGCGCGAGCTGGCCGACATGTTCGAGCTGCAGGCCGCGGAGAAGGGGCTGCAGTTCCGCTTCGAGGCGGCGGGGCCGCTGCCCGAGGTGGTGCGTGCGGATGAAAAGCGCGTGCTGCAGATCCTCATCAACCTGCTGGGTAATGCGATCAAGTTCACGGCGGCGGGGCAGGTCACGCTGCGGCTGGCCTATGCGCGTGAGTTCGCGTCCATCGAGATCGAGGACACCGGCCCCGGCATGCCGGCCGAGGACATCGAGCGCATCTTCGAACCCTTTGCGCGCGGCAATGCGGCGGGCATGTCGGCTGCACCGGGCGCGGGGTTGGGGCTCACCATCGCCAAGATGCTCACCGACCTGATGGGCGGCGAGATGAAGGTGCAGAGCACGCCGGGCGAGGGCTCGCTCTTCTGTGTGCGCCTGTTCCTGCCGCGCGTGCATGACACGGTGGCCGGCACCGGCCGCCCGATGCCGGTGCAGCGCGCGCGGCGCGGCTACGAAGGTCCGCGTCGCCGCCTGCTGGTGGTCGACAACGAGGAGGCCGACCGCGACCTGCTGGGCCATGTGCTCGCGCCGCTGGGCTTCGAGCTGCGCAGCGCGGCCAGCGGGCACGATGCGCTCGACCTCATCGCGGCCGGCTACCGGCCCGATGCGATGTTCGTCGACCTCGCGATGCCCGGCATCGACGGCTGGGAAACCATTCGCCGTGCGCGCAAGCTGGGGCTGACCGAGGCATCGGTGGCCATCGTCTCGGCCAACGCTTTCGACAAGGGGCTGGACAACGACGTGGGCATTGCGCCGGAAGATTTCTTCGTCAAGCCCGTGCGCCACACCGAGCTGCTCGACTGGCTCGAACGCCGGCTCGGGCTGCAATGGACCGATGCCGCCGCGAAGCCGGTCGCCGCCGTGGCGCCGCGCGTGATGCAGGCGCCTTCGCTGGCCCGCCTGCGTGCGCTCGACGAGGCCGTGAGCCTGGGCTACTTTCGCGGCATCATGAACCAGCTCGACGACATCGACGCCGCGCAGCCCGAGTGCGCGTCGTGGACCGAAGCCCAGCGCGTGCTGGCCCGCCAGTTCCAGTTCGAGGCCATGAGCCGCGCGCTGGCCGAAGCCGTCGAAAGCGCCGCATGACTTCGACGACGCCACCTCCCGCCATGGAAACCTCACCACTCGCCAAGACCCTGCGCGAACAGCAGGGTGCCAACAGCGATCTCGTGCTGATCGTCGACGACGTGCCCGACAACCTCGCTGTGCTGCACGACGCGCTCGACGAATCGGGCTACACCGTGCTCATTGCCACCAACGGCGAGCAGGCGCTGCAGCGCGCCGCGCAGGCGCGGCCCGACATCGTGCTGCTCGACGCGATGATGCCGGGCATCGACGGCTTCGAGGTCGCGCGCCGGCTCAAGGCCGATGCGGCGACGGCGCACATTCCCATCGTGTTCATGACGGGGCTCACCGAGACCGAGCACCTTGTGGCCGCGCTCGAAGCCGGCGGCGTCGACTACGTCACCAAGCCCATCAAGCCGAAGGAAGTGCTGGCGCGCATGAACGTGCACCTGCAGGGCGCACGCCGCGCGCGGCAGGACGCGCGGCAGGCCGGCCAGGCGCGCAATGCGCTCGATGCCTTCGGCTACGCGAGCATCACCGTGCGCCTGCCCGAAGGCCGGCTGATCTGGCAGACCGCGCTGGCGCGCGACCTGCTGCAGCGCTACTGCGATACGCGCGCGCCCGAGACGCCGCCCGCCGTGCTCGAATGGCTGCGCAGCCACACGCCCGATGCGCGCCAGCGCGGCATCGAGCCGCCGGCGCTGTCCATCGTGCAGGGCGCGAGCAGCCTCACGCTGCGGCTGCACCAGCAGACGAGCAGTGACGACGACGGCGACGAGTGGATGATCATCATGCGCGAGGTGTCCGACACCGCCGTCATCGAAGCCATGAGCCTGAGCCTGAAGCTCACGGCGCGCGAGGCCGAGGTGCTCTACTGGGTGGTCAAGGGCAAGACCAACAAGGACATCGGCGAGATCCTGGGCAGCAGCCCGGCCACCGCCAAGAAGCACCTGGAGCGGGTGTACGTGAAGCTCGGCGTGGAGACGCGCACGGCCGCGGCCGGCGTGGCCATCAAGCGCATCCGCGAGCTGCAGCCCCAGTTCGAGATCTGAAGAAGGCCGGTTGATTGAGGCCGGCGCCGCCTGCGTCATGGCGACTACTTTCGGCGTCCCTAGAATGGTTCGAGGGCTCCGGGACGCGCACGATGAAGAACAACAGGCACGACAGAACGACAACCCGACCGCCATGCAGCGGCTGGATGCTTGCTGCTTCCTGCCTGTTCGCGAACCTGGCCGCGAGCCCGGGCGCATACGCCGCAGGGCATTTCGACGTGGACGACGCGAGCACGCTCGACCCGGGCCAATGCCAGTACGAGACATGGTGGGGCCGCACGGGCGTGGAGCCTGTCACGGGGTTTCATTTCGGGCCCGCCTGCCGCGTCGGGCCGGTCGAGCTGGGCCTGAACTTCGACCGCACCTCGGTGAGCGGCGTTCATTCGGTCACCGGCGGACCGCAGCTCAAGTGGAATTTCTACGGACAGGCGGCCGACGCGCCGTTCAGCGCCGCCGTGTCGATGGGCGCGGTGTTCGACCTGAAGCGCGGCGGCCGCGCGGGCGGGCAGTTCGTGGTGCCCCTGACGTGGCGGCCACTCGAGAGCCTGCAGATTCACGTCAACGCAGGTGCCGACTGGGCCAACGGAACCGGTGCGCGCACGCCGCGCGGCGGCATTGGCGTCGAATGGGCGCTGAACGACACCGTGTCGCTCATCGCGGAGCGCAACCGGGCGGCGGGCCTGTGGACCTCGCGCATCGGCGGGCGCTTCAGCATCACGCCGCTGATCAGCGTGGACGTGAGCACATCTCGCACCGGGCCGCAGGGCGTGCGCGGCTTCGTGATCGGGCTGAACCACGAGTTCACCTGGAAGTGAACCGTGGGGGGATCAGCGCAGGTAGCGCTGTATCCGCTTCTCGTCCTCGGCCAGTTGCTGGCGCATCAGCGAAATGAAGTCCCTCGCCGTGGCCGAGAGCACCTTGCCTGCCGGCAGCGCCAGCAGGCAGGTGAAGTACACGTCGACCGAGAATTTGCGCACCACCAGCCCGCGCTCCGCGTAGTCGAGCGCGGTGATCGGGTTGACCAACCCCACGCCCAGGCCGCGCAACGCCATCTCGCACACGCTGGCCGCATAGGGCGTCTGCACCAGCACCCGCAGCGCCACGCCGTGCGGGGCCAATGCGGCTTCGAGCCGCTGGTGCGAAGGGTCTTCGGGGTTGAGCGAGAGAAAGGGCGCTTCGGCCAGTTGCTCCGGCTTGATGGTCTTGAAGCGGGCCAGCGCGTGGCCTGCCGGCATCACCACCACGCCGGGAAAGCGCGAGAAGGTGGAGTGGTCGATGCCTTCGAGCGAGAGCTCGTCGGCCATCAGCCCGAAGTCGGAGATGCCCATGGCCACGCGGTCGCGCACGTCCTTGGAGCTCAGCACCTGCAGCGACACCTGCGGCCAGGGGCTCGCGCCGCGGTGCGCCTTCAGCCGTGCCAATGCGCGCGGCATGAAGCCCAGGCCGTAGGCGGGAAAGCTGCTCAGCTCCAGCTGGCTGACGCCGAAGTCGCGCAGGCTGCGCACGCGGTGCTCGATGGCGTCCATGCCGATGAACACCCGCTCCACCTCGACCCACAGCGCGCGTGCCTCGGGCGTGGGCACCAGCCGCCCGCCGGTGCGCTGGAACAGCAGCATCCCCGCCTGTGTCTCGAGGCGCTTGAGCGATTGGCTGATGGCGGGCTGCGTCACATGCAGCAATGCGGCGGCCTTGCGGGTGGAGCTGCCGCGCATGAGAGCCCGGAAGGTTTCGATCTCGCCGAATCGCATCGATAAGTCTTGTTATCGGTTGAGTATCTGAGGCTGCATAATTTTATTTCCGATTGCATAAGATTTGGTCACAACTTCTGACGCATGACCCGTGACGACATTGCCCGTTCTGGACTTCAAGTTCGCCGCTCCTCCCCCGGATCCCCTGGCTCATCCTCCGGGTAATCCCTTGGGGCTGGTGCGTGACCAGGCACCCAAGCCTGTGCGCAACCCGAACCTGCGCGGCCTGCAATGCCTGCGGTGCGATGCGCTCTACCCGGTCACGCTGGCGCACGACGGCTGCCCCGCATGCAAGCGCACGGGCTTCCACGTGGCGCTGCGTGCCAGCTACCTGCCCGACAGCGCCGAGGCGATGCCCATGCCCTACACCTCCGGCTTCGCGCTGGGGGAGGGGCAGACGCCGCTGGAGGACATGCCGGAGCTGGCGCAGCAGTTCGACGTGGCGCGCCTGGCCCTCAAGGACGAATCGCGCAACCCCACCGGCTCGCACAAGGACCGCATGACAGCGGTGGGCGTGGCGCAGGCGCTCGACTTCGACGCCCACACGCTGGTGCTTGCCTCCTCGGGCAACGCGGCCGTGTCGGCGGCGCACTACGCATGGGCCGCGGGCCTGGGCTGCGAGGTCGCAACCTACGAAGGCATGCCGGCCACCTACACGCGACAGCTCGATGCACTTGGCGCGCGGCGCTATGTGTTCGCCGACAACGCGGGCCGCTGGGCCTTCGTGCGCGAGCGTTCGCAGCACCCAGGCTACTTCGCACTGACCAACTATCGCCTGCCCGCGCTGGGCAGCGCGCCGCTGGCCATCGAGGGCTACAAGCCGATCGCACTCGAATGCGTGGCCGATGGCGGCCTACCGGACCACATCGTGATTCCCACCGCGCGCGGCGATCTGGCCTGGGGCATCTACGCGGGCTTTCGCGACCTCATGGCCGCGGGGCGCATTGGGCGCCTGCCCAGGCTCTGGCTGGTGGAACCGTTCCCGCGCCTGGCGCGAGTGCTCGCGGGCGGCGCCATCAACGGCAGCTACCCGGGCCACACCGCGCAGTTTTCCACCGCGGGGGCCACCGTCACCTACCTGCAGTGGCAGGCCGCGACCGCCACGGGCGGCGGCGCGGTGGTCGTGGGCGACGATGAAGCGCGCGCCGCACGGCGGCTGCTCAGCTCTCTCGGCGTCAGCGCCGAGCTCTGCGCTGCCGGCGGCCTGGCCGCATTGCGCCAGCTGCGCGAGAGCAACGCCATTGCGGCCGATGCGCACGTGGTGCTGATGCTGACCGCCAATGCGGCCGGCGACCCGAGCTGGCCCGACCGCCCGATCTAACTTCCTTCAGGAATTCACCATGCCGACGATGCAACGCCGGGCCTTTCTGGCCGCCGGCTCTACGGCCCTGCTCGCTTCGTTTCGACCGGCGTGGGCGGCCTACCCCGACAAGCCGGTGAAGCTCATCGTGCCGTGGGCCGCCGGCGGCAGCACCGACGCCATTGCACGGGCGATGGCGCAGCGCATGAGCCAGACCCTCGGCAGCCCGGTGATCGTGGACAACCGGCCCGGCGCCGCCGGCATGATCGGCACCGACGCGGCGGCCAAGGCCGCGCCTGACGGCTACACCATTGCCATCGTCGAGCTGCCGCATGCGATCGCGCCGGCCGTGACGGCGAAGCTGCCCTATGACCTGCTGCGCGACTTCACGCCCGTGACCATGATCGGCACCTCGCCGCTGGTGTTCTTCGCGGGCATGGACGACGACAGCAAAGACTTCAAGACCTTCCTGCAGACCGCGGCTGCAAAGAGTGCTCCGCCGGCCATCGCGCACAGCGGCGCGGGCACGGTGAGCCACCTTGCCGCCGAACTGCTGGCGAGCCGCACGAAGATCAGGTTCAACATGGTCCCGTACCGCGGCTCGGCACCCGCGCTCACCGACGTGGCGGCGGGCACGGTGGCGGGGCACTTCGCGACGCTGGCCAGCGGCTCCAGCCTGCTGGGCGCCAACCGCATCCGCCCGCTGCTGGTGACGAGCACGCAGCGCGTGACGAACATTCCCGGCCTGCAGAACGTGCCCGCACTCGCGGAGAACGGGCTCAAGGGACCGGAGATCGATCAGTGGTGGGCCATGGTCGCGCCGGCCACCACGCCGCTCGACGTGATCGAGAAGCTGCGCCGCGAGGCCATCGCCGCGCTCGACCATTCGTCGGTGAGGGAGCGCCTGTCGGTGCTGGGCGTGCAGATGAAGGGCTCGACGCCGGCGGAGTTGCGCGCCTTCCTGCGCTCGGAGGCCGAGCGCTGGCAGAAGGCCGCGCACGAGATCGGCCTGCAGCCGCAGTAACGGGCTGAACAGGTTGGGGCTTACTTCGCGTCGCTGTAGACCGTGGCGCGCGACACGCCCATGTGCGCCGCGGCAATCTCGGCGCCGCGGCGAACTTCCAGCAGGCCTGCCTTCTTCAGTTCCTGCACCAGCTGCTTGCGGTCGGCCGGCTTCAGCGAGCGCGAGGTGGTCGCGCGCGCGGCCGCGAAATCGTCGATGCGCGCGTGGATGCGGTCCGAGTGGTTGCCGCCGGCCTCGATGTGCTCGTGCACTTCCTTGTCGTCGATCTTCGTGAACTGCGAGATCGCGGCCTGGAAGCTCTGGAACAGCGTCAGGTCGACGTTCAGGCACAGCGCGGCCACGTACTCGCCGCTGTCGTCCTTGACGCCGATGGATGTGCTCTTGACCTTGCGCCCGTCGGGAAAGGTGTTGGCGTAGTTCGCGATCACCGCCGGAAACTCCGGGTCTTGGATGCGCGCGAGACCCAGCTCCGTGACTGACTGGCCGACCTCCCGGCCGCTGAGGCTGTTCTCGATGGCGTAGATCGCGTTCTTCGGGTTGCTCAGGTCGTGCACCACGACTTCGCAGAAGGGCGCAAAGGTCTGGCCCAGGCCTTCGGCCATGTTGCGCAGCATCTCCAGGACCTGCTTGTTCGACTTTTTCTTCATGCCGGGGAATGTATCCAGCTCTGGACGAACAATCCAATTTGTACAAAAAGTACAGTGTTGGATGTATTATCCAATTTTGACCAGGAGCCTCGAATGACCGCGAGAGAACGCGCACGCTATGTCGACCCACGCACCGGCAGGCACTACGACCTGTCCGAACGCCGATGGCGCTCGGACGACGGCCATCCGATGATGGTCACGCCGCTGCCCGGCATCTCGCGCGACGACATCGATTCGCGCACCCGCTCGCTCTGGCGCTACCGCGCGGCGCTGCCCGTGGCAATCGACAAGCCCGCAAGCATGGGCGAAGGCTGCACGCCGCTGGTGCAGAAGCGCTGGGGCAGCCTCGAGCCGTACTTCAAGCTCGAGTGGTTCAACCCGACCTGCAGCTTCAAGGACCGCGGCGCGGCGGTGATGATGTCCTTCCTGCGCCAGATCGGCGTCGACGCGGTGCTGGAAGACAGCTCGGGTAACGGCGGCGCAGCCATTGCCGCGGCAGGCGCGGCGGCTGGCATGCGCGTGAAGGTGCTCGCGCCGAGCTACACGCCCGCGCCGAAGGTGGCGCAGATCCGGGCCTTCGGCGCAGAGGTGCAGTTGGTGCCGGGGCCGCGCGAAGAGTCGGAGTACGAGGCGGTGCGCCAGTCGGAGTCGATCTTCTATGCGAGCCACAACTGGCATCCGTTCTTCCTGCAGGGCACGAAGACGCTGGCGTATGAGCTGTGGGAAGACCTGGGCTTTGTCGCGCCCGACAACGTCGTCATTCCGACTGGAGCGGGCAGCAACGTGCTCGGGTGCTGGATCGGCTTCAAGGAGCTGCTGGCGGCGGGGCAGATCAGCAAGCTGCCGCGCATTTTTGTCGCGCAGCCGCTGAACTGCTCGCCGATCGATGCGAGCTTCACCGCCGGAGTCGACACGCTGGTGGACCGTGTCGTGCAGCCGACCATTGCCGAAGGCACTGCGATCAAGCGGCCCGTGCGGCTCCAGGAAATCCTGCAGGCGCTGCGCGAGACGAAGGGCAAGACCGTTGCGCTGACCGAGGAGCAGATCGCGGCTGCGGTGCGCCGGCTGGCAGCAAGCGGGCTCTATGCGGAGCCGACCTCCGCTTCGGCCGCGGCGGCCATCGAGGTGCTGGCGCAGCGCGGCGACATCAAGGCCAGCGAGGCGACTGTGGCCTTGTTGACCGGCACCGGTCTGAAGTCGACGCAGTTCATGACCGAGCTGTTTGGCGGCGCTGCCGCCGTCGCCTAGCGAACTGCTGTTCATCGACGCCAGGCACCGGCACCGCAGGCCGACTCAGTGGCTTGTTACTTCCACTTCCAGCCGACGCCGGCGTTGACGCCCCACTCCTTGCCCGTGGTCGACAGGCCCGCACCCCAGGACATCTTGCCGTCGTCGGACAGTGCCTTGAAGGTCAGCGCCACCGCGCTGTAGCCCTTGTAGTTGCCAAGGCCCACGCCCACCGTCTTCTCGCCGGGAGACAGCGTTGGCAAGTAAGCGCCGGACATCGCGAAGGCCATCGCCGTGCCCGAGTAGGCAATGCGGGCCACGTCGCCGACCTGGCTCTGCACCTGATTCAGCTGCTGCACGTTGACCGCGTCGCCCGGCAGGATGCCCGGCGCCACGTTGCCGATGCGCGTGCCGCCCGGCGCCTGGCCGTTGCCCAGCGTGACCTGGTTGTAGTTGACCGAGCCGTCCGGGTTGGTCGCGTACTGCACGCTGCTGGCCTTCACGGTGGCTGCAGATGCCTTGAGCTGTGCGACGTTGGCCGCATCGCTGTCGGCCGTACCCGCGGCCACGGCCGTGATCTGGCGGTACTGGCCGTTGGCCACGTCGCCCACCGACGCTGCGGCCTGCGTGCTGGTGGTCGCCTGGATGGCCACCCGGTGCTGCGCTGCTGCACCAGCCGGCACATAGCCGGCCACGCCCGCGGCGGTGGAGGCCACCGAGCCCGCGCCCAGTGCGACGCCGCCGCTTTGCTGCGCGATGGCGCCGAAGCCGATGACCGTGCCCTTGGAGATGTTCGGCGCCTGGCTCAGCGGCGTGCCGCCGGCGTCCGCGCCGTCGCCCAGCGCCACGCCACCACCGCCCGCTCGAGCATTGGCGCCGATGGCCTGCGAGCCCGTGGCCAGCGCCCCGGTGCCGATGGCGATTGCGTTCAGACCCGTGGCCTGCGCACCGCTGCCCGCTGCGAAGGAGTTGGTGCCGCTGGCCACGGACAGCGGGCCGATCGCCACCGCTTTCTGGCCGCTGGCCACCGAATCGCCAGCCGTCGAATTGGCGTGGAAGTACCGGGTGCCCTTGTCGTTGATCGTGTTGACCGTCGTGCTCAGGCTGCCGAGGTTGCCATTGGTTGTGTTCAGGCTCGTCGAGAGATTGCCCAAACCGGTCGAGAGGCTGCCGATGCTGCTGGTCGCAGTGCTCAACCTAGCCGAGGTGGATGTAGACAGGCTGTCGATGTTGCCGGCAACGATGCCCAGCCCTGTGGAAGTCGATGTCGACAGGCTCGCAACGGAGTTGTTCGTTGCGGTCAAACTGGTGGACAGGCTGGCCACGTTGCTGTTCGTCGTGTTCAGGCTGGTGGACAACGAAGCAGTCGCCGTCGACAGCTGGCTGACATTGACGGCATCCGTCGGAGCGCCGCCTGCGGCGACGTTGGTGAGCCTGCGTTCGCTGCCGCTGGCCCCGACAGACACTTCACCAGCCGGCGTCGCAGCGGAGATCGCAGCACCCGGGGAAGGTGTGTAGCCGGCTACGCCTTGCAATGCGGCGAGCGAATCCGCCGTCTTGCTGGCCGCTCCGATGGCCACGCTGTTGTCGTATTTCGCGTCAGCCCCATTGCCAAGAGCCATGCTGCCTTGGCCGGCAGCGATAGCCGCCCCGCCAATCGCGATGCTGTCCGTGGCGGTTGCCTGAGCCCCTCTGATCGAGTTGCTGCCGATGGCAATGGCCCCGGCGCCTGAAGCGGTCGTTGAATTGGCGGCCGATAGAGCCGTGCTTCCGTCGCCACCGGCTCCGCCGATTGCAACCGAGTTCAGGCTTTGAGCTTGTGCGCCAAAGCCAAGCGCGGTGCTTCCGGTGCCGGAAGCATTTGCCGAGAGGCCAAGCGCGCTGGCCCACTGGCCGGCAGTGCTGGAGAGCCCGAAAACGGCCGCTCCGTTTCCAACCCCTTGGGAGTAGGTTCCGAACACCGATACGGCATCCAGACCGTTGCCACTCGTATTGCAGCCAAGGATGTTGGACCATGGCCCGGTTCCATCGACCGGTTGAGCGTTTGTTCCGGTAACAGCCACCTGCCCGATGGTCGCCGTGGTTGTGGAGTTGCAGTTGGCCGGTGCGTAGGTGGATGCGCTGGCATCCGATGCCGTCACCTGCAGGCCGGCAGCCAGAATTGCGGCAACTACTGCCGACAGTCTGAAGCTGCCTTTGCCATGAGTCTTGGTGATTTCGGTGGCTGCTAGCCATGCGCCGGGCGGCTCGCTCCAGATACCGCGATACAAATTATTCATAACAATTGATGAGGGAAAGGAAATCTAAAAACATGAGATCAAAGACGGATTTGCGTGCGCGCGAAATTGCGATTCGATTTGCGGCATGAATTCCGGAGAGCCCGCGCCTCGTGCTTCCAGGCGCAAGGCGTGTTGCCGTACTCCGCCAAGACCTCTCAGGCCGCGGAATGTATCGACTGACGATCGAGTTGGACAATGACGTTTGCTGTCAATTAATGACCGCCGTCAATGGATTCAACGGCCCGCTGAGGGGCGAGTTTTTATTTCGGACTGGGAAGAATTTCGCGCTTTCCAAACGGCATTCGCGTAAGGCCGTTGTGCGCGCTCTTGTTCGTTGCCGATTAATGACAAGAATTGGCAAAGAATGTCATTCGGCGGCGCTGAAAACGTTTTCTTCTTTGAATCGAAAAGTTCACGCTTTCAGCGCAGGAGCCCCGATGCCGTGGTGCTTCGGGAACTGCGGTGGCTTCGCACAAGCCACCTCGGCACGTTCAAGGAATTCGTGCCGGTTTCTCGCTACCAGGGCCAGGCGATGCGTGTGCCCATGCCCGCTTCAGCCGCACGCGCATGCAGCAGGCGCGCAACGGTCAGGTCCTGCAGCGCGAGGCCTGTCATGTCGAAGACGGTGATGTCGTCGGCGGCTCGTTCGACAGCCGTCTTGCCGCTCAGCAGGTCGCCCAGTTCGACGCATGGCGTGTCGGGCGACCACTGCGTTTCGCCGATCTGCTGCGCCTGCGTGCGATCGTCGACGAACAGCCGCACGCGTGGCAACAGGCCTTCGGGAAGTTCGCGCTTGCCGCGGGTGTCGGCGCCTACGCAGTTCAGGTGCGTGCCGGGCCGCACTGCTTCGAGGTCGAAGAGGGCGCCGCCGCCCGGCGTGGCGGTGATCACGATGTCGCTTTGGGCAACAGCGGCGTTGCTGTCGCTGGCCGGCGCGATGTCGCAGCGGCCGGTGAAGTGGGCCTCGAACGCCGCATTGCGCTGGCCGTTCGTACTTATATAAAGAACTTCGCGCAGCGATGGCACCAGGCGCAGCGCGAAGTCGAGCTGGATGCGCGCCTGCACGCCGGTGCCGAAGACGCACAGCCGCGTGCTGTCGGGCCGTGCAAGCTGCTGGAGGCCGAGCCCGCCTGCCGCGCCCGTGCGCACTGTCGTCACCGTGTTGCCGTCGATGACGCACAGCGGCCGGCCGGTCGCTGGGTCGATCAGCAGGATCGTCGCTTGATGGGGCTCGCCGCCGCGTTGCCGGTTGGCCGGCCAGAAGCCCGCAGCCTTGAAGCCGAGCAGGCCTTGGGCCTGCACGTCACCAGACTTGATGCCGAACACCCCGCCCGTGCGCAGCGGCTCTCGTACGACCGGGAAGACGCGGCCCTCGCGCTCGCTGTGCAGCACGAAGGCTTCGCGCACGGCCTGAAGAACGTCGTCGGGGGAGAGGAGGGCGTCGACCTGGTGCTTGTCGAGCAGCAGGAGTTGGGCGTCCGAAGGCGCGGGGGATGTTGTCATCTGGAAATATTATCTACTTCCAGACGAAAAATCAAAATCAATGCAGGCTTGCTGCTCAGCGGCCGGTATGCACCTTGATCCGGATCGTCGCCACGTCCCATCCCCGGTTCTTGAGCCGGGTCACCAGCATCGGCGACAGCTGGCGCAGCTTGGCGGCCGCGGCGCTGCCCTTGACCAGCAGGCACCACACGTCGCCTTCGGCTGGCCCGGCCTGCACGGCACCGCGCATGGCCGGCGGGATCAGCCCTTCCACGGCCTTGAGCCGCTCCGCGGTGTCGCGTGCGCGCGCCATCAGGCTGCCCAGGGTGGGCGCGCCTTCTGCAGCTTGCTGCAGTGAAACGGCGGGGGGAAGTCGGCGATACATGCGTAATCCAGGGGTTAGAAACAAGACAGCTAAAATGCCCGGTTTGCCGGCGTTCGCGCCGGAAAAAGGCTGCTTGCTTTCATTGAAAGCGCGCCCAACTGCTTTCACCATATCTTAGGGAATCCGGTCGAAGTGCCTGCCGTATCAGGTGCCCGCCCATCTCCACCCATGGCAACCAACTTCCTGACCCAGATTTTCGGCAGTCGCAACGACCGGCTCCTCAAGCAGTATCGCAAGACGGTGGAACGCATCAATGCGCTCGAACCCGAGTTCGAGAAGCTCAGCGACGATGCGCTGCGTGCCAAGACGCAGGAATTCAAAGAACGCGTCACCAAGGGAGAATCGCTCGACGACCTGCTGCCGGAAGCCTTCGCCACGGTGCGCGAAGGCTCCAAGCGCGTCATGAAGATGCGCCACTTCGACGTCCAACTGCTCGGCGGCATGGCGCTGCACAACGGCAAGATCTCCGAAATGCGCACCGGCGAAGGCAAGACGCTGACGGCCACGCTGCCGGTGTACCTGAATGCGCTGTCCGGCCAGGGCGTGCACGTGGTCACGGTGAACGACTACCTGGCCAATCGCGACGCGACCTGGATGGGCCGCCTCTACAACTTCCTCGGTCTCTCGGTGGGCATCAACCTGCCGCAGATGCCGCGCGAGGAAAAGCAGGCCGCCTACCGCAGCGACATCACGTACGGCACGAACAACGAGTACGGCTTCGACTACCTGCGCGACAACATGGTCTACGAGCCCGGCGACCGGGTGCAGCGCGGCCTGAACTACGCCATCGTCGACGAAGTGGACTCGATCCTGATCGACGAGGCCCGCACCCCGCTGATCATCAGCGGCCAGGCCGAAGACCACACCGACCTCTACCTTGCCATCAACAAGGTGGTGCCGCTGCTCAAGAAGCAGGAAGGCGAAGCCGACCCGCGCACGGGCGAGGGCGTCACGGTGCCCGGCGACTTCACTGTCGACGAGAAGACGCACCAGGTGTTCCTGACCGAAGACGGCCACGAGAACGCCGAGCGCATCCTGGGCGAGTTCAAGCTGCTGCCCGAGGGCGCCTCGCTCTACGACCCGGCCAACATCACGCTGATGCATCACCTGAATGCGGCGCTGCGTGCACGTCACCTGTACCACCGCGACCAGCACTACGTGGTGCAGCAGGGCGAAGTGGTGATCGTCGACGAATTCACCGGCCGCCTGATGACGGGCCGCCGCTGGAGCGACGGCCTGCACCAGGCCGTGGAGGCCAAGGAAGGCGTGGAGATCCAGGCCGAGAACCAGACGCTGGCCTCGATCACCTTCCAGAACTACTTCCGCCTGTACGGCAAGCTGGCCGGCATGACCGGCACCGCCGACACCGAGGCCTACGAGTTCCAGGAAATCTACGGTCTCGAGACCACGATCATTCCGCCCAACCGCATCAGCAAGCGCGAAGACCAGCTCGACCGCGTCTACAAGACGACGCGCGAGAAGTACGAGGCGGCCATCCAGGACATCCGCGAGTGCTACGAGCGCGGCCAGCCGGTGCTGGTGGGCACCTCGTCCATCGAGAACTCCGAAATCATCGACGGCCTGCTGACGCAGGCGGGCCTGCCGCACCAGGTGCTGAATGCCAAGCAGCACGCACGCGAAGCCGACATCGTGGCGCAGGCCGGCCGCACGAAGATGATCACCATCGCGACCAACATGGCCGGCCGCGGCACCGACATCGTGCTGGGCGGCAACATCGAGAAGATGATCGAGGCGATCGAGGCTGACGAAGGCCGCGACGAAGCCACCAAGAAGGCCGACATCGAGCATGTGCGCGCCGAATGGGCCAAGGACCACGAGTTCGTGAAGTCGCTCGGCGGCCTGCGCATCATCGCGACCGAACGCCATGAGTCGCGCCGCATCGACAACCAGCTGCGCGGCCGTTCGGGCCGCCAAGGCGATCCGGGTTCGTCGCGCTTCTACCTGAGCCTGGACGATCCGCTGATGCGTATCTTCGCGGGCGACCGCGTGAAGGCGATCATGGACCGCCTGAAGATGCCCGATGGCGAAGCCATCGAAGCCGGCATCGTCACGCGCAGCATCGAAAGCGCGCAACGCAAGGTCGAGGCGCGCAACTTCGACATTCGCAAGCAGCTGCTCGAATACGACGACGTGTCGAACGACCAGCGCAAGGTGATTTATCAGCAGCGCAATGACATCCTCGATGCGGGCGACCTCACGGCGCAGATCGCTGCGCTGCGCGAAGGCTGCTTCACCGACCTCGTGCGCCAGTACATTCCGAGCGAATCGGTCGAAGAGCAATGGGACCTCGACGGCCTCGAGAAGAGCCTCTTCAACGAGTGGGGCATCGACATGCCGCTCAAGAAGGAAGTCGAGGCCTCGGACGCCATTGCCGACGAAGACATCGTCGAGAAGGTGCTGAAGAACGCCAACGAGACTTTCGATGCCAAGGTCGCACTGATCGGCCAGGAAAACTTCACCCAGTTCGAGCGCATGGTCCTGCTGCAGAGCATCGACACCCACTGGCGCGAACACCTGGCCTCGCTCGACTACCTGCGCCAGGGCATTCACCTGCGCGGCTATGCGCAGAAGCAGCCCAAGCAGGAATACAAGCGCGAAGCCTTCGAACTCTTCGGCCAGTTGCTCGACTCAGTCAAGAACGAAGTCACGCGCCAGCTGATGACGGTGCGCGTGCAGTCGGGCGAGCAGCTCGAAGAGGCCGCCGAAGCGCTCGAAAGCCGTGGCGAGAACGTCGCCAACATCACCTACAGCGCGCCGACCGAAACCGGTGAAGTCGAGGTGCGTGTCGACGAGGAAAGCCAGCGCCGCCTGGCGGCCGCCGGTCTGGGCACGCTGAGCGCCGAAGCCCTGGCCTTCGCCCGCGTCGGCCGCAACGATCCGTGCCCTTGCGGCAGTGGCAAGAAGTACAAGCAGTGCCACGGCAAGCTCAGCTGAAGTCCGCAACACATTCACCGAGAGAAACCCCATGCCCGTGAACCTGTCCGCCCCTGATCCTGCCGCCTTGTTCGCGGTGCCCGGCGTTCGCATCGGCGTGGCCGAAGCGGGCGTGCGCAAGGCCAATCGCAAGGACCTGACCGTCGTGCTGATAGACGAAGGCTCGGCGGTCGGCGGGGTGTTCACCCAGAACCGTTTCTGCGCCGCGCCGGTGCAGGTCTGCCGCGACCATCTGGCCGCGAACTACGGCATCCGGGCGATGGTCATCAACACCGGCAACGCCAATGCCGGCACGGGCGAAGACGGGCTGATGCGCACGCGCTCCACCTGCATCGCGCTCGCGCGCAAGCTGGAGATCGCGCCTGAACAGATCCTGCCGTTCTCCACCGGCGTGATCATGGAGCCGCTGCCCGTGGACCGCATCGAAGCAGGTCTGCCGGACGCGCTGGCCGATGCCGACGCGAACCACTGGGCGCGCGCGGCCGAAGGCATCATGACCACCGACACGATTCCCAAGGCCTTCAGCCAGCAGGTTCAGATCGGCGGCGTCACCGTCACCATCACCGGCATCAGCAAGGGCGCCGGCATGATCCGCCCGAACATGGCGACCATGCTGGGCTTCATGGCCACCGACGCGAAGATCGATCCGTCGCTGATCCAGCCGCTGGCCAAGCTGCTGGCCGATGCCTCGTTCAACCGCGTGACCATCGACGGCGACACCTCGACCAACGACTCGTTCGTGGTCATCGCCACGCAGAAGGCGTCGCACGCGACCATCACTTCGCTCGATTCGGCCGACGGCAAGGCGCTTGTGGCCGCGATGCAGAACGTGGCCCGCCAACTGGCGCAGGCCATCGTGCGCGACGGCGAAGGCGCGACCAAGTTCATCACCATCCAGGTCGAAGGCGGCCGCGATGCCGCCGAGTGCAAGCAGGTAGCGTATGCCGTGGCGCATTCGCCGCTGGTCAAGACAGCTTTCTACGCCAGCGACCCGAATCTGGGCCGCATCCTGGCGGCCGTCGGCTATGCGGGCATTGCCGACCTCGACCAGACCGGCATCGACCTGTTCCTCGACGACGTGCACGTGGCCGTCAAGGGCGGACGCAACCCGTCGTACCGTGAAGAAGACGGCCAGCGCGTGATGAAGCAGAGCGAGATCACGGTGCGCATTGGCCTCGGCCGCGGCACGGCCAGCGAGACGGTGTGGACCTGCGACTTCAGCCACGAGTATGTGACCATCAACGCCGACTACAGATCGTGATGACCCCCACGCTCCGCACTTCGTGTCATCGCTGCCCCCCGAGGGGGAGCTCAACGCCCTTCGGGCGGCCGGGCGGGCGTCGATGAACGAGCAGTTCCAGAAGCTGATCGAGCGCGCCGAGCAGCTCATTTCCCGCATCGAATCGATCCTTCCGCAGCCGCTGGCCGCACCCGCCGACTGGAACGCATCCATCGCCTGGCGCTACCGCCGCCGCAACTCGGGCCACGGTGTGCTTGAGCCAGTGAAGCACGTGGCCGCGATGGCGCTCGATTCGCTGAAGGAAATCGACGTCCAGAAGGAAAAGATCGCGCGCAACACGCAGCAGTTCGTCGAAGGCAAGCCGGCCAACAACGTGCTGCTGACGGGCGCGCGTGGCACGGGCAAGTCGTCGTTGATCCGTGCCTGCCTGCAGGCCTATGCGCCGCAGGGCCTGCGCCTGATCGAGGTGGACAAGGCCGAACTCGTCGACCTGCCCGACATCGTCGAAGTTGTGTCGCAGCGTCCCGAGAAATTCATCGTGTTCAGCGACGACCTGAGCTTCGACGAAGGCGAGCCGGGCTACAAGGCGCTGAAGTCGATCCTCGACGGGTCGATCGCGGCCTCGACGCCCAACGTGCTGATCTACGCGACCAGCAACCGGCGCCACCTGCTGCCCGAGTACATGAAGGAAAACCTCACGTACACCCACACCGACGATGGCGAAGTCCATCCCGGCGAGGTGATCGAGGAAAAGATCTCGCTGTCGGAGCGCTTCGGCCTCTGGGTGAGCTTCTATCCCTTCAGCCAGAACGAATACCTGACGATCGTGGGCCAGTGGCTCTCGTCGTTCGGCGTGGACGACGCAGCCATCGCGGCGGCGCGGCCCGAGGCGCTCGTGTGGGCGCTGGAGCGCGGTTCGCGCAGCGGCCGCGTGGCCTACCAGTTCGCGCGCGACTACGCGGGCCGGAGCGCCGCGTGACCGAACCTCGCAAGCACACGGAAGTCGCGGTCGGCGTGCTGATTCGCCTGTCCGACGATGCGCTGCTGCTCTCGAGCCGGCCCGAAGGCAAGGCCTACGCGGGCTTCTGGGAGTTTCCCGGCGGCAAGATCGAGGCGGGCGAGACGGTTGAAGAGGCACTGCGGCGCGAGCTGCAGGAAGAACTCGGCATCACCATCGACGGCGCCGAGGTCTGGAAGATCACGGAGCATGACTACCCGCATGCGCTGGTGCGCCTGCACTGGTGCAAGGTGACGGCCTGGAGCGGCGAGTTCGAGATGCGCGAAGGCCAGCAGATGGCCTGGCAACAGCTGCCGCTGGACGTGACGCCGGTGCTCCCGGGCGCGTTTCCGGTGCTGCAATGGCTGTCGGAAGAGCGCGGCCTGCCGTTCGTGCCGCCGCCGGTCGTCGCGCCTGTTGCGCCGGCCAACTGACTGATTGATGCATCCCAAGTACCGTCCGGACATCGATGGGCTGCGCGCGATCGCGGTCGGGTCCGTGCTGGTGTATCACGCCTTCCCGACGGCGCTGATGGGCGGCTTCGTCGGGGTCGACATCTTCTTCGTGATCTCGGGCTTCCTGATCACGACCATCATTCTCCAGAGCCTCGCGGCGGGTGACTTCAGCTACCGCGACTTCTATGCGCGGCGCATCCGGCGGATCTTTCCGGCGCTGATCGTGGTGCTGCTGGCGACGCTGTGCGCCGGCTGGTATCTGTTGCTGTCCGACGAGTTCGCCGAGCTCGGCAAGCAGACCGTGGGCGGCGCGGCGTTCGTCGCCAACCTGGTGTTCTGGGGCGAGTCGGGGTACTTCGACACCGCAGCCGAAACCAAGCCACTGCTGCACTTGTGGTCGCTGGGCATCGAGGAGCAGTTCTACATTTTCTGGCCGCTGCTGCTGGGGCTCGCATGGCGCAAGCGCTGGCCGATCGTGCGCGTGGTGCTGGTGGTCGCGGTGGTCTCGTTCCTGGTGAACGTGACGACGGTGCATCCGTTGCCGGCGGCGTCGTTCTACTCGCCGGCCTCCCGTTTCTGGGAGCTGATGGTGGGCGGCATCCTGGCCTGCATGCGGCTGAAGCCACCGGCGCCGAGCGCGTGGCGCAGCCACTTGCAGTCGGTGCTGGGCGTCGGGTTGATCGTGCTCGGGCTGGTGATGATCCGCAGCAACAAGGCGTTCCCGGGCTGGTGGGCGCTGCTGCCCACGCTGGGCGCGGTGAGCTGCATCGCCGCGGGGCCGAACGGCGTGCTGAACAAGTACCTGCTGTCGAACCGGGTGATGGTGTGGCTCGGGCTCATCAGCTATCCGCTGTACCTGTGGCACTGGCCGCTGCTTGCGTTCGTGCGCATCGTGGAGGCCGACCCGCTGCATCCGTCGCCGGTCTACCGCGCCGGCGCGATGGTGGCCAGCGTGCTGCTCGCGTGGGCCACGTACCGCTTTGTCGAGCGCTATGCGAGAAACCGCCCCGGCGCGGGCACGCTCAAGGCACTGGGCGCGGGGATGGTGCTGCTGGCCGCCGCAGGCACGGCGATCTTCTTCGGCGTGCCCGAGCCGCGCAACAACAGCGCCCAACTGCAGATCGTCGCCAACGCCGGACTGGATGCCGACTACTACCAGGGCTTCAAGCTCGACATGATCGGCGACCAGCTGGTCTACAAGGTTGGCGGTGGGCCCAAGCGGGTGCTGTTCCTGGGCGACAGCCACGTGCAGCAGTACGCGCCGCGCGTGATGGAACTGGCCCGCACGCTGTCGATGGAAGACAAGTCGGCCTGGTTCGTGACCCAGGGCGCGTGTCCGGCGGTGCCGGGGGTCTTTGCGGACAAGAATATCGGATGCGCCGAGCGGCGCACCGCATTGCTGGCCTATGCGCTGAGCCCCGAGGTCGATTCAGTCGTCATCGGCGGCTGCTGGAACTGCTACTTCGTCGGCCACGGCGCCCTGGAGTACTACTACCGCGGCGCGGACAACGTGGTCCATCCGTTCCAGGGCGGCGACGGCATCGAACGCTCGCTGGCTTCGCTGGAGGTCACGCTGCGCGAGCTGGCACGCCACAAGAAGGTCTACTTGCTGCTCGACAACCCCGGTGGTCCCGAGTTCACGCCGAAGCGCCTGATCGAGGGCAGCCGCCTGACGCACATGGAGGCTTCGGTCTCGACGCCGACGACGCCGCTGCCGGCCGACCAGAAGCAGCTCAATGACCGGTTGCGCGCGATCGCGCAGGCAAGCGGAGCCGAGGCCATCGATGCGATGGCGGTGCTGTGCAAGGACGACCAGTGCATCCGCACGATGCCCGACGGTTCGCCCGCCTACAAGGACGCCGACCACCTGCGCCCGCGCTATACCCGGGAAGAGGCGAGCTACTTCGACCGCACGGTGCGCGCCGTGCAACAGCCGTCGCGCTGAGCGAGGCTGAGCGAACGATGCATCCCAAGTACCGCCCGGACATCGACGGCCTGCGCGCCATCGCGGTGGGCTCGGTGTTGGCGTATCACGCCTTTCCGAGCCTGCTGCCGGGCGGCTTCATCGGGGTCGACATCTTCTTCGTGATCTCGGGCTTCCTGATCACGACCATTCTTCTGCAGAGCCTGGCGGCGGGCGATTTCAGCTATCGCGACTTCTATGCGCGGCGCATCCGGCGCATCTTTCCGGCGCTGGTGCTCGTGCTGCTCGCGACGCTGGCCTTCGGCTGGTACGTGCTGCTGCCGGGCGAGTTCTCGCAGCTCGGCAAGCAGACCACGGGCGGGGCCGCCTTCTTTGCCAACCTCGTCTTCCTGGGCGAAGCCGGGTACTTCGACGCCACGGCCGAGACCAAGCCGCTGCTGCACCTGTGGTCGCTGGGGATCGAGGAGCAGTTCTACATCTTCTGGCCGCTGATGCTCGGGCTGGCCTGGCGCAAGCGCTGGCCCATCTTGCGCGTGACGCTGGCGGTGGCCGCGATCTCGTTCCTGGTCAATGTGCTGACGGTGCAGCCGCATCGCGCGGCGGCGTTCTATTCGCCGCTGTCTCGCGCCTGGGAACTGATGGCCGGCGGGTTGCTGGCGGCGATGCGGCTGCAGGCTGCCAGCGGTTCGGCCCAGCCGCGTGCGTGGACGAAGCATGTGCAGTCCGTCGTCGGTGTGGGCCTGCTCGTGCTCGGCCTCTTCATGACGCGCAGCACGAAGGCGTTTCCGGGCTGGTGGGCGCTGCTGCCGGTGCTGGGGGCGGTGAGCTGCATCGCGGCCGGGCCGAACGGCGTGCTCAACCGGTATCTGCTGTCGAACCGCGTCATGGTGTGGATCGGCTTGATCAGTTACCCGCTGTACCTCTGGCACTGGCCGCTGCTTTCGTATGCGCGCATTGTGGTGGGCGGGGAGCCGCCGCTGCAGGTGCGTATTGCGCTGGTGGTGGCGTCGGTCGTGCTGGCGTGGGCCACGTATCGCTTCCTCGAGCGCTTCGTCAAGCTTCATCTCTCGCAGGCGATGCTGCGCGGGTTGGCGGGCAGCGGCGCTGCGCTGGCGCTGGCCGGCGTGCTGGTTTTCCTGGGCACGCCGCTTCCGCGCAACGACAGCCAGGCCCTGCAGGCCGTGGCGGATGCGACGCGCGAAGACAACTACTACGACGGCTTCGAAGCGGCTGCGCTGGGCGGGCAGTTCGTCTACCGCACCGGCAGCGGCAAGCACAACGTGCTGCTGATCGGCGACAGCCACGTCGAGCAATACGCGCCTCGCGCACTCGAGCTGGTGCGCACGCAGCCCGGCAAGGCCCGCACGGTGTACTTCGCGACCAAGGGCTCATGTCCGCCTGTGCCGGGCCTGTTCAGCGGCGCCGATACGGCGTGCGAAGAGAGGCGCACAGCAGTGCTCAACCTGGCGCTGAAGCCGGAGATCGATTCGGTGGTGCTCGGGGCATGCTGGAGCTGCTACTTCACGGGGGCCGGGCCCACGGTGAACTACTTCGTCGACGACAAGAAGGCCGTGCACCCGTTCCTCGGCGGGGACGGCGTCGACTTGTCGCTGAAGTCGCTGGGCGAGACGCTGAAGCGCCTGTCGGCGCACAAGGCGGTCTACCTGGTGCTCGGCAATCCGGTCGGCATGGATTTCGATCCGCTCAAGCAGATCCAGGGTAGCCGGCTGGGCGGCATGACGGCGGCCACCGGGCAGCTCAAGGCGCCGATGCCGCAAGACCAGGCGCAGTTCAATGCGCGGCTGAAGCAGGTGGCCGAGGCCAATGGCGCGAAGGTCATCGAGCCGTTTGCCAGCCTGTGTGCCGATGGCCAGTGCATCCGCAGCATGCCGGACGACGGTTCGCCGGCCTACAAGGACATCGGGCACTTGCGGCCCCGGTACGCGCGCAGCTTCGCGACCTACATCGACCCTGCCTTGCTCGACGAAGACGCGGGCGGCAAGTAGCCAGCCCCGCGGCTGCCCGGCTGCCTACTGGATCTTGGGGTCGCCGAAAGGCTCGTCGTCAGGCGGCGCTTCGGCCGGCATGCGGAATTCTTCGCTGGCCCAGGCACCCAGGTCGACACCCTTGCAGCGCGCGCTGCAGAAGGGCCTGTAGGCGTTGCTCGGTGCGTAGATGCTGTCGCCGCCGCACGTGGGGCAGCGGACGATCCGTTCGCCCTTGCTGTTCAACCGTGTCGTCATGCGCAGAGGGTCAGCTCGAAAGGCGCGTCGTCCGAGCTTTGGTGGAGGCGGTCGTCCGCGTCATGGCGCATCAGGCGCACCGAGACCATGAGGCGGTTGCCGCTGATTTCAGGAATCAAGCCGAGCTTGGGGTCGATGCGCAGGCGCAGCAGCTGGAAGCTGCGGCCCTGCGGCAGGTTCTGCTGGAACTGGCCGTTGGTGGCGATCACCTTGTAGGGCACGTCGGCATCGCGCAGCAGCTTGAGCAGCAGGTAGATCGACGAGGCCAGCGGCGAGAGGGTGTTCGACCAGCGTTCGAGGTCAGCGCGGCGGCTGGCGGCGGGGCGGTGCTGCCAGGCGTAGTAGGCGGGCAGGTCGAACTCGCAGGTGCCGCCCGGAATGCCGGCGCGGCTGCGGATGCTCATGAGCCACTCGTTCTCCGTCAGCGCCTGCCCGGCCTTGCCGGCCACGCTGTTGAGGGTGGCGAAGTTGCCTTCGAGCTGGCCGACGACCTGGTCGAGCACGGCCTCGGCAATGGCCGGATTGCCCCGGTAGCTGTTGAAGACGTTCTTGTGCTTGTCCAGGTCGCGCAGCACGTCGGCCTTGAGGTCGGCGCGCGCGGCGACGTCCATGATCTCGAAGATCGTGACCAGGGCGTAGTGGTGGGACAGAGGCGATTCGGCGGGCACCAGTTCACCGAGGCGGCGAAACAGGTGCTCCAGCCGCAGGTACGTGCGGATGCGCTCGTTGAAGGGGTACTCGTAGAGGATCACGCGTATCGTTTTTTCACGTCGGGTTCGAGCTCATTGTGATTTGGCAACCGGGGTGGGCATCACCTGGCGCACAGCCTCCAGCATACGCTGCCCGAAAAGAATGTAACCCCGGGTCGAGACGTGGGTCTCGTTGGCGGGGAAAAGATCCATCATCTTGAAGCGGTTCTCTTCTGCCAGCGCGAACAGGTCCGGTCCGATATTTTGCGGGTTGAATTCGGCCCGGAACGCATCGGCATGGTTTTGTTGCAAATACACGGTGCTCTTGTTGGGGACCACCATCCACACCACCTTGTAAGGCGCGGCGGTGCTTTCGAAGCGCTTCATGAACTGCGCGGACTCGGCCGTCAGCGCCGCGTTGACGCGGTCTTCGGCGGTCATGAGCAGCTTGTCGCAGGCGCGGTGGCTGAACTGCTTGCAGCCGTCGGGCACCACGCGCGCGTCGATCAGCGGGCCCCAGCGGTCGGGCGTGTTGGTCCAGCTGTCGGAGGCCATGATGGCCTTGGTGTTTTGGTATGTGAACCAGCCACTGAGCAACTGGGCATCCCAGTTGAGCTGGAAGCCGGGGGCGGGCTTGGCCGGGTTCTCGAAGGGCGGCGGCGTCGGCTTGAAGGCATGCTTCATAGTCTTGCAGCTCTCGGACTTCTCGATACGGTCCTGCAGCAGGCGCTCGATGCTCTCGACGATGACCACCTTGCCCTTGAAGCCGGATTTATCGAGCCAACCAGAGAAGTCGTCGCACAGGGTGCCGCCGAGGTTGTCCCAGTGCGTCGTGGTGACCTTGTAGCCGGCGCCCACGAGCGCCGATTGCCAGGCGTAGCGTACGGAGAAGCTGTCGCCGATCACCAGGATGTCGGATTCCTGGATCGGCCATGTCTTGATGTCCGCGTCGGGAATAGGTGGTGGCGGTACGTGCCAGCCGAACTCGCGTTCCGAGATGCGCCCGATGCGGGTCAGGTCGCCGTAGGGGATGGGGGTGAAGAGGCTGGCGACCAGCAGCGCGCAGCACACCAGATAGCCCGCGACAAAGATGCGTAGCCAGGTCCTGGCCGATTTCGTGTCTTCCATGTCAGAACTGGAAATAGAGGAACGGGCTGTAGTTGCCGAACTTCGACACGCACAGGCCAAAAAGATAGATGCAGCCCAGGCCCGTGACCCAGGTGGCCAGGCGCTGGAGGCGGGGGCGGCCGGCCAGCCCCGCGACGTTCGGGATCCAGCGGTCGAGCGTGATGGTGGGCGGCAGCGCCAGGCAGATCACCAGGCCGACGAGGATGGTCTGGAAGAACTCGGGCTTGCGGAACGGCACGCGGAACTCGCTGAAGGCCGACACGGGAGCGCCGTGCATGCCCAGCATGCCCTTGTAGATCTCGACGGCGGCCGTCATGCTGTCGGCCCGGAACACCACCCAGGCGATCATCACGCACAGGAAGGTGATGAACCAGCCGACCACGCGGCCATACCACGTGGTCCTGGTGCTGCCGCGGCGCACCTTGGCGTTCCAGAAATGGTTGACCATCAGGTAGGCGCCATGCAGTGCGCCCCAGATGACGAAAGTCCAGGCGGCGCCGTGCCACAGGCCGCCCAGCAGCATCGTCAGGAAAAGGTTGATGTAGCGCCGGGCCGGCCCCTTGCGGTTGCCTCCGAGCGGCACGTAGAGGTAGTCGCGCAGGAAAGTCGACAGCGAAATGTGCCAGCGGCGCCAGAACTCGATCATGTTGGTCGACTTGTAAGGCGACCTGAAATTGAGCGGCAGCTGCACGCCCACGCACAGAGACAGGCCGACCGCCATGTCCGAGTAGCCGGAGAAGTCGAAGTAGATCTGCAGCGTGTAGGCCAGCACCCCGAACCAGGCCGTGTACAGCGAGGGCAGCACGCCTTCGTGCACGCCCTTGAACATCATGTCGGCGTACTGCCCCAGCGGGTCGGCGATCAGCATTTTCTTGGCCAGGCCGAATACGAAGATGCCCAGTCCGAGCGCCATGTTGTTGGCGTTGAACCGGTAGGTGGCCGGGTTGTTGAACTGCGGCATCATCTGCGCGTGATGCAGCACCGGGCCCGCGATCAGGTGCGGGAAGTAGGTGACGAACAGCGCGTAGTGCACGAAGCTGCGCTCCCGCACCTTGCCCTGCCAGCAGTCGACCAGGAAGGCGATCTGCGTGAAGGTGTAGAACGAGATGCCGATCGGCAGCACGATGTGCACCAGATCGATCTGCGCGAAGCCCGCGGCGGCCAGGCCGGCATCGATGTTTTCCAGGAAGAAGTTGGCGTACTTGAAGACGGCCAGCACCCCGAGGTTGACCACCAGCGCGATGATCAGCAGGGCCTTGCGGTGCTTGTCTTCCCGGCCGGGCGAGGGCGTGAGCCGCAATCCGAACCAGTAGTTGATGCAGATCGACCCCAGCAGCAAGGGCAGTGCCTTGACGCTCCACCACCCGTAGAAGAAGAGCGAGGCCAGTGCCAGGAAACCCGCCGCCGACCGGGGGCTGCGCGCACCGATCAGGAAGAAGCCGATCAGGACCAGCGGGAAGAAAACAAAGATGAAAGGGTACGAATTGAAAAGCATCGTGAGGGGCGCTGAGGCGTGCGCCGTTTGACGTGATCGTCGTGTAGCCGTCGCGGCGTCAACCCCAAATTATCGCGTGCCCGGCCGAACCCACCGTTCCCAGAGACCCCGTACCTGCTGAGCGAGTTCCTCGAGCGTCAGCGACTCGTTGAAAATGACGGCGTCGGCGGCGGCCCGGCGAGCCTGGCGTGTGGCCTGCTGGGCGATCACCGCCTTGACCGCTTCCGGCGCCCAACCAGAGCGTGCGACGACGCGCTTGAGCTGCGTTTCCTCGGTGGCGTCGACCACCAGCACCCGGTCGACGATGGCGCGCCAGCGGCCGGATTCGACGAGCAGGGGGACATCGAACACGACGACCGCATCCTCGCCCGCTGCTGCGGCCTGGCGCTGGGTTTCTGCGCCGATCAAGGGGTGGAGGATGGATTCGAGGCGCACCTTGGCTCCCGCATCCGCGAACACGATCTGTCGCATGGCGGCCCTGTCCAGGCCTCCGTCCGGGGCGATGACCCTGGGGCCGAAGGCTGCCTCGAGGGCCGGCATGGCGATGCCGCCTGGGAGTGCGATGGCGCGCGCGATGGCGTCGGTGTCCACCAGTACCGCCCCCTGGGCCACCAGCAGCCCGGCGACGGTGCTCTTGCCGCTGCCGATGCCGCCCGTCAGACCGATGCGCCGCACCATGCGGTGTGTCAATGGATCAGTGCGCCAAGGGGGAAGGCGAACGGAATCCATTGCCTCACGACTTCCGGGCCCGCCACCAGGCAGACGAGGCCCGCTCCGGCCAGGAAGGGGCCGAAGGCGATGGGAATGTCCTTGTGCGCCAGTTTGCCGGCGATGCGCAGCGTCACGCCGATCACCGCGCCCACCAGCGAGGAGACGAGGATGATCGCGATGAGGTAGTCGGCGCCGAGCCAGGCGCCCAGCGCGGCGAGCAGTTTGAAGTCTCCATAGCCCATGCCTTCCTTGCCCGTGACCAGGCGAAAGCCATGGTACACAAGCCAGAGGCTCAGGTAGCCGAACACCGCGCCCCAGACCGCCGAGCTCAGCGGCACGCCGGTCCAGCCCATGGCCGCGCCGATCAGGCCGAGCCAGAGCAGGGGGTAGTTGAGCGAGTCAGGCAGGAACTGGGTGTCGAAATCGATCAGGAACTGGCAGATCAGCAGGGCGCCGAATGCGGCCCACAACGCCCCGGCTGGCGTGATGCCGAAGCGCCAGGCACAGAGGGCGAACAGGGCGCCCGTGACCAGTTCGACCATCGGGTAGCGCAGGCTGATCGAGGTCTTGCACGACGAGCAGCGCCCGCGCAGCACGGCGTAGCTCAGCACGGGGATGTTCTCGTACCAGCGGATCTTGTGCCCGCACGTTCCGCAGCGCGACGCGGGACGGGTCAGGTCGAAAGGAGGCTGCGCTTCGATGACTGCAGCCGCCTTGTCAGCAGCTGCTTCCAGCCCCGCGGGGGGCGCGACCTTCGGGCCGAAGGCCAGCGACCACAGCGAGGGTGCGTCCTTCGACGGCATGAGATTGGCGACGGCGTCGGCGAGCCAGTCGCGGTACATCATCACCGGCGTGCGGTAGATGACGACATTCATGAAGCTGCCGATCAATAGCCCCAGCACACCGGCAAAAACGGTGTCGAACTCCCGCGAAACGAGCATCAAACGACCTGGCCGAGCTTGAAGATGGGCAGGTACATCGACACCACGATGCCGCCGATGATGGTGCCCAGAAACACGATGATGATGGGTTCCATCAGGCTGGAGAGGCCTGCGACCATGTCGTCCACTTCGGATTCGTAGAAGTCGGCGGCCTTGCCCAGCATGTGGTCGATGGAGCCGGATTCCTCGCCGATGGCGGTCATCTGGATCACCATGGACGGGAACAGGTTGGCGTTGGTCATGGCCGTGGTGAGGCTGGTGCCTGTGGAGACCTCCTGCTGGATCTTCGCCGTGGCGTCGCCATAGACGGTATTGCCCGAGGCACCGCCCACCGAGTCGAGGGCTTCGACCAGCGGCACGCCGGCGGCGAACATGGTTGCCAGCGTACGGGTCCAGCGAGCCACGCAGGATTTTTCGATCAGCGTGCCGAAAATCGGCACCTTCAGCAGTGCCCGGTCCATGACTCTTTGAAAGCGCTCGTTGCGCTTCCAGGCCTGCATGAAGAAGTAGAGCCCGCCGCCAATGCCGCCGAAGATCAGCCACCAGTACGAGACGAAGAACTCGCTCATCGCCATCACGAACAGCGTTGGTGCAGGCAGATCGGCCCCGAACGAAGTAAACACCTGCTTGAATGCCGGAATCACGAAGATCATGATGATGGCCACCACCACGAACGCCACGACGACCACGGAAGTGGGGTACATCAGGGCCGACTTGATCTTGGACTTGATCGCCTCGGTCTTTTCCATGTAGGTGGCCAGCCGGTCCAGCAGTTCTTCGAGAATACCGGCTGCTTCGCCGGCCTCCACCAGGTTGCAGTAGAGGTTGTCGAAGTACTTCGGGAACTTGCGGAAGGCGGCCGACAGCGAGGTACCGGTTTCCACATCGCTGCGGATGTCGTTGAGCAGCTTGGCCACGCTCGCGTTCGCATTGCCGCGCCCGACGATGTCGAAGGACTGCATCAAGGGCACTCCGGCCTTCATCATGGTCGCCAGCTGGCGCGTGAAGATGGCGATGTCCTTGGGCTTGATCGCCTTGCCGGAGCGCATGCGGCGCTTCTTGATCTTGGACGCGAGCACGCCCTGGCGACGCAGGGCAGCCTGCACCTGGTTTTCGCCGGCGGCACGAAGTTCGCCGCGCACCATCTTGCCGTTGCGATCTTTGCCTTCCCATTCGAAGACAAACTCCTTGAGCCCATCACGTGAGCGGGTGGATGCCACTGTTGCCATTCGATCTCCGGTTTTCAGTGTGTTCGTTATTCGTTGGTGCAGGCCACGACTTCTTCCAGAGAAGTGAGACCTTGCATCACTTTGCGCAGACCCGACTGGCGCAGCGAGCGTACGCCCTCTGCCTCGGACTGCTGTGCGATGTCGAGCGCGCTACCGTCCCGCAGGATGATTTCCTGGATGGCCTCGGTGATCGGCATCACCTGGTAGATGCCCACGCGGCCCTTGTAGCCGCCGCTACAAGCGGAGCAGCCGACGGGGCGGTAGGGCTTCCAGGTGCCGTCCAGGTCTTCTTCCCTGAACCCCGCGTCGAGTAGCGCTTCGCGCGGGACGTCGGCCGGCACGCGGCAGACGGTGCACAGCCGCCGTGCAAGGCGCTGCGCCGTGATCAGGATCACGCTGGACGCGATGTTGAACGGCGCGATGCCCATGTTGCGCATCCGCGTGAGCGTGGTCGGCGCGTCATTGGTGTGCAGCGTGGAGAGCACCAGGTGGCCCGTTTGCGCGGCCTTGATCGAGATGTCGGCGGTTTCGAGGTCGCGGATTTCGCCGACCATGATGATGTCGGGATCCTGGCGCAGGAAGGCGCGCAACGCGGTCGCGAAGGTCAGGCCGGCCCGTTCGTTGACGTTGACCTGGTTGACGCCGGGCAGGTTGATTTCCGACGGGTCTTCTGCCGTCGCGATATTGACGCCCGGCTGGTTCAGCAGGTTCAGGCAGGTGTAGAGCGACACCGTCTTGCCCGAGCCCGTGGGGCCGGTGACGAGCACCATCCCGTACGGGCGGCCGATGGCGTGCAGGAGCCGCGCCTTTTCATCCGCGTCGTAGCCCAGGGCATCGATACCCAGCCGCGCGCTGCTCGGGTCGAGAATACGAACGACGATCTTCTCGCCAAACAGCGTGGGCAGTGTGCTCACGCGAAAGTCGATCACGCGGTCGGGCCCGATCTTGAGCTTCATGCGGCCGTCCTGCGGCACGCGTTTCTCGGAGATGTCGAGCCGGGAAATGACCTTGATGCGCGAGGCCAGCTTGTCCTTGATGACGGTGGGCGGGCTGGCGATCTCGCGCAGTTCGCCGTCGACCCGAAAGCGCACGCGGTAGTGGTGCTCGTAGGGCTCGAAGTGAATGTCCGAGGCCCGCATGCCGACGGCGTCGAGCAGCATCTTGTGAAGGAAGCGCACGACCGGTGCGTCTTCGACTTCGGCGATCGCCTGCTCGTTGCTGTCGCCTGAGGTGTCGGCCGAGACATCGTCGAACTCGAACTCGCTGCCTACGATGCTGTTGATGGTCTCCGCTGCCGTCACTGCAGCGGCTTCGATCATTCGGGACAGCTTGTCGTATTCCGCGATGACCCAGTCGACACCCATCTGGGATGCGAACTTGATCTTCTCCGCCGCCTGCTGGTCCGAGGGGTCGGCTGTTGCAACAATCAGACGGTTGTTGCGTTTACTCAGGACAACGATGCGGTACGCGTGGCACAGCTTAGCGTCGAGCAGATCCTTCGGCAGGCGCTGGGGATCGATGGCATCGAGATCGAGCAGCGGCGCGCCGAAGGCGGTGGAAAGGGTGTGGGCGAGATCGGCGGCCGAGACGGCGCCGGAGCCGGTCAGCTCCGCGATGAAGCTGGTGCGGCCGCTCAGGGACTTCTGGTAGATGTCTTCGGCGGCCCTGGCAGGAAGCTTGCCGGCCGACACCAGGGCGCGCGCGAGCCCGGGGAGGGCAATCTGCGAGGGTTCTTTAACTGGAAGTTCGGCAGCGGCCATTCAGCGAATGAAAAAGATGTGAAAAAGTGCTTCACGATCATCGCTGAACAGCCCAGTGCTGTAAATCGCTACACAGCAACAGGCATGGCCATTTATTTATGCCAGCCAAAGGCTGGTCGGGGTGAGAGGATTCGAACCTCCGGCCTCTACGTCCCGAACGTAGCGCTCTACCAGGCTAAGCTACACCCCGATGGTTGCAAGAAAAAAGAAATCGTCCTAGATGCCAACTCAGGAGAGGTGTTCAGGCACGTCGCTCAAGCAACTGAGCCGCCAATTGTAGCAAACCTGAAGCGTGCGAATTGGACGGGAAGCCGTTCAGCGCATGAATTGCGCGTTGTGCTTCGGCGGCAGCCGCCGCGCGGGAAGCATCCAGGGCTCCAGTTTCGCGAACGATCTCGACGACCTTGCCCAACTGGGCGGTATCGCCCGCCTCGATGGCAGCGCGCACCAGGTCGCTCTGTGCCGAGGTGCCGCGCTGCATGGCGAAGATGAGCGGGAGCGTGGTCTTGCCTTCGCGCAGGTCGTCGCCGACGTTCTTTCCTGTCTCGTTGGCGTCGCCCGCGTAGTCCAGCACGTCGTCGATCACCTGGAAGGCGGTGCCGAGTGCCTGTCCGTAGGTTGCGCAGGCTTCTTCCACTTCGGGTGTGGCGCCTGCCAGCACGGCCGCGAGGCGGGTGCTGGCCTCGAAGAGCTTCGCGGTCTTCGAGCGGATCACGCGCAGATACGCCGCCTCGTCCAGCGATGCGTCGTGCATGTTCATCAGTTGGAGTACCTCGCCCTCGGCGATCACGTTGGTGGCTTCGGCCAGGATCTGCATGACGCGCATGTTGTTGGCATCCAACATCATCTGGAATGCGCGCGAATAGAGAAAGTCGCCGACCAGCACGCTGGCCGGGTTACCGAACGATTCGTTGGCGGTCGCCCGACCGCGCCGCAGGGTCGATTCGTCGACCACGTCGTCGTGCAGCAGGGTGGCCGTATGGATGAATTCCACAACGGCCGCCAGATTGAAGCGCTGCTCGCCGGTGTAACCCAGCGCGCCCGACATCAGCAGCAGGAGTGCCGGCCGCAGGCGTTTGCCGCCAGCGGAAATGATGTACCTGGAAACCTGGCTGACCAGCGGCACGCCCGTGTCGAGGCGGCGGGCTATCACACGGTCGACTTCGACCATGTCGCCGGCAATCAGGTCCAGCACGGTGGCGGTGGGGGAGGTGTCGGCGGCGGGAACTGGCAAAGCGGAGGCGCGGAGCGCTGCTGAGGATGATGGCGACCCAGGCGGAGGAAGGGCCGGAAGGCGCAAATTATAGGGAGCCGCGGCGGTTTGCCGGGATTGCGCTGGGCCGAAAGTGGTTAGCAACCACAAACCGCGCTATAATCTTGGGCTCTGCGGAATTCGCTGCGGAGACTCATTTCTAAGAGGTTTACATGTACGCGGTCATAAAAACCGGTGGCAAGCAGTATCGCGTTGCTTCCGGCGAGAAAATTAAAGTAGAACAGATTGCTGCGGACGTAGGCCAGGAAATCGTGATCGACCAGGTTCTGGCCGTCGGAAACGGCGCTGAAATCAAGGTTGGCACGCCCCTGGTGTCCGGCGCAACGGTGACAGTCACGGTACTGTCGCACGGCAAGCACGACAAGGTCCACATCTTCAAGATGCGCCGTCGCAAGCACTATCAGAAACGTCAAGGCCATCGCCAGCAGTTCACCGAACTGCAAATCGGCGCGATCGCCGGCTAAGGAGCAGATTCCATGGCACAGAAAAAAGGCGGCGGCTCAACGCGAAACGGGCGCGATTCCAAGCCCAAGATGCTCGGCGTGAAGGCTTTCGGCGGCGAACTGATCAGCGCAGGCTCGATCATCGTGCGCCAGCGCGGCACCCAGTTCCACCCCGGCGTGAATGTCGGCGTGGGCAAGGACCACACGCTGTTTGCCCTGGTCGACGGTCACGTGTCGTTCGGTACCAAGGGTGCACTCAACAAGCACACGGTCAACGTGACCCCCGCGGCGTAAGCCTCGAGTCACTTCGACCTGCCCGAGGCCCCGCATTGCCGGGGCTTCTTCATTTGTAAACTGGACATCCCATGAAGTTCGTCGACGAAGCCTTCATCGACATCGCCGCCGGCGATGGCGGCAACGGCTGCGTGTCGTTCCGTCATGAGAAGTACAAGGAATTCGGCGGCCCCAACGGCGGCGACGGCGGTCGCGGCGGCCACGTGTTCGCGGTTGCCGACTCGAACCTCAATACGCTGGTCGATTTCCGCTACTCCCGCCGCCACGAGGCAAAGCGCGGCGAGCATGGCATGGGCTCCGACATGTTCGGCGCCGCGGGCGACGACATCACGCTCAAGATGCCGGTCGGCACGATCATCTCCGATGCCGAAACCGGCGAGGTGCTGTTCGAGCTGTTGAAAGAGGGCGAAGTCATCACCATTGCCAAGGGTGGCGACGGCGGCTTCGGCAACATGCGCTTCAAGAGCGCCATCAACCGCGCGCCGCGTCAGAAGACGCCCGGATGGCCCGGTGAAAAGCGCAGCGTCAAGCTGGAGCTGAAGGTGCTGGCCGACGTCGGCCTGCTCGGCATGCCGAATGCCGGCAAGTCGACGCTGATCAGCGCCATTTCCAATGCCCGCCCGCGCATCGCCGACTACCCCTTCACAACGTTGCACCCGAACCTCGGCGTGGTGCGCGTCGGCCCGGAGCAGAGCTTCGTGGTGGCCGACCTTCCCGGTCTGATCGAAGGCGCATCCGAAGGTGCGGGCCTCGGCCATCTCTTCCTGCGTCACCTGCAACGCACGCGTCTGCTGCTGCATGTGATCGACATGGCACCGTTCGACGACAACATCGACCCCGTCGCTCAGGCCAAGGCCATCGTCGGTGAACTCAAGAAGTACGACGCCGCGCTCTACGAAAAGCCGCGCTGGCTCGTGCTCAACAAGCTCGACATGGTGCCGACCGAAGAACGCGCGGCGCGCGTCAAGGACGTCGTGAAGCGCCTGCGTTTCAAGGGCCCTGTGTTCGAAATCTCGGCACTCACCCGCGAAGGCTGCGAACACCTGGTGCAGGCTGTTTATCAGCAGGTCAAGGCGCAGCAGGTGGCCGAGCACGCGCCGGTCGTCGTCGATCCGCGCTTCACGCCGTTGCCTTCCGAGGGCGCCTGAGCGGCGTTGCCGCATCCCCCGCGGCCCTGCCAACAGATAGATAGACAGACAGCAACCCACGCAGCATTCAAGACCGTTACAACCCGAAAATGACCTCGAACTCCGGATCCACTGCCTTGCGGGATGCCCGCCGTATCGTCGTCAAGGTGGGTTCCAGCCTCGTGACCAACGAGGGGCGCGGTCTCGACGAGGCCGCCATCGGCGAGTGGTGCCGGCAACTGGCTGCGCTGGTGCGCGAAGGGCGTGAGGTCGTGATGGTGTCGAGCGGGGCCATCGCCGAAGGCATGAAGCGCCTCGGCTGGCGCACCCGACCGCACGAAATCAACGAGCTTCAGGCCGCTGCGGCCGTCGGACAGATGGGCCTGGCCCAGATGTACGAAACCAAGTTGCGCGAAAACGAAATCGGCAGTGCGCAGGTGCTGCTGACCCACGCCGACCTGGCCGATCGCGAGCGCTACCTCAATGCCCGCTCGACACTGGTCACGCTGCTCAAGCTGGGTGTGGTGCCGGTCATCAACGAGAACGACACGGTCGTCAACGACGAGATCAAGTTCGGCGACAACGACACGCTCGGTGCGCTCGTGGCCAACCTCGTCGAGGCCGACGCGCTGGTCATCCTCACGGACCAGAAGGGCCTGTACACGGCCGACCCGCGCAAGGACCCGGAAGCCAAGTTTGTGCACGAAGCCGCCGCGGGCGATCCGGCGCTCGAAGCGATGGCGGGTGGGGCGGGGTCGAGCATCGGCAAGGGCGGCATGATCACCAAGATCCTCGCGGCCAAGCGCGCCGCGGGCTCGGGCGCTTCTACCGTCATCGCCTGGGGTCGCGAGGCCGACGCCCTGCTGCGCCTGGCGCGGGGCGAGTCCATCGGCACGCTGCTGGTGGCGCAGACTGCCAAGCACCAGGCCCGCAAGCGCTGGATGGCCGACCACCTGCAATTGCGCGGCGCCGTCGTCGTCGATGCAGGCGCGGCCGCGAAGGTGCGAGCCGAGGGCAAGAGCCTGCTGCCGATCGGCATGACCAGCGTTTCGGGCGAGTTCTCGCGCGGCGACGTGATCGCGGTGCGCGACGTCGACGGCGTCGAGCTGGCCCGGGGCCTTGCCAACTATTCGAGCGTGGAGGCGCGCCTGCTGTGCCGCAAGCCCTCGAGCGAATTCGAGCGCCTGCTGGGCTATGTTGCGGAACCCGAGATGGTCCACCGCGACAACATGGTGCTGATGCCCAGCTGATGATCCAGACAACAACGGGGCCTTGCGCCCCGTTGTTGTTTGGATTACTGCACTTCCCGCACCGGGTTGCGCATGTTCTGCACCATTTCCCCGATCGAGGCGCGCGGCGCATTGCCGCGACACAGGGCCTGGGTCGACAACGCCCGGGTGTAGCTGGAGTTCAGGTCGTTCAGGCGTTTCCACTCCGGCTTTGCGACGTCCTGCCAGGCGCCGTTGTTGTAGCGCGCATAGCTCTTCATTTCCGCCGTAGAGCAGCGCACGCCCTCGTAGAAGGCGTTGACGGCACCGCCGTTGCGGTTGTGTGCCACCACCACGTAACGCACGATCCCGTCGCCAGTGATTGCGATCGTGTTCGGGTCGACGCCGAATTTCAGGCTCATGTAAGGCGGCATCTCGATCGGCAGCAGACGGCTTTCGCTGAAGGCCGGCGGCGGAGGCGTTGCCGTTTCTTCCCATTCCTTGTCCGTTTCGGACCGCTTCGGCGGCGGCGGGCTGCCGGCCTGCGCCCAGTCGGGGTTGTCGGTGTCGTGCTGGCCCGAGGCGCAGCCCGCGAGGACGCCGAAGCAGATCAGAAGAAGGGCGCGTTCAGCGTTGCGTCGGAAGGAACGGCGCTTTGTTGTTGTGGACAGGAGGTTCATCGCTCGCAGAAGGAATGTCGGGATGCGGATCGAAACTGCCGCCGGGCGGCAGATCCAGTCCGGGAGGCGCCCCGGCGTCTGGCGAATGGCGCTCGAATTCTCGGGCGCGCACGTTGCTGCGCAGGAAGCGGTTGCGGAAATCCTGCCTTGGCAGGTAGCGAGCAAGCTCGGTGAGCGCCATCTCGTAGACGCCGCGCTTGAACTCGACGACCACGTCGAGCGGCACCCAGTAGTCGTGCCAGCGCCAAGCATCGAATTCGGGATGGTCGGTGGCACGAAGGTTGAGATCCCAGTCGTGGCCGACGAGTTGCAGCAAATACCAGATTTGTTTCTGGCCCTTGTAGTGGCCCCGTGCGTCACGGCGGATGAACCGATCCGGCACCTCGTAGCGCAACCAGTCGCGGGTACGGGCCACGATGCGCACGTGCTCCGGGTGGAGCCCCACTTCCTCGTGCAGTTCCCGGAACATGGCTTGCTCGGGACTTTCGCCGCGGTCGATGCCGCCTTGCGGAAACTGCCAGGAATGCGTGCGTATGCGTTTGCCCCAGAAAACCTGGTTTCTCTGGTTGAGCAGGATGATGCCGACGTTGGGCCTGAAGCCGTCCCGGTCGAGCATAATCAAACCCCAATTTTTGAACTGAGTCGATTATGCATGCCGGGTTGCCCTCGGCAAGCTGCCGATGCCAGGCTCTCAGGGTCTCTCCGGGGGAGCAGTCCCCCACTTCCCATTTTCGAATCCAGCGAATCCATCACACCGATCCCGATGAAAGCTTCCCGATTTTTTGTCTCCACTCTCAAGGAAGCGCCTGCTGACGCAGAGGTCGCGAGCCACCGGCTCATGATGCGGGCCGGCATGATCAAGAAGCTCGGCACGGGCATCTACACCTACATGCCCATGGGGCTGCGCGTGATCCGCAAGGTCGAGGCCATCGTGCGCGAGGAGATGAACCGCGCTGGCGCCGTCGAGATGACGATGCCCGTGGTGCAGCCGGCCGAGTTCTGGCAGGAGACCGGCCGCTTCGAGAAGATGGGCCCCGAGCTGCTGCGCATCAAGGACCGGCACGACCGCGACTACGTGATCCAGCCGACCAGCGAAGAGGTCGTGACCGACATCGCGCGCCAGGAGATCCGCAGCTACAAGCAGCTGCCGAAGAATTTCTACCAGATCCAGACCAAGTTTCGCGACGAGCGCCGTCCGCGCTTCGGCCTGATGCGCGGGCGCGAATTCATCATGAAGGACGCCTACAGCTTCGACCGCGACCTCGACGCGGCCAAGGCCAGCTACCAGACCATGGCGCAGGCATACCGCAACATCTTCGACCGCTTCGGCTTGCGCTATCGCGCCGTGGCGGCCGACAGCGGCGCCATCGGCGGCGACCTGAGCGAAGAGTTCCAGGTGATCGCCGCGACCGGCGAAGACGCCATCGTCTACTGCCCCGACAGCGAATACGCCGCCAACATGGAAAAGGCCGAGGCGCTGGCCCCGGCCGGCCCGCGCCCCGCGGCCGCCAAGGCGCTCCAGAAGACTCCGACCCCCGGCAAGAGCACCTGCGCCGACGTGGCCGAGCTGCTCGGCGTGCCGCTGTCGACCACCATCAAGTCGCTGGTGCTGGCCACCGACATCGTCGATGAGGCCGGCAATCCGAAGGGCTCGCAGGTATGGTTGCTGCTGCTGCGCGGCGACCATGACATGAACGAGATCAAGGTCAGCAAGCTGCCCGGCCTGAACCAGGGCTTCCGCTTTGCGACCCTCGCCGAGATCGAGGACCACTTCGGCTGCAAGCCCGGCTACCTCGGTCCGCTGAACCTCAAGAAGCCCGTCAAGCTGGTGGCCGATCGCGAAGCTGCCGGCATGGCCGACTGGATCACCGGCGCCAACGAAGTCGACTTCCACATGACCGGCGTCAACTGGGGCCGCGACCTGCCCGAGCCCGACCTGATCGCCGACATCCGCAACGTGGTCGCGGGCGACGCCTCGCCCGACGGCAAGGGCGTGCTGGCCATCGAGCGCGGCATCGAAGTCGGCCATGTGTTCGTGCTGGGCACCAAGTACAGCAAGGACATGAACGCCACCTACCTCGACGAAGGTGGCAAGCCGCAGTTCCTCGAAATGGGCTGCTACGGCATCGGCATCACCCGCCTGCCGGCCGCCGCCATCGAACAGAACCACGACGAGCGCGGCATCATCTGGCCCGACGCGCTGGCTCCGTTCACGGTGGTGGTCTGCCCCATCGGCATGGACCGCAGCCCCGAGGTCAAGGTCGCGGCCGAAGCGCTCTACGAAGAGCTGCTTGCCAAGGGCGTCGACGTGCTGCTCGACGACCGCGGCGAGCGCCCTGGCGCGATGTTCGCCGACTGGGAGCTGATCGGCGTGCCGCACCGCGTGGTCATCTCGGATCGCGGTCTCAAGGAAGGTCAGCTCGAATACCAGGGCCGGCGCGACACCGCAGCCACCAAGGTGCCTGCGGCCGGCATCGTCGACTTCATCGCCGGCAAGCTCGCGAAATGAGCCTCGAGGGCGGCCTCTCGCGACGCCAGTGCCTGGGCGGCGCCGTGACGGCGGGCGCCCTCGCAATGCTATCGCTGCCGCAGACCGCCCTGGCCGGTGCGCAGATCGAGGAGCCGCTGATCGACTCGGTGCGCACCGCACTGAGCTCGGCCATCCACAACAAGGCGCCGCCGGTGCCCCAGTTCGCGAACACCGAAGCCCGCCTGGCCTATCTGCGCTGGCTCGGCGAGATGAGCGAACGCCTCAAGAAGAAGATCGCCGACGCGCCCTCGCGCATCGAATTCCTGCAGACCGCCTGGTACGAAGCCAAGCGCTCGGGGCTCGAGGTGAGCCTGGTGCTCGGGCTGGTGCAGGTCGAGAGCAATTTCCGCAAGTTCGCGGTGTCGAGCGCCGGCGCGCGCGGCTACATGCAGGTCATGCCGTTCTGGACGCGCGTGATCGGCGACAGCGATTCGGCCAAGCTCTTCCACATGCAGACCAATCTGCGCTTCGGCTGCGTGATCCTGCGCCACTACCTCGACCGCGAGAACGGCGACCTGTACATGACGCTGGGCCGCTACAACGGTAGCCGCGGCAAGTCGCCATACCCGAACGCGGTGTTCGCCAACCAGCGGCTCTGGGTGTTCAACGACAAGGAACGCGAGAAGGAAAAGGACAAGGACCGGTCGGCAGCCTGAGTCTGCAAGCCAGCCAGTCCAGTCAGTTCGCCGGCGCCTTGGCGGTGCCCGAGCCCTTCGTGACCATCACCTGGTCGATGCGGTAGCTGTCCACGTCCATCACCTCGAAGGTGTAGCCGCCCCAGGTCACGTTGTCGGTGCGCTTGGGCACGCGACGCAGCATCACCATCAGGAAGCCCGCGAGCGTTTCGTATTCCTCGGCATGCGGCAGCTCGTCGATGTGCAGCGCGCGCTGCACGTCCTGAATGGGCGTGATGCCGTCGATGAGCCACGAGTTTTCGTCGCGCTGCACGATCTGCTCTTCGTCGGGCATCGACACCAGGTCGCCCATCACCGTGCTCATCACGTCGTTGAGGGTGATCACGCCCACCACCAGGCTGTATTCGTTGACGATGATTGCGAAGTCTTCATGCGCCTGCTGGAACTGCTCGAGCACCTCGGTCAGCGACAGCCGGTCGGGAATGACCAGCGCCTTGTGCAGCGGCAGGCCCTGGTCGAAGGCCAGCGGCTGGCCGCTGAGCACACGCTGGAACATGTCCTTGGCGTCCACATAGCCCAGCACGTGGTCAATGTCGCCGTCGCACACCGGATACGCCGAGAAGGGCTCGGCCACGATGCGCGCGCGCAGCACCGACTCGGGGTCGTCATGCAGGAACCAGGCGATGCTGTCGCGTGCGGTCATCACGCTGCTCACAAGGCGTGTTTCCAGCTCGAACACGTTGGCAATCACCTGCTGCTCGCGCACAGCGAGCACGCCGGCCCGGGCGCCGGCCTCGGTCATCGCGAGGATGTCGGCCGAGGTGATCTTGTCGTCGCGCACCATCGGCATGCCGAGCAGCTTGAACAGCAGGTCGGTGCAGCGCGTGAAGAACCACACCAGCGGCTTGAAGGTGGTGATCAGCAGCTGCATCGGCCCGACCATGCGTACCGCCAACTGCTCTGGGTTGCTCATGCCCAGCCGCTTGGGGAACAGGTCGGCGAACACCAGGAACACCGCGATGATGATGATGAACGAGCACAGGAAGGCCGCGCTGGCCGAAGCCTCGACGCTCAGCCACTTCTCGAAGAAGACTGCGAAGTAAGGGCTGAGCGAGCCTTCGCCCACGACGCCGCCGAGGATCGCCACCGCGTTGAGCCCGATCTGCACCACGGTGAAGTAGTGGCCGGGCTGCTCCTGCACGCGCAGCACTTTCTCTGCCCGAGGGTCGCCTTCGTCGGCCATCTGGCGCAAACGCAGGCGGCGCGAGGCGGCCAAGGTGATTTCGGCAAGGGAGAAGAAGGCGCTCAGCGCAATCAGTAGCGCGATGATGAGCAGGCTTTGGGTCAGGGTCATGGTGGCACGTCGAAGACGGCCACCATGGTGCCATGACTCGGCACCGGAAAAACGCTCAGACCCCGCCGTGGGGGTGAGTCGGGTCGACCCAGAGCACCGATTCAGGTTTTTCCACAGGCTCGATGTCGAGGTTCACCGCCACGGCCTCGCCGTCGCTGCGGCACAGCACGCATTCGAGCGTCTCGGTCGCGCTGGCGTTGATTTCCTGGTGCGGCACGAAGGGCGGCACGTAGATGAAGTCGCCCGGCCCGGCCTCGGCAGTGAACTCCAGCTTCTCGCCCCAACGCATGCGGGCCCGGCCGCGCACGACGTAGATCACCGATTCGAGGTGCCCGTGGTGATGGGCGCCGGTCTTGGCATCGGCATGGATGGTCACGGTGCCGGCCCAGAGCTTCTGTGCGCCTACGCGGGCGAAGTTGATGGCGGCCGCCCGGTTCATGCCGGGCGTCTGCGCGGTGTTGACGTCGAGCTGGTTGGCCCCGATCACCCGCACGCCGTCGTGCTTCCAGGCCGGGGCGCCTTCGCCGTCATCGCCGTCATCGCCGTCATGCGAATGGCCGTGATCCGCGTCGTGATCGTGGCTCATGACCGGCTTCGTTGGTTCAGGCGGCAGCGCCGTTCACCACTTGCTGCAGCTCGCCCGATTCGTACATCTCCATCATGATGTCCGAGCCGCCGATGAACTCGCCCTTCACGTAGAGCTGAGGGATCGTGGGCCAGTTGCTGTATTCCTTGATGCCCTGGCGGATGCCGTCGTCTTCGAGCACGTTGACGGTCTTGAGCGTCTTCGTGTCGACGCCGACCGCCTTCAGGATCTGGATCGCGCGGCCAGAGAAGCCGCACATCGGAAAGCTTGCATTGCCCTTCATGAAGAGCACGAGGTCGTTGGTCTTGACGAGGTCGTCGATGCGTTGCTGGGCGTCGGACATGGGGACTCCTGAAAAAATAGGCTGGGGGGATTATTTCACCGTGCGCCAGATTCCGCCGGAGCAGCGCTGGATGCCGGCGAGGTCGTCGCGGCTTTGCACTTCGGCGAAACCGCGCGCGGCGAGCAGTTGGCGCGCGGCGGCGGCCTGGTCATGGCCGTGTTCGAGCAGCAGCCAGCCGCCTTCCGCGAGGTGGGTGGGGGCGTTCTGCACGATCTGGCGGATGTCGTCGAGCCCGTCGGTGCCCGCGACCAGCGCGGAAGAAGGCTCATGGCGCAGCGCGGGCAGATGCGGGTCGCCGGCGGCGATGTACGGCGGATTGCTGGCGATGACCGTGTAGCCGCTGTCGGCGCCGTCGAGCCAATTCGCCTGGGTGAAGCGTACGGGCAGGCCGAGGCGTCGGGCGTTGGCCTGGGCGACCGTGAGCGCATCGGCGCTTGCATCGACCGCGTCGACCTGTGCATCGGGGCGGGCGTGTTGCAGGGCCAGCGCGATCGCGCCGCTGCCTGTGCCGAGGTCGAGCGCGCGCGGGGCGGCATGGCCTTCGAGGCACTGCAGGGCCCATTCGACCAGCGTTTCCGTGTCGGGGCGCGGCACCAGCACACGGGCATCGACCTGCAGGTTGAGGCCATGGAATTCCTTCTCGCCCAGCAGGTAGGCCACCGGTTCGCCAGCGCGGCGCCGAGACAACTGCGCGGCCAGCGCGGACCATGCCGAATCAGGCATCGCATCGGTGTCGTGTGCCAGCAGCCAGGCCCGGTCGTGCGGCGCGCGGCCCAGCGCGTGCAGCAGCAGCAGTTGGGCGTCGAGCCGGTCGATGCCCAGGGCGACAGCCGCGGTCAGCGCCTGCGCCACGGTCGACGGCAATGGGTTCTCGGTGGTGGTCATCACGCCGGCAGGCTCGATTCGAGCTCGGCCAGCTGCTCGGCCTCGCGTGCGGCGCGCAACGCGTCGAGCACGTCGCCGAGGTCGCCTTCCATGATGGCGAGCAGCTTGTAGAGCGTGAGGTTGATGCGGTGGTCGGTCAGCCGCCCCTGCGGAAAGTTGTAGGTGCGGATGCGGTCCGAGCGGTCGCCGCTGCCGATCAGCCCCTTGCGCATCGCCGCGTCCTTGGCGGCGCGTTCGCTGCGTTCCTTTTCCTGGATGCGCGCCGACAGCACCTGCAGCGCCTTGGCCTTGTTGCGGTGCTGGCTGCGGTCGTCCTGGCATTCGGCCACGATGCCGGTCGGGATGTGCGTGATGCGCACGGCCGAGTCGGTCTTGTTGATGTGCTGCCCGCCGGCGCCGCTCGCGCGGTAGGTGTCGATGCGCAGGTCGGCGGGGTTGATCTGCACGGCCACGGTCTCGTCGGGCTCGGCCAGCACGGCAACCGTGCAGGCGCTGGTGTGGATGCGGCCCTGCGTCTCGGTGGCCGGCACGCGCTGCACGCGGTGGCCGCCCGATTCGAAGCGCAGGTGACCGAACACGTCGTCGCCGACGATGCGGATCACCACTTCCTTGTAGCCGCCGAGTTCGCTCTCGCTTTCGCTCACCACCTCGCAGCGCCAGCCGGCACGCTCGCAGTAGCGCGTGTACATGCGCAGCAGATCGCCCGCGAACAGCGCCGATTCGTCGCCGCCCGTGCCCGCGCGGATTTCGAGGAAGGCATTGCGCGCGTCGTCGGGGTCCTTGGGCAGCAGCAGGCGCTGCAGTTCTTCTTCGAGCTGCACCAGCTCGGCCTCGGCGCCTGCGATTTCTTCCTTTGCCATCTCGGCCATGTCGGGGTCGTCGAGCATTTCCTTGGCACCGGCGATGTCGGCCTCGCGCTGGCGGTAGCGCTCGTAGCGGCCGGCGATCTGCGTGACCTCGGCATGCTCGCGCGAGATGGTGCGGTACTGCGCCATGTCGCTCATGATGTCTTCGCGCGAGAGCAGGAAGTCGAGCTCGCCCAGGCGCTGGGCGTAGCGTTCGAGTTGATGGCGCAGAAAGGATTTCACGGGGGAAAGAGGCTCGAAAAAATGGGAGGGTGCTGCCGAGCGAGGGCAGGGCGCATGAAGAAGATCGCGGCCGGTCGGGCCAGGCGATGACGAGCGTCGCTAACGCTCTTTGCGCAGGAACAGGCGCGAGATCGTCTGAGCCGTCTGCTCGCGCGAGGCGGCATCGCCAGCGTGCAGCTCGGCCATGGCGCCGTGCATCATCTTCTGCGTGAGCCCGCGCGACATCGCTTCGAGCACCGCATCGACCGATTCGCCCTTGGCCAGCAGCTTGCGCGCACGGGCCATTTCGGCGGCGCGCCACTCGTCGGCCTGCGCGTTGAGCTGCTGGATCAGCGGCACGGTGCCGCGCTGGCCCAGCCAGTGCATGAAGCTCTGCACGCCGGCGTCGATGATCACTTCGGCCTGTGCCACCGCGGCCTGGCGGTTGGCCTGGCCCTGTTGCACGACCTGGGCGAGGTCGTCGACGGTGTAGAGATAAATATCTTCCAGAGCCTTCACTTCGGGCTCGATGTCGCGCGGCACGGCCAGGTCGACCATGAACATCGGGCGGTGCTTGCGTGCCTTGAGCGCCCGCTCGACGGCGCCCAGGCCGATGATCGGCAGCGTGCTCGCGGTGCAGCTCACCACGATGTCGAACTCGGCGAGCCGCGAGGGAAGGTCGGCCAGCCGCATCGCCTCGCCGCCGAAGCGCGAGGCCAGCTTTTCGCCGCGTTCGAGCGTGCGGTTGGCAATGGCGATCGACTTGGGCTCCTTGGCCGCGAAGTGCGTGGCCGCAAGGTCGATCATTTCGCCCGCGCCGACGAACAGCACGCGCGTTTGATGCAAATCTTCGAAGAGCTGCCCGGCCAGCCGGACCGCCGCGGCGGCCATGCTGATGGAGTGCGCGCCGATCTCGGTGGCGGTGCGGACCTCTTTCGCGACGGCAAAGGAGCGCTGGAACAGCTGGTTCAGCGTACTGCCGAGCGCGCCGGCCGTCTCGGCTGCGCGCACAGCGTCTTTCATCTGGCCGAGGATCTGCGCTTCGCCGAGCACCATCGAATCGAGCCCGCTGGCCACGCGGAAGGCATGGCGCGCGGCTTCGTCGTCGTGCAGGGTGTAGGCGTGCGAGCGCAGCAGGGCAGGGGCCACGCCGCCGCTGGCTGCCAGCCAGCCGAAGGTGTGGTCGAGCGCGATGTGTTCCGAGGCGCAATAGATCTCGGTGCGGTTGCAGGTGGAGATGATCGCGGCCTCGACCTGGGGGTGGCGGCCGGAGGCAAAGGAACTGCGCAGGCTCTGCAGCGTGGGGGCTATCTGGTCGAGCGCGAACGCGAAACGACCGCGCAGATCGAGCGGCGCGGTCGTGTGGTTCAAGCCGAGAGCCCAGACTGACATGGCCGTGATTATAAAATCAGCAGCCGCACGAGGCTTGCGGAAGGACAAATGGCTTTCCCTATGACAGCCATAACCTTCCGCGCATGTTCCGGCACGTGCGCAACCCCTCCCGATGGACCTGCTGGCCCTCTTGAATCACCTGCTTAATTTTGTAGCACCCGCGGCATTCCTGGCCCTGGTGCTGGCCTTTGCCGGGCGGCTCCTGGGCGGCAACCGCGCCGGCGTCCCGCGCTGGTGGGTGCAGTGGGCGCTGACCTTTGCGGCCGGCGTGGGGGTGTTGGTGGTGGGCCTTGCCGTGTTCGGGCGTGACGGAGCGATGGTGACCTACGCCGCGCTCGTGGTGGTTTGCGGCACTGTCCAGTGGCTGGCGATGCGCGGCTGGCGCCGCTGACAACCAGTCAGCCGAGCCGGCGGATCATGTAGACCGACTCGCCGGGGTAGGTGGCGAGCCAGGCCTGCTGCCCGGTGCCGGCGGGCTGCGTGGCCGCATAGCCCTGGCGCAGCCAGAAACCCACCGAGGATTGCACCGACACCAGCGTCGAATGCCGCCAGCCGGCCTGTGCCGCGTGAGCCCAGGCATGGCGTACCAGCAAGGGCCCCAGCCCCAGGCCCGAGGCGTCCGGGTGCACAGCCAGGTCGTGCAGGCATAGCGAATCGGGCTGTTCGGCCACTTCGAACTCCCCGTGCAGCGGAGTGAGCTTGCCGACTACCGATGGATACCCGGCCAGATAGGCCCGCACGCCGCCTTCATGCTCGGCCACCCAGCCCGTATGCGGCGCGGCAGCGAGCCGCCGGGCGATCAGTGCGCCGTCCTCCACGAACCCCGCGCCATAGCAGGCGAGCTGGATCGCGAGCACGGCGTCGAGGTCGTCGGCGCGCATGCCGCGCACGAATGGGGCGTCCGACACCATCAGGCCAGCAGCAGCTTGTCGTCGTCCAGTTTTTCGCCGCGTGTCTGCTCGAACATGCGCAGCAGGTCGGGCACGTCGAGCCCCGAGCGCTCCGGCCCGGCCACGTCGAGGATCACCTGGCCCTCGTGCAGCATCACCGTGCGCGAACCGTAGTCCAGTGCCTGGCGCATGCTGTGCGTCACCATCATCGCGGTGAGCTGGCTGCCTTCGACGATCCTGGCGGTCAGTTCCAGCACGAAGGCGGCAGTTTTCGGGTCCAGCGCGGCCGTGTGCTCGTCCAGCAGCAGGATGCGCGAGGGCTTGAGCGAGGCCATCAGCAGGCTCACCGCCTGCCGCTGCCCGCCCGAGAGCAGGCCGATGCGGTCGGCCAGCCGGTTCTCCAGCCCCAGCTTCAGGATCGACAGCTTCTCGCGGAACAGCTCGCGCAGGTTGCGGTTGAGCGCAAAGCCGAAGGCCCGGCGCTCGCCGCGCTTCCAGGCGAGCGCCATGTTCTCCTCGATGGTCAGCGCCTCGCAGGTGCCGGCCATCGGGTCCTGGAACACGCGGGCCACCATGCCCGAGCGCTGCCAGGCGTTCAGGCGGGTCACGTCCTTGCCGTCGATCTCGATGCTGCCCTTGTCGACGATCAGGTCGCCGCTCACCGCATTCAGAAAGGTCGACTTGCCTGCGCCGTTCGAGCCGATCACGGTGACGAACTGGCCGGTCGGAATTTCCAGGCTGAGCCCGCGCAGCACGCGGTTCTCGATCGGCGTGCCCGGGTTGAAGGTCATCTCGAGTTGTTGGGCGCGCAGCATCAGTTCTTCCCCTTGAAAAGCCCGCCCAGCTTGCGCTTGTAGGCTGGCACCAGAAGCGCGAACGCCACCAGCACGGCAGTCACCAGGTTCAGGTCTTGCGCTTGCAGGCCCATGAAGTCGGTGTTCAGCGCCATCGCGATGAAAAAGCGATACAGCAGCGCACCCAGCACGCAGGCCAGGGTGGTGATGACCATGCTTCGCGCGGGCAGCAGCGTCTCGCCGATGATCACCGCGGCCAGGCCGATCACGATCGTGCCCACGCCCATCGAGATGTCGGCCGTGCCCTGGCTCTGGGCGAACAGCGCGCCGGCCAGCGCCACCAGCGCGTTCGACAGCGCCAGGCCTGCCATGGTGTGGAAGTCGGTCGAGATGCCCTGGGCCCGCGCCATGCGCGCGTTGCCGCCCGTGGCGCGCATCGCCAGGCCGGCTTCAGAAGCGAAGAACATGTCGACCAGGATCTTCGCGACGATCACGATCAGCAGCAGCAACAGCGGCTTGGCCCACTGCTCGGGCATGCCGCCGAAGTCGACCATGCTGAACACAGTCGGTTCGGTGATGAGCGCCACGTTGGGCTTGCCCATCACGCGCAGGTTGATGGAGTACAGCGCGATCATCACCAGGATGCTCGCGAGCAACTGCATGATCTTCAGCTTCACGTTGAGCCAGGCCGTGACCCAGCCAGAGACGGCGCCGGCCACGCAGGCCACGGCGGTGGCGGCCACCGGGTTCCAGCCCGCGACGATCAGCGTCGCGGCCACGGCGGCGCCCAGCGGAAAGCTGCCGTCCACCGTGAGGTCGGGAAAATTGATGATGCGAAACGACATGAAGACGCCCAGCGCGACCAGTCCGAATATCAGACCGATCTCGATGGCGCCCAGCGAAGCGATGAGCGACATGAGAGAAAATGGCTCGCGTGCTTACTTCGTGCTCACGACCTTGGCGGTCTTCAGCAGCGATTCGGACAGCGTCACGCCCTGCAGCTTGGCTGCGCCGGGGTTCACCACCAGCTCGAAGTTGGTGCTGGTCTGCGAGGCGATCGTGCCGGGCTTTTCACCCTTGAGGATGCGCACCACGATCTTGCCGGTCTGGCGGCCGATGTCGCTGTAGTTCAGGCCCAGGGCAGCAACGGCGCCGCGCTCGACGGTGGCCGTGTCGGCTGCCACCACCGGCAGCTTGGCCTGCTGCGCCACCTTCACGATGCCTTCGAAGGCCGAGACCACGTTGTTGTCGGTGGGCGTGTAGATCACGTCGGCCTTGCCGACCAGGCTCTGGGCGGCGGTGGGCACGTCCACCGTGCGGGCGGCGGCGGCTTCGACCACGGTCATGCCAGCGTCGGCGGCGGCCTTCTTCAAAGAGGCGACGATGGCCACCGAGTTGGCTTCGCCGGGGCTGTAGATCACGCCGATGCGCTTGGCGTTCGGCACCACCTGCTTGATCAGGCCGACGTGCTTTTCGAGCGGCGACAGGTCCGACACGCCCGTCACGTTGGTGCCCGAGGGCTCCCAGTTCTTCACCAGCTTGGCGGCCACCGGGTCGGTGATTGCCGAATACACCACCGGAATCGTCTTGGTGGCGGCCACCACGGCCTGCGCCGACGGCGTGGCGATGGCGACGATCGCGTCGGGCGCATCGCCCACGTACTTGCGGGCGATCTGGGCTGCAGTGCCCACGTTGCCCTGCGCGCTCTGGTAAGTGAACTTGAGGTTCTTGCCTTCTTCGTAGCCGGCCGCCTTCAGCTCGGCCTTCACGCCGTCGCGCACGGCGTCCAGCGCCGGGTGCTCGACGATGGCGGTCACGGCCACCGACTTGGTGTCGGCCGCGAACGAAGGCGCGGCGGCCAGCATGCCGAGGGCCAGGGCCACTGCGCTGAAGGGTGTGCGAAGCAAAGCGTTTTTCACGGGAAAGGGTCTCCGGGTGGGGGTGTGGATGCGTCTGAAGCCGCCGGCGGGCGCCGGTGGCGAGGAATTCAGCGACCCTGGATCGCGGCATGCGTCCCGGGCGCCTCGGAGTCTAGATCGTACTTTGCACAATTAAGGTGCATGAACGGCTCGGGCTTACCCCGCTTTGCGCCATAAAATTGCATGAATTTGGTGCATTGGGAGAAGAAATTGCATGAGATCGAACTCGACCGGATCGACCGGAGGATTCTTGAGCACCTGCAGGTGCATGGCCGTGCATCCAACCTTGAACTGGCCGAGGTGGCCAATCTCTCGCCGGCGCAGTGCCTGCGGCGCCACCGGCGGCTGGAAGAACTGGGGCTCATCAACGGCTACGCGGCGCGGCTGAACGCGCGCCACATCGGGCTGGGCGTGATCGCCTTCATCCACGTGACCATGGCGCGCGGCCATGTCGACGAACTGCCCAAGTTCCAGGACCTGATCGCCGACCTGAAGCAGATCCTGGAGTGCTACTCGGTGACGGGCGACTTCGACTACGTGCTCAAGGTCGTCGCGCAAGACCTGGAGGCGCTCTCGCAGTTCCTGATGCACACGCTGATGCACATGCCCGGCGTGTCGGCGGTGCGTTCGAGCGTGTGCCTCAACGAAGTCAAATTCACCACGGCGCTGCCGCTGGAATGACTGCTGGAGTGATCAGCTCGGCATGCCGGGAATCGGCGAGGCGGGCGACGAAGGCACGGAGGGCGTCGCGAGCGCTTCCGGCGCGGTAGCCGTCATCACCATCGTCGGCACGGCCAGCGGCAGCGAGGCCTTCTTCAGTTCGTCGAGGATCGCGAACAGCAGGTCGCTGCGCACGCCGCCCGCGAGCCGGGGGCTCGCCACATAGGCGATCGCCTGGAAGATCAGCAGCCCGTTCTCGATGCCCTCGAGCGTGAGCGACGGCGCCGGGGTTTCCAGCACGCCTTCGTGCGCCTTGCAGGCCGCGAGGATCAGGTCGCGCACGCGCTGCGCGTCGGTGGTCAACGGCATCGGCAGGCGGATCAGCACGCGTCCCTCGGCGTTGGCCAGCGTCATGTTGCGCACGGTCTTGGTGATGAACTCCGAGTTCGGCACGATCAGCGTCGAGCGGTCGCCCAGCTGGATCTCGGTGGCGCGCACGTTGATGCGCCGCACGTCGCCCTCGGCCGTGCCCAGCACCACCCAGTCGCCCACCTTCACCGGCTGCTCGGCCAGCAGGATCAGCCCCGAGATGAAGTTCTGCACGATCGCCTGCAGGCCGAAGCCGATACCCACCGACAGCGCGCTCGCCACCCACGCGATGCGCTCGATGCCGATGCCCAGTGCGGAAAGCGCAAACGCCACCACCAGGATGCCGCCCACATAGCCCAGCAGCGTGGTGATGGAGCTCTGCATGCCCGGCTCGAACTTCGTGTTCGGCAGGTAGGCTCTTTCGAGCCAGCGCTTGAAGATCCGAAGCACGACAAAGCCCACCACCGCCACCGCGATCGCGCTCAGGATCGCTCCCGGCACCAGCTGGAACTCGCCCACCTTCACGCCGGTGCCGAACTTGCCGCTGCGCTGGAACACCTCGCCCGGCCCCGTGCCCAGCGGCGCGGCCAGCGCTATCAACATGTAGAAGAACAGCGCCACCCGGCTCAGCGCCGACAGCACCGTGGCGACCTGGTCCAGCGTCTGCGGCGCGAGGTTGAAGCTCTTCTGCAGCCGCTGGCCGAAGGCGGCGCGCGACGACACCGTGGCCATGAACACGTCGTCCGCGAACTTGAACAGCACGTAGAAGGCGGCAGCCACGATGCCGCTCCAGGTGAGCTGCGAGGCCAAAAAGCTCGCCAGCGCCACGTAGCCGACAGCCACCAGCACCCAGATCGCGATCATCAGCGCGCCGATCAGCGCCACCAGCAGGCCGACCCACATCGGCCGCTCGGGCAGGCCGGCCTCGGCCGCATCGGCGCGCAGCGGCTTCACGACATAGAGCACCGTGGCGACCAGCGCCGTCAGCACCAGCGCCGTGAGCACGTGCGTGGCCACTACGGCCGCGAAGCTCGCGTCGATCAGCGCGTTGACCTCCGCCGGGGTCCACGCCAGCGCGGCCACCAGCGCCACCAGCCAGGGCAGGGCGGCGAGCCGCGTGGCCATGGCGTCGGGAATCGGCGGCAGGCGCCACGAGGGCCGGCGCGTGGCCAGCAGCCCGCGGCCCAGCCCGATCACGAAGGCCATGAACACCAGCGCCTGGGCCGTCGAATTGAGCACCTTGCGCGCCTGCGGCTCCCAGGTGGCAAACTCTTTCAGCACCTCGACGAAGCCGTGCGCGGCCACGGCCACGAGCAGCACGTGGCTCGCGACGATGCCGATCACCAGCACCGAACGCCGCAGCCGCCCCGCCGGCAGGACGCGCGCGGCCAGCCGGGCGAGCAGGACTTCGGCCGCCCAGTTGCCGAACACCGCGAGCAGCAGCGCCCCGACCAGGGCTGCGATCACCTGCAGGCGCGTTTCGGGTTGGGTCGCGGCCACCAGGCCGTCGTTCACCGAGGACACCATCGCCTTCAGCCGTGCCTGGTCGTCGGGCCAGGCCTCGCGCAGGTCGTTCCAGAACTCGGCGGTCAGCGGCGAGGCCGCGCGCTCGGTGAGCTGCGCCTCGAACAGCGCCCGGCGCTGCGTGACCAGTTCGGTGCCGCGCTGCCGTACGTCGACCGACAGCAGGCGCGCAAGGCGGATGTCGGCGTCGAGTGCGTTGCGCTCCTTGGTCAGGCGCGCGCGCTGGCGGGTGATGTCGGGGTCTTCGGTGGCGCCAGCGGCGGGCGGGTTGCCGAGTTCGCCGAGCCGGGCGTTCAGATCGGCAAGCTCGCCGGTGCGCGCGGTGACGAACTTGTCGGCCTGGGTGCCGATGTCGTTGATCTGCGCGAGCAGCTTGCGCGCGTCCTCGTCGGTCTCGGCGGCGGTGCTGAGCTTGGTGAACTGCTCGCGCAGTTCGGCCACTGTGGGGGCGGGGGCTGCTGCGGCCGCGGCAGCACTGTTGGCGTTGCCGCCGAGGTCTGGCTGCGCCGAGGCGCCGCCGCACATGCACAGGGCTGCGAAGCAGAAGCTCGCGAAGCGTAGGGTCCAACTCATGGCCGCATCATAGAAGCCGCCATTTCGTAAGGGCCGGTAAGAAGTAAGTGCGTAGGTGCGGCCTCAGCCGCGCAGCTTCAGCCGGCGGGGCTGAACAGGTCCACCCTGTCGGTGATGATGCCGTCGGTGCCCAGGTCGATCAGCCGCTGCGCAGCCCACTCGTCGTTCACCGTGTAGCTCAGTGCGCGCAGGCCTGCGCCGTGCACTTGCGCCACCACCGCCGCGTCCCACAGCGCGTGGTTGCAGACGATGGCCACGCAGTCCAGCTGCTGCGCGGCCTCGAGCCAGCCGTTCCACAGCGTGTCGAGCAGCAGGCCGCGCGGCAGCTCGGGTTGCGCCGCCTGCGCGCCTTTGAGCGATTCGACCTGGAAGGACGTGAGCAGCGGTGGCACGGCCGCGCCCTGCCACAGGCGGGCGGTCTCGCGCGCCACCACTTCACCGGTTTCGCGCTCGACGCCGGGCGTCGGCTTGATCTCGATGTTGAGCAGGTGCCCGTTGGCCAGGCAGAAGCGTGCGATGTTCTCCAGCGTGGGCAGCGGCTCGCCCGCGTAGGCGCGCGAGTGCCAGCCGCCCGCGTCGAGCTGCGCCAGCGCGCTCCAGGGCTGCGCGCCGCCGATGCCGTGGCCGCTGGTGGTGCGGCCGAGCGTGGCGTCGTGCATGAGGAAGACCACGCCGTCGGCGCTGAGCTTGGCGTCGCACTCGAACATGCGGTAGCCGTGCGAGGCGCCGAGCTTGAAGGCCGCAAGCGTGTTTTCGGGTGCCAGCTTGCCGGCGCCGCGATGCGCGACCCAGCGGGGATACGGCCAGGGTGTCGACAAGGCCATCGTTCAGTCTGCGCGCTTGCCCGAACCGGCGTCGAACCAGTGCAGCTTGTCTTCGCGCGCCGCGATCTTCACGGTGTCGCCCGCGACCGGTGGATGGTCGCCTTCGTCGGTGCGCATGATGATCTGCTCGTCGCCGATGCGGCCGTACACCAGGCGCTCGGCGCCCAGCAGTTCGACCTGCTCGACCTGCACCGTCCAGCCGCTTTCGTCGAGCTTCAGGTGCTCGGGGCGAATGCCCAGGATCTGGCCCGGGCGCACGCCCGGCGCGTGCCGCAGCAGGTTCATCGGAGGAGAACCGATGAAGCTCGCCACGAAGGTGGTGGCGGGGCGCGAGTACACCTCTTCGGGCGTGGCGAACTGGTCCATCACGCCGCCGTTCATCACGATGATGCGTTGCGCCAGCGTCATGGCCTCGACCTGGTCGTGCGTGACGAACAGCGAGGTGATGCCGAGCTCGCGGTGCAGCTTCTGGATTTCGAGGCGCGTCTGCGCGCGCAGCTTGGCGTCGAGGTTCGACAGCGGCTCGTCGAACAGGAACACCTGTGGCTGGCGCACGATGGCGCGGCCCATGGCCACGCGCTGGCGCTGGCCGCCGGAGAGTTCGCGCGGCTTGCGCTCCAGCAGGTGGCCGAGTTCGAGGATCTTCGCGGCCTTGTCGACGCGCACCTTGATCTCGTCGACCGGCACCTTGGCGATCTTCAGGCCGTAGGCCATGTTTGCGAACACGCTCATGTGCGGGTACAGCGCGTAGTTCTGGAACACCATGGCGATGTCGCGCTCGGAGGGTTCGAGCTGGTTCACCACCTTGTTGCCGATGGCGATCTCGCCGGCCGAGACTTCCTCCAGGCCCGCCACCATGCGCAGCAGCGTGGACTTGCCGCAGCCCGAGGGGCCGACGATGACGATGAATTCATGGTCGGCGATCTCGGCGCTCACGCCGTGGATGACCTGGTTGGCTTTCGGCCCGTGGCCGTAGCGCTTGATGACGTTGCGTAGGGAGAGAGCAGCCATAACTTATTTTTCAGTGTCCACGAGGCCCTTGACGAACCACTTTTGCATCAGCACCACCACCAGCGCGGGCGGCAGCATGGCTAGGATGGCGGTGGCCATCACGACGTTCCATTCGTTCTGGCCATCGCCGCCGGCAATCAGCCGCTTGATGCCGACGACGATGGGGTACATGTCTTCGTTGGTGACAGCCAGGAGCGGCCAGAGGTACTGGTTCCAGCCGTAGATGAACTGGATCACGAACAGCGCGGCGATCGAAGTCTTCGACAGCGGCAGCAGCACATCGAAGAAGAAGCGCATCGGACCGGCGCCATCCATGCGCGAGGCCTCGGTGAGCTCCTCGGGCACCGTCAGGAAGAACTGGCGGAACAGGAAGGTGGCCGTGGCCGACGCGATCAGCGGCACCGTGAGGCCCGCGTACGAGTTCAGCAGGCTCAGGTCCGACAGCACCTTGTAGGTGGGCAGGATGCGCACTTCCACCGGCAGCATCAGCGTCACGAAGATGGCCCAGAAGCAGATCTTCTTGAACGGAAAGCGAAAGTAGACGATGGCGAAGGCCGACAGCAGCGAGATCGAGATCTTGCCGATGGCAATGACCATGGCCGTCACCAGGCTCACCCACATCATGTGCGCAACAGGCGCGTTCGATCCGGCGCTGGTGGCGCGGCCGAAGAGCGCGGCCTTGTAGCTGTCCAGCATGTGGCTGCCGGGCAGCAGCGGCATGGGCCGCTGCACGATCTCCTGCGCGGTGTGGGTGGACGCCACGAACGCAAGGTAGATGGGGAAGGCGACGATGATGACCCCCAGGATCATCACCACGTGGGCCAGGATGCCCTGGGTGCTTCGTTTTTCAACCATGTCAGTACTGCACCTTCTTTTCGACGTAGCGGAACTGCACGATGGTCAGCGCGATGACGATCACCATCAGCACCACCGACTGTGCGGCCGAGCCGCCAAGGTCCAGTGCCTTGAAGCCGTCGTGATAGACCTTGTAGACGAGGATTTCGGTGTCCTTGCCGGGGCCACCTTCGGTGGCAGCGTGGACGATGGCGAAGGTGTCGAAGAAGGCGTAGACCACGTTCATCACCAGCAGGAAGAACGTGGTGGGCGACAGCAGCGGGAACTGCACGGTCCAGAACCGGCGCCACGGGCGCGCGCCATCGATGGCTGCGGCCTCGATCAGCGATTTCGGAATGGACTGCAGGCCGGCCAGGAAGAACAGGAAGTTGTAGGAAATCTGCTTCCACACAGCCGCCATCACGATCAGCGTCATTGCGTGCCGCGAATTGAGCAGGTGGTTCCAGTCGATGCCGATCTTGCCGAGCGCGTAGGCCACCACGCCCAGCGACGGCGAGAACATGAAGACCCACAGCACCGCTGCCACGGCGGGGGCCACCGCGTACGGCAGGATCAGCATGGTTTTGTAGAACATGCCGCCGCGAACGATGCGGTCGGCGAACACGGCGAGCGCCAGCGACAGGCTGATCCCGATGCCGGCCACCAGCACCGAGAAAACGGCGGTGGTCTTGAACGACTCGGCGTAGGCCGGGTCGTGGAACAGCTCCTTGAAGTTCTGCAGCCCGACGAACTCGACCGATGTGCCGAACGCATCCTGCTGCTGCAGCGATTGCAGGATGGCCTGCCCCGCCGGCCAGAAGAAAAACACGAGGATCACCGCCATCTGGGGTGCCAGCAGCAGCCAGGGCAGCCAGCCCGAGCGAAAGAAGACGCGTTTTTCCATGAACCCTCTACGTAAAAAATCCCGCCGCGCCCACTCTTGTAGAAGAGTGAGCGGGGGCGGGCGATATTAGCCGGACACGAGGGGCCCGGTCGTCAATCGTCAGCTCTTGTTTGCCTTCTGGAAGCGTTCCAGCTGCTCGTTGCCGCGGGTCACGATGGCGTCGAGGGCTTCCTTGGCCGTCTTCTTGCCGTTCCAGACCTGTTCGAGCTCTTCGTCCTCGATGGCGCGGATCTGCACGTAGTTGCCCAGGCGGATGCCGCGGCTCTTGTCGGTGACCTTGCGGATCATCTGCGTCACGGCCACGTCGGTGCCGGGGTTCTGCTTGTAGAAGCCCGACTCTTCGGTGAGCTTGTACGAAGCGGTGGTCACGGGCAGGTAGCCCGTGCGCTTGTGGCTGGCGGACTGCACTTCAGGCGTCGAGATGAAGCTGAAGAACTTGGCCACGCCCTTGTATTCGGCCGGCTTCTTGCCCGACATGACCCACAGGCTGGCGCCGCCGATCACGGTGTTCTGCGGTGCGCCCGGCACGTCCGGGTAGTAGGGCAGGGGCGCCAGGCCGTAGGCGAACTTGGCGTTCTTTGCCACGTTGCCGTAGAAGCCCGAAGAGGTGTTGATCATGGCGCACTCGCCCGACACGAACGAGGCCTCGGGCACGTTGCCACGGCCCTTGTAGATGAACAGGCCCTGCTTGGCCATGCTGGCCAGGTTCTCGATGTGGCGCTGGTGCAGCGGCGAGTTCACCTTCAGGCGCGCGTCCAGGCCCTGCAGGCCGTTGGCCTTGCTGGCGAATTCCACGTTGTGCCAGGCCGAGAAGCTCTCCACCTGCGTCCAGTTCTGCCAGGCCGTGGTGAACGGGCACTTGTGGCCGCTGGCCTTGAGCTTGGCGGCGGCGGCTACCACCTCGGGCCAGGTCGACGGCGCCTTGTCGGTGGGCAGGCCGGCAGCCTTGAAGGCGTCCTTGTTGAAATAGAAGATGGTGGTCGAGCTGTTGAACGGGAAGCTCAGCATCTGGCCATTGGGGGCGGTGTAGTAGCCGGCCACGGCAGGGATGTAGGCGGCCGGGTCGAACTTCTCGCCCGCGTCCTTCATGACCTGGCCGACCGGCACGATGGCGCCCTTGCTGGCCATCATGGTGGCGGTGCCCACTTCGAACACCTGCAGGATGTGCGGCGCGTTGCCGGCGCGGAAGGCCGCGATGGAAGCCGTCATCGATTCGTCGTACGTGCCCTTGAAGGTCGGGATGACCTTGTATTCCTTCTGGCTCTCGTTGAACTGCTTGGCCAGATCGTTGACCCACTCGTTGTTGACGGCGGTCATGGAATGCCACCACTGGATCTCGGTCTGGGCCTGTGCCACGTTGAACAGCGTGGCGGCCAACGCCGATGCCAGCGCAAGCGTCTTGAATCGCATGAAGACTCCTGAAGGGAAAAATGGAAAGCGCGGATGCTAGGGCATGTGCATGACACAGCCGCGTCACATTGGCGCATGGAGCGCGGGTTGCTTCCAATCGGGGAAACCCCTTTGGCCCTGTTTGCATCAGGCCCGGCGCGGGCTGCGGCCCTGCTTGCTGCGCCGCACCATGCTAGCATCGCCCTCCCTTTTTTGGCCTAGCCTGTCGCCACGGCCGGGACTTCTGCGAGAGCGCCATGAGCAGCAAAACCTCCCTCGACAAAAGCAGGATCAAGTTCCTCTTGCTCGAAGGCATTCACCCCTCGGCCGTGGAGGTGCTGCGCGCCGCCGGCTACACCAACATCGAGTCGCTGCCGGGCGCGCTGCCCGACGCCGAGCTCAAGGCGAAGATCGCCGACGTGCATTTCCTGGGTATCCGTTCGCGCACCCAGCTGACGGCCGAGGTGTTCGCCGCCGCCCACAAGCTGGTGGCCGCCGGGTGCTTTTGCATCGGCACCAACCAGGTCGACCTGGAAGCTGCCCGCGAGCACGGCGTGGCGGTGTTCAATGCCCCGTATTCCAACACCCGCTCGGTGGCCGAACTGGTGCTGGCCGAAGCCATCCTGCTGCTGCGCGGCGTGCCCGAGAAGAGTGCGGTGGCGCACCGCGGCGGCTGGCTCAAGTCGGCCGACAACGCGTTTGAAATCCGCGGCAAGACGCTGGGCATCGTGGGCTACGGCTCCATCGGCGCGCAGCTGTCGGTGCTGGCCGAGGCGCTGGGCATGCACGTGGCCTTCTTCGACGTGGTCACCAAGCTGCCGCTGGGCAATGCGCGCCAGGTGCGCGAGCTGCACCAGTTGCTGGCCCAGAGCGACATCGTGACGCTGCACGTGCCCGAGACGCAGGCCACGCAATGGATGATCGGCGCGGCCGAGATCGCGGCCATGAAGCCCGGCGCCATCCTGATCAACGCCTCGCGCGGCACGGTGGTCGAGATCGACTCGCTGGCCGAGGCCCTGAAGACGAAAAAGCTGCTGGGCGCCGCCATCGACGTGTTCCCGGTGGAGCCGCGCAGCAACAAGGACGAGTTCCAGTCGCCGCTGCGAGGCCTCGACAACGTGATCCTGACGCCGCACATCGGCGGCTCGACCATGGAGGCGCAGGCCAACATCGGGCTGGAAGTGGCGGAAAAGCTGGTCAAGTACAGCGACAACGGCACTTCGACGTCTTCCGTCAACTTCCCTGAAGTGGCGCTGCCTGCGCACCCTGGCAAGCACCGGCTGCTGCACGTCCACCGGAACGTGCCTGGGGTGCTGTCCGAGATCAACAAGATCTTTTCGGACAACCAGATCAACATCTCCTCGCAGTTCCTGCAGACGAACGAGAAGATCGGCTATGTGGTGATGGACATCGACGCGGCATCCTCGGACCTGGCGCTGGAGAAACTGGCGAAGGTGGGCGGGACGATTCGCAGCCGCGTGCTGTTCTGAGTTTCCTTGAGAAGGGGCGGGGAGCCCTCCGGGAGCCATGCTTAGCACAAGGCCGTAGCAACCGTCACGAGGCAAGTCCCCAGGCGCTGCCCTAAAATCCCCAGCCCGGCTATGGGCGCGCAGCGCCCGGCCGAGGCGCCCCACCCGATGAATGCTCCGACTGCGTTGAACACGCTGTTGGCACAGGCCGCAGAGCCTGTCCGACTGCGCGAGATCCCGTACAACTACACCAGCTTCTCCGATCGCGAGATCGTGATTCGCCTGCTGGGCGAACGCGGCTGGGAACTGCTCCAGACCTTGCGCGCCGAGCGCCGCACCGGCCGATCGGCCCGCATGCTCTATGAAGTGCTCGGCGACATCTGGGTGGTGCAGCGCAATCCGTACCTCGTCGACGACCTGCTCGACAATCCGCGCCGCCGCGGCCAGCTGGTCGATGCCCTCAGGCACCGCCTGACCGAGGTGCAAAAGCGCCGCACCCCCGACAGCGACCTGCCGCGCGACCAGCTCGTGGGCGAACTCACCGGCCTCGTGGGCGAGGCGGTGGCCGCCTTCGACACCAAGTTCCGCGACGTCGCCGCCCTGCGCCGCAAGGCCACGCGCGTGCTGGGCCGGCTCACGGCCAAGGACAACATCAAGTTCGACGGCCTCTCTCGCGTGTCGCACGTCACCGATGCCACCGACTGGCGCGTGGAGTACCCCTTTGTCGTGCTGTGCCCCGACACCGAGGTCGAGATGGCGCTGCTGGTGAAAGGCTGCATCGAGCTGGGCCTGACCATCATTCCGCGCGGAGGCGGCACCGGCTACACCGGCGGTGCCATTCCGCTGACCTGGAACAGCGTCGTCATCAACACCGAGAAGCTCGAGGCGATGACCGAGGTCGAGCACGTCTCGCTGCCCGGCCTGGCCGATCCGGTGCCCACCATCTGGACCGAAGCCGGAGTGGTAACCCAGCGCGTGGCCGATGCGGCCGAGCGCTCGGGCTTCGTGTTCGCGGTCGATCCGACGTCGGCCGAGGCCTCGTGCGTCGGCGGCAACGTCGCCATGAACGCCGGCGGCAAGAAGGCCGTGCTCTGGGGCACGGCGCTCGACAACCTCGCCTCGTGGCGCATGGTCACGCCGCAGGCCGAATGGCTCGAAGTCACGCGCATCGGCCACAACCTCGGCAAGATCCACGACGCCGAAAGCGCCGTGTTCGAGCTGCAGTACTACGCTGCCGACGGCAAGACCAAGCTGCGCACCGAGCGCCTCGACATCCCTGGCCGCACCTTCCGCAAGGAAGGCCTGGGCAAGGACGTGACCGACAAGTTCCTCTCGGGCCTGCCGGGCATCCAGAAAGAGGGCTGCGACGGCCTCATCACCAGCTGCCGCTGGGTGGTGCACAGGATGCCCTCGCACACGCGCACCGTGTGCCTCGAATTCTTCGGCAACGCCAAGGACGCGGTGCCCAGCATCGTCGAGATCAAGGACTTCATGTTCGCCGAGCAGAAACGCTCAGGCGTGCTGCTGGCCGGCCTCGAACACCTGGACGACCGCTACCTCAAGGCGGTGGGCTACGCCACCAAGTCGAAGAAGCACGGCGGCCTGCCGAAGATGGTGCTGTTCGGCGACATCGCCGGCGACGACGCCGATGCGGTGGCCCGCGTCACCTCCGAAGTGGTGCGCATCGCCAACTCGCGCAGCGGCGAAGGCTTCATCGCCATCAGCCCCGAGGCGCGCAAGAAGTTCTGGCTCGACCGCAAGCGCACGGCCGCCATCAGCAAGCACACCAACGCCTTCAAGATCAACGAAGACGTGGTGATCCCGCTGCCGCGCATGGCCGAGTACAGCGACGGCATCGAGCGCATCAACATCGAGCTGTCGCTGCAGAACAAGCTCGCGCTCACCGACGAGCTCGAAGCCTTTCTCATGCGCGGTAACCTGCCGCTGGGCAAGACCGACGATGCGCACGAGATTCCGGCGGCCGAGCTGCTCGAAGACCGCGTGGCACAGGCCGTGGCGCTGGTGCAGGAAGTGCGTACGCTCTGGGCTGGCTGGCTGCAGAACGTCGATGCGCTGTTCCCGCAACTGCAGGACCACAGCCTGCGTGCGAGCTGGAAGACGCAGCTGCGCCAGCCGCTGCAGGAGATTTTCTCGGGCGCCGAGTTCGCGCCGATCCTGGCCGAGTGCACGGCCATCCATAAGCGAGTGCTCAAGGGCCGCGTGTGGGTCGCGCTGCACATGCACGCGGGCGACGGCAATGTGCACACCAACATCCCCGTCAACAGCGACAACTACGACATGCTGCAGACCGCGCATGCCGCGGTAGTGCGCATCATGGCGCTGGCGCGCAGCCTCGACGGCGTGATCTCGGGCGAGCACGGCATCGGCATCACCAAGCTCGAATTCCTGAGCGACGAAGAGCTGCGCCCGTTCACCGAATACAAGGCCAGGGTCGACCCCGAAGGCCGCTTCAACAAGGGCAAGCTGCTGCGTGCGCCTGCCGGCGAGGCGCAGACGCTGCACGCCGACCTGACCAACGCCTACACGCCGAGCTTCGGCCTCATGGGCCATGAGTCGCTGATCATGCAGCAGAGCGACATCGGCGCCATTGCCGACAGCGTGAAGGACTGCCTGCGCTGCGGCAAGTGCAAGCCTGTGTGCGCCACGCACGTGCCGCGTGCCAACCTGCTCTACAGCCCACGCAACAAGATCCTCGCGACCTCGCTGCTGGTGGAGGCCTTCCTCTACGAAGAGCAGACCCGGCGCGGCATCAGCATCAAGCACTGGGAAGAGTTCGAGGACGTGGCCGACCACTGCACCGTGTGCCACAAGTGCCTCACGCCGTGCCCCGTGAAGATCGACTTCGGCGACGTGTCGATGAACATGCGCAACCTGCTGCGCAAGATGGGCCAGAAGAGTTTCCGTCCTGGCAACGCTGCTGCGATGTTCTTCCTGAACGCCACTAATCCGCAGACCATCAAGGCGGTGCGTGCGGGCATGGTGGGCATCGGCTTCAAGGCGCAGCGCATGGCCAACGACCTGCTGCGCGGCCTCGCGAAGAAGCAGACGGCCGCACCGCCAGCCACGCTGGGTCCGGCGCCGGTCAAGGAGCAGGTGATCCACTTCATCAACAAGAAGATGCCGGGCAACCTGCCGAAGAAAACGGCGCGCGCGCTGCTCGACATCGAGGATGCCGACTACGTGCCGATCATCCGCAACCCGAAGGCGACCACCTCCGAGACAGAGGCCGTCTTCTACTTTCCGGGCTGCGGTTCGGAGCGCTTGTTCTCGCAGGTCGGCCTCGCCACGCAGGCGATGCTCTGGCATGCGGGCGTGCAAACCGTGCTGCCGCCGGGTTACCTGTGCTGCGGCTATCCGCAACGCGGCAGCGGCCAGTTCGACAAAGCCGAGAAGATGATCACGGACAACCGCGTGCTCTTCCACCGCGTGGCCAACACGCTCAACTATCTCGACATCAAGACGGTGGTGGTGAGCTGCGGTACCTGCTACGACCAGCTGCAGGGCTACCAGTTCGACAAGATCTTCCCGGGCTGCCGGATCATCGACATCCACGAGTACCTGCTCGAAAAGGGCATCACGCTTGCCGATGCGGGCGGTGGCGGCTACCTGTACCACGATCCCTGCCATTCGCCGATGAAGCTGCAGGACCCGATGAAGACCGTGAAGGCGCTGGTCGGCGACAACGTGCTCAAGAATGACCGCTGCTGCGGCGAATCGGGCACGCTGGGCGTGTCGCGGCCCGACATCTCGACGCAGATCCGCTTCCGCAAGGAAGAAGAGCTGAAGAAGGGTGAAGCCGCGCTGCGCGACTCCGGCAAGGTCGGCTCACAGGACAACGTGAAGATCCTCACCAGTTGCCCGAGCTGCCTGCAAGGCCTCTCGCGCTACGGCAACGACCTGAACAACGGCCTGCTCGAAGCCGACTACATCGTGGTCGAGATGGCCAACAAGATCCTCGGTGCCGACTGGATGCCGACCTATGTGGCCGCAGCCAATCAGGGCGGGATCGAGCGGGTGCTGGTGTGACGAAGGTACAGGGCTGCGTGCTGTGCGAGGGGCCGGGTGGTCGCCTCGTGTTCGAGGGCGCGAAGCTGCGCGTCATCCATGCGGAAGAGGCCGGCTTTCCGGCCTTCTATCGCGTGGTGTGGCGTGACCATGCGGCGGAGTTTTCCGACCTCGATGCCGCAAATCGCACGCTGTGCATGGAAGCAGTGGCGGTCGTCGAGCAGTGCCTGCGCGAGCACCTGAAGCCAACGAAAATCAATCTCGCCGCGCTTGGCAACATGGTGGCGCATCTGCACTGGCACGTGATCGCGCGCTTCGCCGACGACAGCCATTTCCCGGGCTCGGTGTGGGCGCCGGTGCAGCGCGAACGCAATGCGGCGCAGGAAGCGGCTATCGCCGCGCGCCTGCCAGCCCTCGAGGCTGCGATGATCGAACGCTTGGGCAACAGGAGTTTCTGATGGCAGGCTTGAAACCGGGCGCACCGACGCCGCAATCGATCACCGTGCACGGCCAGTCGCGCGTGCTCGAAGTGGGCTTCTCCGATGGCGCGACCTTTCGAATCCCTTTCGAGCTGATGCGCATCTACTCGCCGTCGGCCGAGGTGCAAGGCCATGGCCCGGGCCAGGAAATTCTGCAGACGGGCAAGCGCGAGGTCGAACTCGTCGACCTCGAAGCGGTCGGCAACTACGCCGTGCAGCCGACCTTCAGCGATGGCCACAACACGGGCATCTACTCGTGGGACCTGCTCTACGAACTGGGCGAGAAGCAGGCCGAGCTGTGGGCCACCTACGAGCGCCGCCTGCTCGAAGCGGGTGTCGACCGCGACACGCCGATGATCGACAAGAGCGGCCACGCCTGCGGCAGCCACTGAGCGCGCGAATTCGCCTGAAAATCCGCGCCGCGCTATTGAAAAGATAGCCCTACCCCCAGGAAGGGCGGGACGAAAAAAGCAACAAATGCCCGCCGTGCGCGCGGGGTCGTCGGCTTGATGTGAAGGCTTCCGGCCTAACATCGGTTGCATGAGTACCACACACTTCGGCTTCGAAACAGTCGACGAAAGCGAGAAGGCCCGCCGCGTTCGCGGTGTCTTCGATTCAGTTGCCTCGCGCTACGACGTCATGAACGACCTGATGTCGGCCGGCCTGCACCGCGCCTGGAAGGCGTACACCGTGATGGTCGCGAACGTGGGCGAAGGCTCGCGCGTGCTCGACATCGCGGGCGGCACCGGCGACCTCGCGCTGGCCTTCGCAAAGAAGGTCGGCGCCAGCGGGCAAGTGGTTCACACCGACATCAACGAGGCCATGCTGCGCACTGGTCGAGACCGCCTGCTCGATGCCGGCGTGGTGCTGCCCACCATGGTCTGCGACGCCGAGAAGCTGCCTTTTCCGGACAACCACTTCGACGTTGTCACGGTGGCCTTTGGCCTGCGCAACATGACGCACAAGGACATCGCGCTCAAGGAAATGAACCGCGTGATCAAGCCGCGCGGCAAGCTGCTGGTGCTCGAATTCTCGAAGGTCGCGAAGCCGCTCGCAAAGGCCTACGACTGGTACTCCTTCAACGTGCTGCCCCGCCTGGGCAAGCTCGTGGCCGGCGACGACGCGAGCTATCGCTATCTCGCCGAATCGATCCGGATGCACCCCTCGCAAGAGGAGCTCAAGACCCTCATGAAAGAGGGCGGTTTCGGACATGTGGACTATCACAACATGACGGGTGGCATCGCCGCCCTGCATGTTGGAATCAAGTGTTGAAAGTGTTGATCAAGCGAATCTTTCGCTCAAGAGGAGACGACATGAAAAGTTTGGGTTCTTTGTTTTTGGCAGCTGCATTGGTGCTGGGCAGTGTCCAGGCCGAGGCTGCCCGCATGGGCGGTGGCAAGTCGGTGGGGCGCCAGTCGTCCAACGTGACGCAGCGCGAGTCCGCATCGCCCAGTGCGCCTTCGCAGCAGAGTGCGACCAACGCGGCGGCGGCGAAGCCTGCAACGCCCGCACCCGCCGCCGCTGCACCGAAACGTCCGTGGGGCGCGATGCTCGGTGGTCTGGCCGCTGGCCTTGGCCTCGCATGGCTCGCAAGCTCGCTCGGCCTCGGTGCCGGCTTCGGCAACATCCTGCTGATCGGCCTGCTCGTGCTGGCCGGCGTGGTGGTGTGGCGCATGATCAAGTCGCGCTCGCAACCTGCCGGCAATCGCCAGGGCGGCTTCGCGTTCCAGGGCGCGGGCGGCAGCCCCGCCAATGCCAGCGCGCCGGTGCAGTACAGCCCGGCCAACGTGGGTAACGACGCCTCGGCACGTCCGTGGGAGCGCAATGCAGCGGCCTTCGACGCCACGCCTTCGAACGACGCACCGCATGGCAGCAGCCTCTCGGCAGCGGGCGCCGCGGCCGGTGGCAGCATGATCGGCTCGGCACTCGCCGGTTCGCAGTCCTGGGGCATTCCCGCGGGCTTCGACATCGACGGCTTCCTCGGCGCAGCCAAGCGCAACTTCGTGACGCTGCAGGACGCATGGGACCGCGCCGACGTGTCGATGCTGCGTTCGATGATGACCGACGGCATGGTCGACGAGATCCGCGCGCAGCTGGCCGACCGGGCCAGCCACACCGGCGGTGCCTCGAACAAGACTGAAGTCGTGATGCTCGACGCCAAGCTGCTGGGCATCGAAGAGCTGCCCGACGCCTACATGGCCAGCGTGGAGTTCTCCGGCATGATCCGCGAAGACGCCTCGGCCGGCCCGGGTCCGTTCCGCGAAGTGTGGAACATGACCAAGCCGACCAGCGGCAACAGCGGCTGGCTGGTGGCTGGCGTGCAAGCACTGCAGTAAATAAAGGCTAAAGGCTCGTCCCCAGGCTTCGCGCACTTCGTGTCGCTTCTCCTGCCCCTGCCGGGGGCAACACCAGCAGCCCGGCAAAGCCGGTTCTGCGGTGTTTCTGGAAAAGGGCATGCGGTCCATGAGTCGCGGGGCGCTACAGTGACGGGATAATGGGGACATGGCCACACCATCGTCCCCATTTTCTTTTCTCGGCGACCTCTTCAACCGCATCGGCGAGCGCCTGCAGCCGCCGGACTGGGCCGTTCACGAGATCCAGCACCGCGCGGTCCTGTTCCTGAACCATGTGCTGCAGCAGGAGCCCGAGGCCCAGCAGCGGCTGCTGCGCCAGCAGGGGCGGGTGGTGCGCTTCCAGTGGCGCTTCGTGACCATGGAACTGGTGGCCACGCCGGCCGGCCTGCTCGACCTGGCCCCTGCCGGTTCGGTGCCAGAACTTACGCTCACCGTTACCGACGATTCCCCCTTCGATATCGCCCGCGCCACGCTGCGCGGCGACAAGCCGGCCGTGCAGATCATCGGCGACGTACAGCTGGCGGCCGAGGTCAACTGGCTGGTCGACCATGTGCGCTGGGACGTCGAGGACGACCTTGCCCGCGTGATCGGCGACGTGCCTGCGCACACTCTGGGCAACGGCGTGCGGCGTGTCGTGGGCGCGCTGCGCCAGTTCGTCGGCGACCGCACGGCCAAGGCTGGCGGCTCGACGGCCGGCTCGGCGAGCACGGCCGAATGAGGCGCTTCTACCGCGGACTGTTCATCGTCTGGGTCGCGCTGCGCTACGGCCTCGACGAGCTCGTGCTCACGAGCTTCAGGAAGCCCTGGCTGCTCGTTGTGGCGCGTGTCGTTTCGATCGGGCGCAACCTCGACGCGCCGCGCGGCCAGCGGCTGCGCGAGGCGCTCGAGCGCCTCGGCCCCATCTTCGTGAAGTTCGGCCAGGTGCTGTCGACCCGGCGCGACCTGCTGCCGCCCGACATCGCCGACGAGCTGGCCTTTTTGCAGGACCGCGTGCCGCCGTTCCCGTCGTCGGTGGCCATCGCCACCATCGAACGCGCATTCCGCCGCCCGGTGGGCGACGTGTTCGTGCAGTTCGACGAAACGCCCATTGCCAGCGCGTCGATCGCGCAGGTGCATTTCGCGACCATCCGCACCAACCAGGGCGATGTGCGCGAAGTGGCGGTCAAGGTGCTGCGCCCCAACATGCGCGGCGTGATCGAGAAAGACCTGGCGCTGATGGCCATGATGGCCGGCTGGCTCGAAAACCTCTCGGCCGACGGCAAGCGCTTGAAGCCGCGCGAGGTGGTCGGCGAGTTCGACAAGTACCTGCACGACGAGCTCGACCTGGTGCGCGAGGCCGCCAACGCCGCCCAGCTGCGCCGCAACATGGCCGAGCTCGACCTGGTGCTGATCCCCGAGATGTTCTGGGACTTCTGCCATCCCGAGGTCATCGTGATGGAGCGCATGAAGGGCGTGCCCATCGCGCAGATGGACCGCTTGCGCGCGGCCGGCGTCGACATTCCCAAGCTGGCGCGCGACGGCGTCACGATCTTCTTCACGCAGGTGTTCCGCGATGGCTTTTTCCACGCCGACATGCACCCCGGCAACATCCAGGTGAGCCTGGAGCCCGAGACCTTCGGGCGCTACATCTCGCTGGATTTCGGGATCATCGGCACGCTGACCGAGTCGGACAAGGAATACCTCGCGCAGAACTTCGTGGCCTTCTTCCGGCGTGACTACAAGCGCGTGGCCGAACTGCACCTCGAAAGCGGCTGGGTGCCGGTGGGCACCCGCATCGACGAGCTGGAGGGCGCCATCCGCACCGTCTGCGAGCCGTACTTCGACCGGCCGCTGAAAGAGATTTCGCTGGGCATGGTGCTGATGCGCCTGTTCCAGACCTCGCGCCGCTTTCACGTCGAGATCCAGCCGCAGCTGGTGCTGCTGCAGAAGACGCTGCTCAACATCGAGGGCCTGGGTCGCAACATCGACCCAGAACTCGACCTCTGGGCCACAGCCAAGCCTTTCCTCGAGAAGTGGATGGTCGACCAGATCGGCCCCAAGAAGCTGCTGCAGCAGCTCAAGGCCGAGGCACCGCGATACGCCAAGCTGCTGCCCCAGCTTCCTCGATTGCTGCACGATTTCCTGGAAAATCGCCCGTCCGACAACCGCCGCGAGCTGCTCGAACTGCTGGCCGAGCAGAAGCGCACCAACCGGTTGCTCCAGACCATCGTCTACGGTGGCATAGGTTTTGTATTGGGGTTGCTCGCCATGCAATTGCTGGTGCGCGTGCGCTTGTTCTAGAGGAGTTTCCGCCGTGTTGTTGACGCTGGTCATCGTCTATCTGCTGGTCACCATCGCAATCGGCCTCTATGCCGCCAAGCGGGTGAAGAACACCACCGACTTCGCCATTGCCGGGCGGCATCTGCCGCTCTTCATGATCGTCACGACCACCTTTGCCACGTGGTTCGGCTCCGAAACGGTGCTCGGCATCCCGGCGAAGTTCATCGAGGGCGGGCTCAACGGCGTGGTCGAAGACCCGTTCGGCGCGGGCACCTGCCTGATCCTGGTGGGCCTGTTCTTCGCGGGCAAGCTCTACCGCATGACGCTGCTGACCATCAGCGACTACTACCGCGAGCGCTACGGCCGCACGGTGGAGGTGGCCTGCTCGCTGATCATCATGCTGAGCTACCTGGGCTGGGTGTCGGCGCAGGTCACGGCGCTGGGGCTGGTGTTCAACCTGCTGTCGGGCGACGCCATCAGCATTCCGGTGGGCATGGTGATCGGGGTGGTCTCGATCCTGGCCTACACGCTGTTCGGCGGCATGTGGTCGGTGGCGGTGACCGACTTCATGCAGATGATCATCCTGGTGGCTGGCCTGGCCGTCATCGCGGTGTTCGCGGGCAACATGGCCGGCGGCGCCGACAAGGTGGTGGCCTTTGCCGTGAGCAAGGACCTCTTCAAGTTCTGGCCAGAGCCGAGCTGGCACGACATGGTGTTCTTCTTCGCGGCTGCCATCACGATGATGCTTGGCTCAATTCCGCAGCAGGACGTGTTCCAGCGCGTGATGTCGGCCAACAGTGTGAAAGCGGCCCAGCGCGGCCCGGTGATCGGCGGCGTGGCGTACATCCTGTTCGCCTTCGTGCCGATGTTCCTGGTGGCCAGCGCGCTGCTGATCATGCCGGAGCAGACCGCCGCGCTGCTGAAGGAAGATCCGCAGAAGGTGCTGCCCACGCTGGTGCTGCAGAAGATGCCGTTCGTGATGCAGGTGCTGTTTTTTGGTGCGCTGCTGTCGGCCATCAAGTCGACCGCCTCGGCCACCTTGCTGGCGCCCAGCGTCACTTTCACCGAGAACATCTGGCGCCAGTTCCGCCCGGCCGGCACGGACCGCCAGAACCTCATGACGATGCGCATCACGGTGCTGCTGTTCAGCGCCGCCGTGCTGGCCTACGCCATTCGCATGCAGGGCACCCCGATCTACGAACTGGTGTCAGGTGCCTATCAGGTGCCGCTGGTGGGGGCCTTCGTGCCGCTGGTGTGCGGCCTGTACTGGCGCCGCGCCAGCACCCAAGGAGCAGTCGCCTCGATCGTCCTGGGCATCGGCGTGTGGCTGCTGTTCCTGTGGATGCCCTGGGGCAGCGCGTTCCCGGCCCAGCTGGCGGGCGTGCTCTGCTCGTTCGTGGGCATGGTGGCCGGCTCGCTGCTGCCGCAATGGTTGGCGAACACTCACACGCCGCACCGCCCGCTGGCCACCGAGCCAGCCTGAAGCCCGGGCTCGGCGGTCGGGCTGGGCGCCCTTTGGCAGGGGCGCCCCTATAATCGAGGGCTTTGCGAGCGGCAGCTGCGCCGCTTTTTGACCTCATTTCCCATGCCCATCTACGCCTACAAGTGCAGCGCCTGCGGCTTTGCCAAAGACGCCCTGCAAAAGATGTCCGACGCGCCCCTGACGGTGTGTCCGGCGTGCGGTGCGAGCGCATTCGAAAAACAGGTCACGGCCGCCGGCTTCCAGCTCAAGGGCTCGGGCTGGTACGTGACCGATTTCCGTGAGGGCGGCGGCAAGAAGGCCGAGCCTGCCACGGCGCCCGTGTCGAGTGACGGTGCCAAGTCCGCCGAATCTTCCTCTTCCGCCGCCACGCCGAGCCCCGCTCCGGCGCCCGCGGCACCGGCCCCCGCGCCGGCTGCTGCCGCCAAGAGCGGCGACTGATCGATCACCATGCTCGCCCTGCGCAAATGGTTGCTGTCCGGCCTGCTGGTCATCGTGCCGCTGGTCATCACGCTCGGCGTGCTGAACTGGATCATCGGTACGCTCGACCAGACGCTGTGGCTGCTGCCTGAGCAATGGCAGGTCTGGCTCAGCGACCACAAGGTGCGCGGCCTGGGCGTGCTGCTCACGCTGGCGATCCTGCTGGTGGTGGGCGCCACCGCCAGCAACTTCGTCGGCAAGCGCCTGCTCGGCTGGGGCGACGCCGTGGTGCGCCGCATTCCGGTGGTGCGCTCGATCTACTCCAGCGTCAAGCAGGTGTCGGACACGCTGTTCTCCGAGAACGGCAATGCCTTTCGCACCGCGGTGCTGGTGCAATGGCCACGCGAAGGCGTGTGGACCATCGCCTTCGTCACCGGCGCGCCCGGCAACGAAGTCGCTGAACACCTCGGCGAAGAGGAATTCCTCAGCGTCTATGTGCCGACCACGCCCAACCCCACGGGCGGCTACTTCGTGATGCTCAAGCGCAGCGACTGCATCGAACTGAAGATGAGCGTGGACGAAGCGCTCAAGTACATCGTCTCGATGGGGGTGGTCGTTCCAGGCGGCCCCACCACGGTGGCGGTGAAATCTTCCAACTCATAAAAAACGAACGCGCCGACAAGGCGCCGGAATGGATTCCTATGGCCATGCGTACTCACTATTGCGGTCTCGTGACCGAAGCCCTGCTGGGCCAAACCGTCACCCTGTGCGGCTGGGTCAACCGTCGCCGCGACCACGGTGGCGTGATCTTCATCGACGTGCGTGACCGCGAAGGCTACGTGCAGGTGGTGTGCGACCCCGATCGCGCCTCCACCTTCGCCGTGGCCGAGAACCTGCGCAACGAGTTCTGCGTGCAGATCACGGGCCTCGTGCGCGCGCGTCCCGAAGGCACGACCAACGACCAGCTCAAGAGCGGCAAGATCGAAGTGCTGTGCCACGAACTGAAGGTGCTGAACCCCTCGGTCACGCCTCCGTTCCTGCTGGACGACGACAACCTGTCGGAAACCACCCGCCTCACGCACCGCGTGCTCGACCTGCGCCGCCCGGCCATGCAGCGCAACATGATGCTGCGCTACAAGGTGACGATGGAAACGCGCAAGTTCCTCGATGCCAACGGCTTCATCGACATCGAGACGCCGATGCTCGGCAAGTCCACGCCCGAAGGCGCGCGCGACTACCTCGTGCCCAGCCGCGTGCACGACGGCAGCTTCTTCGCGCTGCCGCAGTCGCCCCAGCTGTTCAAGCAGCTGCTGATGGTGGCCGGCTACGACCGCTACTACCAGATCGTGAAGTGCTTCCGCGACGAAGACCTGCGCGCCGACCGCCAGCCCGAATTCACGCAGATCGACATCGAGACCTCGTTCCTCGCCGAAGAGGAAATCCGCGAGATGTTCGAAGGCATGATCCGCAACGTGTTCCGCAACGCCGCTGGCATCGACCTGCCGGTGTTCCCGACCATGACGTATGCCGACGCAATGTTCAAGTACGGCTCGGACAAGCCCGACCTGCGCGTGAAGCTCGAATTCACCGAGCTGACCGAGCTGATGAAGCGCGTCGAGTTCAAGGTGTTCTCGAATGCCGCCACCATGACGGGTGGCCGCGTGGTGGCGCTGCGCGTGCCCGGCGGCGGCGCCGAGGGCGGCCTGTCGCGCGGCGAAATCGATGCGTACCAGGAGTTCGTGAAGATCTACGGCGCCAAGGGCCTGGCCTACATCAAGGTCAACGACGCCCAAGCCGGCCGCGAAGGCCTGCAGAGCCCGATCGTGAAGAACCTCGACGACAGCACGCTGGCCGAGATCATCGCCCGCACGGGTGCGCGCAATGGCGACATCCTGTTCTTCGGCGCCGACAAGGAAAAGGTCGTCAACGACGCCATCGGCGCGTTGCGCGTCAAGATCGGCCACAGCGCCTTCGGCAAGAAGGCGGGCCTCTTCGACGACCGCTGGGCACCGCTGTGGGTGGTGGACTTCCCGATGTTCGAGTTCGACGAGGAAGGCCAGCGCTGGAGCGCCGTGCACCATCCGTTCACCGCGCCGAAGGACGGCCATGAAGACCTCATGGACACCGCTCCCGAGAAGTGCATTGCCAAGGCCTATGACATGGTGCTCAACGGCATTGAAATGGGCGGCGGCTCGGTGCGTATCCACCGCGAGGAAGTGCAGAGCAAGGTGTTCCGCGCGCTGAAGATCAGCGCCGAAGACGCACAGCTGAAGTTCGGCTTCCTGCTGGACGCGCTGCAGTACGGCGCGCCGCCGCACGGCGGCATTGCCATCGGCCTGGACCGCCTCGTCATGCTCATGACCGGCGCCGAGTCGATCCGCGACGTGATCGCCTTCCCCAAGACCCAGCGCGCACAAGACCTGCTGACGCAGGCGCCGAGCCCGGTCGACGAGAAGCAACTGCGCGAGCTGCACATCAAGCTGCGCAACACGCCTCAAGCTGCCTGATGCTCTGAGGCTCCCATGACGACCAGCCCTCGACCCTGGAAGATCCCGGAGTCGGTGCTGGTCGTGATCCACACGCCGGCGCTCGATGTGCTGCTGATCCGGCGTGCGGATGCCGAGACCGACTTCTGGCAGTCGGTCACGGGCAGCAAGGACGCGGCCGATGAGCCGCTCGCGCTCACCGCGGCGCGCGAGGTGGCCGAGGAGACCGGCATCCAGTGCGGCGAAGGCACGGCGCTGGCCTCGCAACTGGTCGACTGGCAGCTGCGCAACGTCTACGAGATCTACCCCCGCTGGCGCGCCCGCTACGCGCCCGGTATCACCCACAACACCGAGCACCTGTTCGGCCTGTGCGTGCCCGAACGCATCACGCCCACGCTAGACCCGCGCGAGCACACCGACTGGCGCTGGCTGCCGTACCACGAAGCGGCAGATGCCTGCTTTTCCCCATCGAATGCCGAAGCCATTCTGTTGCTGCCAGAATTTGCGCGATGAACCAGCCGGCAGCAGCAGCAGTAGCAGCAACGCAGAACCTCCGGGTCGCGACCTACAACATCCACAAGGGTGTTCAAGGCATCGGACCCGCACGGCGGCTCGAAATCCATAACCTTGGCCACGCCATCGAGCAGCTCGACGCCGACATCGTCTGCCTGCAGGAAGTGCGCAAGATGAACCGGCAGGCGGCCGCCCGTTTCGCGCGATGGCCCGAGTTGCCGCAGGCCGATTTCCTCGCGCCCGAGGGCTACACCGCCGTCTACGAGACCAATGCCGTCACGCGCCACGGCGAGCACGGCAATGCGCTGCTCACGCGCTGGCCGGTGCTGCGAATCAACCATCAGGACATTTCCGACCACCGTTTCGAACAGCGCGGGCTGCTGCACGTGGTGATCGATGTGGAGGGCCGGCGGGTGCACACCATCGTGGTGCACCTCGGGCTCATCAAGGGCAGCCGGGTTCGGCAGATTGCGCGCCTGCGCGAGTTCATCGACCGCGAGGTGCCGCCCGACGAGGCCGTTGTGGTGGCCGGCGATTTCAACGACTGGGGCGCGCGCATGCGCTACGCCATGAATGCCATGGGCCTGCGTGACACCAGCGACCTGCGCGGTCCGCGCACGCTCACTTACCCCTCGCGCCTGCCGGTGGCGCAGCTCGACTTCGTCTACGGACGCAGGCTGGAGCCGCTGGCCTGCACGGTGCCGCGCGGCCCGATCTGGGCTCGCATGTCCGACCACCTGCCGCTGGTGGCCGATTTCACGCTCCTCAATTGATAGCATTGCTCCAAGAAGGGACGGGCGTTGCGGGCCCGAATGTCTGGAGCCATTCACTGGTACGATCCCCGCCATGCTGAGGAAAACCGACGTCGACCCGCGCCCCGATCGAAACGACGATGACGAGGGTACGCCCGTCTCCGTGAAGATCCGTGAGCGCCTCACCGCGGCGCGCAAGCGCTTCAACGCCAATGACAACATCGCCGAGTTCATCGAGCCCGGCGAGCTGGAGGCCTTGCTCGACGAGGTCGAGGTCAAGATGAAGGGCGTGCTCCAGAGCCTGGTCATCGACGTCGAGAACGACCACAACACCGACAACACAGCACGGCGCGTCGCCAAGATGTACCTGAACGAGGTGTTCCGCGGCCGCTACGTGGCGCCGCCCTCGCTCACCGAGTTTCCCAACGCCGAGCACCTGAACGAGCTGATGATCGTCGGCCCGATCACCGTGCGCAGCGCCTGCTCGCATCACTTCTGCCCGATCATCGGCAAGCTCTGGATCGGCGTGATGCCCAACGAGCACACCAACGTGATCGGCCTGTCGAAGTACGCGCGCCTGGCCGAGTGGGTCATGGGCCGTCCCCAGATCCAGGAAGAAGCCGTGGTTCAGCTGGCCGACCTGATCCAGGAAAAGACGCAGCCCGACGGCCTCGCGCTGGTCATGGAAGCCGAGCATTTCTGCATGGCCTGGCGCGGCGTGAAGGAAATGGACAGCAAGATGATCAACTCCGTGATGCGCGGCGTGTTCCTCAAAGACCCGAGCCTGCGCCGCGAATTCCTTTCTCTCCTTCCCCGAAAGAGCTGAGCCATGCTGGTCCGACTTCTCTACGCCAGCCGCGCCGTCGACACCAGCCCCGAGGCCATCGAGGCGATCCTTGCGCAATCGCGCACGCACAACACGACCTGCGGCATCACCGGCATCCTCTGCTACGGTGCCGGCACCTTCCTGCAAGCCATCGAGGGTGGCCGCATGGCCATCAGCGAGCTCTACGGCCACATCCAGCGCGATGCGCGCCACAAGGACGTGGTGCTGCTGCACTACGAAGAGATTTCCGAGCGCCGCTTCGGCGGCTGGACGATGGGACAGGTCAACCTGTCGAAGCTCAACGCATCGACGCTGCTGAAGTACTCCGAAAAGCCCGAGCTCAACCCGTACGCGGTGTCGGGCAAGGTTTCGCTGGCGCTGCTCGAAGAGCTGATGGCCACCGCCGCCATCGTCGGCCGTCACTAGTCCGGCAGGGGTGCCGCTCTCTGCATTCGCGCTGATCCTGCTCGCCGGGATCGTTCACGCAGGCTGGAACATCGCCGCCAAGAAGGCGAATGGTGATGCGCGATTCAGCTTCCAGACCAGCGTGTTCAACATGCTCATCTGGGCGCCCGTGGGCATCACGCTGGGCTGGAACGTGGTGCCCGGCTGGGGCGTGACGGAGTGGGGCTTCGTCGTGCTCAGCGGCGTGCTGCACATCTTCTATTTCATCGTGCTGCTGCGCGGCTATCGCAAGTCGGACCTCACGGTGGTCTACCCGCTCGCGCGCGGTTCGGGGCCGCTGCTGTCGTCGCTGGTGGCGGTGCTTTTCCTGGGCGAGAAGATCAGCCTGATTGGCGTGGCAGGCATCGCTGGCGTGGTGGGCGGCGTGTTCCTCGTTGCCGGCGGGCCCAAGCTGTGGCGCAAGGCGCATGACCCGGCGCAGCGCGAGCGCGTGCACAAGGGCATCCGCTACGGCGTGCTGACCGGCGGCTTCATCGCGGCGTACACCGTGGCCGACAGCTACGCGGTCAAGTTCCTCGCGATGTCGCCGATCCTGCTCGACTACTTCGGCAATCTCGTGCGCATGGTGCTGCTGGCGCCTGTCGCGCTGAAGGACCGTGCGACCACCGCGCGCATGTGGCGCGAGCAGTGGAAGTACGCGCTGCTGGTGGCGGCGGTCAGTCCGGTGTCTTATGTGCTGGTGCTGTACGCGGTGCAGCAGGCGCCGATCTCGCACGTCGCGCCGGCGCGCGAGGTGTCGATGCTGTTTGCCGCGTTGATCGGCGGCCACCTGCTGCGCGAAGGCGACCGGCTGCTGCGGCTGCTCGGCGCGCTGTTCATCGCCGCCGGGGTGGTGGCGCTCGCGATGGGCTGAGGCGATGGTGCTGTTCGGCTGCGACTTCTCCAGCGCGCCGACGGCACGCAAGCCGATCGTGATTGCGGTTGGTGAACTGGCCGGTGCCGACCGCGTCAGGCCGACCAGCCTGCAGCGCTTCGCGACGCTCCAGGCGTGGGGCGAATGGCTGTGCGCCACGCCGTCCTGGACCGGTGGTTTCGACTTTCCGTTCAGCCTGCCGCGCGAACTCGTCGAGCATCTGCGATGGCCCCCGCAGTGGAAGCCGCTGATGGCCCACTACGCCAGCCTGAGCCGTGCCGAAATCCGCGAGACCTTCGCTGCGTTCTGCGCGGCGCGCCCGGTCGGCGGCAAGTTCGCGCACCGTGCGACGGACGGGCCGGCGGGCTCCAGTCCTTCGATGAAATGGGTCAACCCGCCAGTGGCCTACATGCTTCATGCGGGCGTGCCGCGCCTGCTGGCGGCCGGTGCGCGCATTCCAGGCCTGCACGCAGGCAGCGGTGCCGACCGTATTGCGCTGGAGGCCTATCCCGGCCTGCTGGCGCGCGAGCTGATCGGGCGCCGCAGCTACAAGAGCGACGACCTGCAGAAGCAGACGCCTGAGCGGCACGCCGCACGCGCCGACCTGCTGGCCGCGCTCGAGGCCGGGACAACCCGCCTCGGCCTGCGGCTCTCCATCACCAGGCCGCAGCGTGCCGAACTGCTGGCCGATGCCCGCGGCGACGACATCGACGCAGTGCTGTGCCTCCTGCAGGCGGCCTGGGGCCTGCAGCGTGCCGGCAGCCCCGGTCCGGGCCACGGCCTGCCGGAAAGCGTCGACCCGCTTGAAGGATGGATCGTCAGCGCCTGAGCCTTGTTGTCCTACACCGCTTCGGGCTTCCGTCGGCATTCGCCGTCACCGGCCGGGGCCTAGATTGAAATCAGTGGGTCATTCCGGCCCACGGATTTCACTACCCGAACAGGAAGGAAGCGACATGAACAAGGACCAAGTGGCAGGCCGCGTCGAGGAAGCCAAGGGCAAGCTGAAGGAAGTCACCGGCAAGGTCGTCGGCAACGAAAAGCTCGAGGGCGAGGGCATTGCCGACCAGGCCGCCGGCAAGGTGCAGAAGACCTACGGCGACGTCAAGGAAAAGGCCAAGGACGCGATCAAGTCGGGCGCCGACAAGTTGTGACCGAACAGGGCGGCGGGCACACCCCGCAGCCCTTTTCCATCTCCGTGAGTGACTGGAGGATTCCCATGAACAAATCGAATCAATACATCGCCATGCCGCATTCGCGTGCGTGGCTTGCCGTGCTCGTGGCCGGCGCAGCGCTGACGCTGGCCGCCTGCGACAAATCCGACAACCGCACCGCGGGCGAGAAGCTCGACAGCGCTGTGGCGAAGACCGAGCAGGCCGCCGATACCGCGGCCGCCAAGACCGGCCAGGCTGTCAAGGACGCCACGGCCAAGGTCGAGTCGTCCAGCACCACTGCTGAGGTGAAGGAAGGCATGGCCAATGCCAAGGAAGCGGCCAAGGATGCCGGCGCAGCGATGAGCGCGACGGTGAACGATGCCGCCATCACGGCTTCCGTATCCGCGGGCCTGGCCAAGGATCCGGACCTGAGCGCGATCAAGATCAACGTCGACACCAAGGGCGGCGCGGTGAGCCTGAAGGGCCCGGCGCCCACGGCGGCAGCCAAGGCGCGTGCCGAAGAGATCGCCAAGGGCGTGCAGGGCGTGACGTCGGTGAGCAACCAGCTCGAAGTGAAGGGCTGATTGATCGCCCTGGCGAGCTTTACTCGTTCACCCATGAAAAAGCCCGGTTCTACCGGGCTTTTTCATGGGCGGTGACCCGTCCTGACCTGGGTTGACACCTTTTCCCTCAGAAAAGGCGAGTCAATGGAATCAGGCATCAAACGCACGCAGCGGGACTACACGCTGGC
>NZ_FNOL01000021.1:0-127416 GCF_900106655.1 Variovorax sp. YR634
AAAGCCGCAGCGAAAGTCCGAATGTACGGGTGCAATCGAACCTTCAAGTCATCATCAACTGACTGCCTGGCATATTGGGGGGCGTCCATGTACGGGCGTTCACCCACATGGAGCTCGGGAATTTCAGCGAAGCGCTGAACGACTTCGAGCAGTCGCTGCAGGTGAACCCCGACGGGCCGGCTGCTTTCTTCTCAAAGGGCGAGTGCCTCATGCGGCTCGGCGAGCTGGCCGCCGCGGAGGCAATCTTCGCGGAGGGAGCGGAGCGCTTTCCCGAGAAGAAGGCGCTCTTCCAGGACTTCCTGAAGCGCGTGCGGGCGCAGCGCTCCGCGAAGAGGTAGCCGCGCGGTCAGCGCGGCGGCTGCGAACGCAGCTGCTCCCTGAGGATCCGCCGTATCTCCAGGATCGCCAACGGATTCTCCTGCACGCTGTGCGCTGACGGAATCACCAGCTCCGATGCCGCGCCGTCCAGGTGCGAGCTTGCATACGGCACGATGCCGTCGCTCGACAGCGCCTGCGCCACGCCCGGCGTGTCGTTGCCGATGATCGAATGAAAACGCACGCGCGGATTCATCGGCAGCCCCGATGACAGCCGCACGAACGGATCGCGGTCGCTCAGGTTGTCGATGCTGTTGGGAATGCGCAGCGGCTCCTGGCCCTGCGTGCTGGGCGCGATGCGGATCAGCTCGCGCGAGATGTCGCTCAGCTGCCCCAGCATCGCCACCGGCAGCGTGATGAGGTTGGCCACCCAGCGCGATACGCGGTTGTTGGCGAAGTCGGTGCCGCGATGCGGCGAGGCGATGAAGATCACGTCGCTCACCTGCGGCAGCGGCTCGAAGCGCAGGTAGGGCGCGAGCTTTTCTTCCATGCGCTGCTGCTGCGCGCCCTGCATCGGGTAGCTGGCCAGCAGCGCCTCCCAGAGCTTGTCTTCCGACGACGACACCATCAGCCGCGACAGCACGCCGCCCATGCTGTGGCCGATCAGCGTGATGTTGTTCGAGGCCTCGGCCTTGCCCGTGGGGTCGAAGTGCGCAAGTGTCTGCGTGACGGCTTCGCGGATCGCGAAGTTGTTGATCGGCAGCGGTGCATTGGTGGGGTAATACACCTGCCAGATCTGGTAGCGGCGGCGCAGCGTTTCGTCGCCGAGCACTTCGTTGGCCACGTTGATCCACGCCTCGGGGCTGCTCGCGAGGCCGTGCAGCATGATGACCGTGCGGCGGTTCGGGTCGTAGGGCTGCATCAGGTAGATGCGCGGCTGCGTGAGCCCGTCGCGGCCGCCGAACAGGCTGCGCAGGGCCTGCAGCGCGAAGTCGGAGCGCGCGAGCCACAGGCCGTAGCCCGAGGTGAAGTTGGCGGCCAGCGGCACCTCCTGCCCGGCCAGTTGGACGTTGGCGGTGCGGTACGGGTCGTAGGCCGCGATGCGCAACGTGTGGGTGCGCAGGATCTCGTCGAGATTGGCGCCGTCGAACAGCAGCAGCGCGGTGACGGCGGGGAACGGCATCTCGCGGTAGGGCGGCCGGGGCGGGCGCTTGTCGTCGGCCTGGCCGGGCGTTGCCTCGTCGTCCGTGCGCTTGGCGTTTGCCGCCACCAGCTCCGCGCCGAAGCCGTCGCGCCGGTAGGTGTTGCGCAGGCCAGAGAAGGTCAGCGAGGCGGCGGGAATCAGTTCGTCCGGCAGCGGCGCGCTGGTGGGCAGGCGCAGTCCCGACACATCTGTTTCGATGCGCCAGTCGCCTACCTGCGGCACTTCCGGGGTCGGGTCCGATGGCGACCCGGTGCGCCGGTAGGTCTTGAAGAGGCCGGTGATGGCCTGCTGCACTGCGTAGTTGTAGTAGTCGCGAACCTGCGTCTGCCGGTCTTCGAAGGCGCGGTCGCGCGGCTTGCGGGCGGTGTAGAACAGGTAGGCGTAGGCATGGCGCGCGGTTTCGAGCCAGGCCTCGATGGCCGTGGTGGCCGATGAATCTGACTGCGCTGCGGTGCCGCCTTTGTCTGCCGCCAGCGCCACCTGCAGCCACACTTCCGACAGCGCGGACAGGCGCTGTTCGTCGCTCAGGCCCGACGAGTCGGCCAGCGCATTGCGGCAGGCCTGGCCGTCCTTGCGACACAGATCGGCGTCGGAGCCGATCACGCGCAGCACTTCCTGTGCGGAGGTGCTGAGCTCGCCGGTGGTGAGCACGTCGCCGCGGCGCTGCGCGAGGTATTCGGCCGGCGAGATCGAGCCGACCTTCACGCCTGCGCAACCGGCCAGCAGCACGGCGGTACACAAAAGGCAAAGAAAGCGCATGCGCATCACGGCTTCGCCTTGGGGGCCTTGGAGTCCTCGAGGCCCGGCAGGCCTTGCCTGATCGCCTGCGAGAAGTTCACGCCCGGCGCCGCCTTGTCGGTGGCGATGGCACGGTCGGTGATGCGGCCCGCCGCGCGCAGCGCTTCCATGCTGTAGCCGGGCGTAAGGCCGCCCACGTCGTAGAGGTAGTCGGGCAGGTAGCCCGAGGCCAGCAACCGCCAGTCCATCGGCAGGCCGGGCACGATGCGCTTGGCCAATGCATACACGATGGTGGTGCAGTTGGCGGTGAGCGTGTTGTAGAAGCTGGCCTCGCGCACCAGCGCCGCGCTTTCGCCGAGGTAGGCCACGAACAGCGAGCGCATTTCCTGCTGCGGCAGGCGCACGCGGTACATGTAGACGTCTTCGCCACGCACGTTGGTACGCACGCGCATGATGTCGTGCTCGTCGGCCGCAACGAGGCTGGTCTCGAACTGCTTGAAGAAGCCGCCGACCGACGAGAAGCTTTCACCGCGCTCCTTGCGGATCTCGATGGAGAAGGTAACGAACTGCCCGTCATCGAAACCGAAGGACACCAGCGTGTGCGCGATGGCGGGGCCGCTCCAGTACGAGAGCGCCACGTCGACCGAGCGCAGGCGGTCGAGGTCGTAGCTGCGCGTTTCCCAGCGCTGGGTGTAGTCGGTGTCGCTGCGCCATTCGAAGTTGCGCACGTTGTCCATCGTCACGATGCTGCCGTCGACATGGGCGTGCAACTGGCGGGACACGTCATCGGCCCACAGGCGGTTCTGCGAGGGCAGGATAGTGCCCCACCAGCCCATCAGCAATGCGAAGCCAACCACGTAGGAGAGCAGGGCGCGCGCTGCCTTGCCGCGCCACAGCAGCGCGATGGCGGCAAGGCCGAAGCCGGCCCACAGCACGCCTGCGCCGATCTTCACGAAGGAAGGCCCCGGCAACTGATACCAAAGTGCCATGCAGGCCCACATCGCCGACAGCAATACGACTAGCGATGCCGCGAAGCGGCCGAGGAAGCGCAGGAACATTCAGGTCATCGGAGAGTGAGGCGCGATTATCTCCGCCCGACCCGGGCGCCCCGGGGCCTCTACAGCATGTACGTCACGAGCTTGAAGTCCGGGTCTTCGGGGAAGGGCTTCACGGTGAAGCCAAGCCTGCGCACCAGCTTCAGCATGTCGGGGTTGTTGGCCAGCACCAGCCCGTCGATCTCGGCCAGGCCCTTGTCGCGCGCCACGTCGATGATGCTTTCCATCAGCCGCGAGCCGATGCCCTTGCCGCTGAACTCGTCGGCCACCACCAGCGAGAACTCGCAGCTGGTCTGGTCGGGGTTGGTGATGTAGCGCGACACGCCCACGATGTGCTCGCTTTCGAGCACGGTGCCCTCGGGCGACACGCTGCGCTCCATCACCACCGCCACCAGCGCCATCTCGCGGTCGTAGTCGATCAGCGTGAAGCGCGACAGCATCGAGGGCGGCAGCTCGTGGAAGCGCGAGACAAAGCGGAACCAGCGGCTCTCGGGCGACAGGCCCTGCACCAGCGCCTGCAGCATCTGCGCGTCGTTGGGATGAACCGGCCGCACGATGTACGTGCCGCCACCGGGCAGCGGCCATTCACGCCGGTAGCGCGCGGGGTACGGCATGATGGCCAGGTGCTGGTAGCCGTTGACCGCATTGCTGACGTGGGCCGCCACCGCCTGCGTGGTGCTGCCGACCACGATGCGCGCGTCGACCGAAATGGCGCCCGACTCGTCCACGATGATGGGGTTGATGTCCATCTCGCGCAGCTCGGGCAGCTCGCACACCATTTCGGACACGCGCAGCAGCACGTCTTCGAGTGCTTCCATGTTCACTGCATGAGCGCCGCGCCATTCGCCCAGCGTCTCGGCCACGCGCGAGCGCTCGATGAGCCGGTGCGCAAGAAACTGGTTGAGCGGCGGCAGCTCCATGGCGCGGTCGTTCAGCAGCTCGATCATGGTGCCCCCCGCGCCGAAAACGATGACGGGGCCGAAAGGCTGGTCGGTGACCATGCCCACGTAGATCTCGCGCCCGCGCCGCGCGCGCACCATCTTCTGCACGGTCACGCCGTTGATGCGGGCCTCGGGCGCGAGGCGGGCAACGCGCTCCATCATCTCGACGTAGGTGTCGCGCGCGCTGGTGCCGTTCAGCACATTGAGCGCCACGCCTTCCACGTCGGACTTGTGCGCGATGTCGGGCGAGTCGATCTTCAGCGCCACCGGAAAGCCCAGCTGCGTCGCGATCATCATGGCCTCGCTGGCGCTGCGTGCGAGCAGCGTGCGCGTGATCGGAATGTGGAAGGACGACAGCAGCGACTTCGACTCCATCTCGGTCAGCACATGGCGCCGTTCGGCCAGCACGCTTTCGATGATCAGGCGCGCGCCCTCGATGTCGGGCTTGGCCAGTGCCGACAGCGGCGGCGGCGTCTGCTGCAGCAACTGCTGGTTCTGATAGAAGGCCGCGATGTTGCCAAAGGCGCCCACCGCGGCTTCAGGCGTGCGAAAGCTCGGAATGGTCGCGTCGGCTAGCACAGAGCGCGCCTTGCCCACGGACGAGTCGCCCATCCAGCAGGCCAGCAGCGGCTTGTTCATCGGCCGGGGGATGTCGGCCAGCGCTTTCGCGGTGGCAGCTGCGTCGGCGCCGGCCTTGGGAGAGAAGATGGCGAGCACGCCGTCGACCTGGCTGTCGGCCGAGGCGGCATCGATGGCGGCGCGGTAATGCGCGGGCAGGGCCTCTTCGGAAAGATCGATCAGGTCGTTCAACGATGCGAGCGGGGGCAGGGTGGGCTGCAGCAGCTTCTGCGCGGGCGGCGAAAGCTTGCCCAGGTGGAGGCCGATCTCGTTGATCCAGTCGGCCGCCAGCACGCCGGGCCCGCCGCCGTTGGTGACCACGGCCAAGCGCTTGCCCACCGGCCGGTAGCGCGAGGCCAGGCACTTGGCGGCAGAAAACAGCTCGACGAAGGAGCGGACCCGCACCGCGCCCGCGCGGCGCAGCGCGGCATCGAACACGTCGTCGCTGCCCACGATGGCGGCGCTGTGCGTCTGCGCGGCCTCGTTGCCCGCCGGCTTGCGCCCGGCCTTGAGCACCACCACCGGCTTGGCATGCGAGGCCGAGCGCAGCGCGCTCATGAAGCGCCGCGCATCGGCAATGCCTTCGAGGTACACGATGATGCTGTGCGTGGCCTGGTCGTTGGCCAGGAAGTCGAGCACCTGCGGAATGTCGACCGAGGTGTGCGGGCCCAGCGACACCACGCTCGAAAAGCCGACGCCGTTCTGGCGCGCCCAGTCGAGCATCGAGGCCGTGAGCGCGCCAGATTGCGCCACCAGCGCGAGCGGCCCCGGCTTGGCCAGCGGCCCGGCCACGCCGGCATTAAGGTGCAGCAGTGGGCGCTGGAAGCCCAGCGAATTCGGCCCCAGCAGGTGCACGCCTTCGCGGCGCGCGATCTTGCGCCACTGCGCTGCCTCGTCGGCGCCGATGCCACTCGAAAGAACCACCGCCGCCTTGCAGCCGATGCGACCCGCGATTTCAAGCGCGGCCGCCACGTCGCGCGGCGCCAGCGCGATCAGCGCGAGGTCGGCATGAGTCTGGGCCAGTTCTTCGAGCGTGCCCTTGGTGCGCACGTCCAGAAAGCGCAGGGTGCCGTCGAAACGGTCGGCACGGAAGGCCTCGCGCAGCGTGCGGCCCGCAGGGGTCTGGCCGCCCGGGTCGTCGACGTGGCCGACGAAGGCCACGATGGAGGCGGGTGCGAAAAGCGGGGTCAGGAAATGCTTGTCCATGCCCCCAAGTCTGCACCGTTCCGCACCGTTCGGGGGCAGTTGCGCAGGGTCTTGACCTAAGTCATGACGTGGTCAGCGCGCTTGGCTATATTCAAGGCTCCATGCAAAAACGTATTGGCGTGATCTTCGTCTCGCGACGAAATTCATTGCGCAGCATCCTGGCCGAAGCGTGCCTCGCGCACCTGGACCCGAAGCGGTTCTCGGTATCTTCCTGCGGTCAACCCGGGCACATTGCCCGTGAGTTCCATCCCGCGGCCGTTGCCGCATTGACGAGCGCCAGCATTCCCCCTCCCGAACGGCCGCCGCGCAGCTGGGATGAGCTGGTGCGCGCGAATGCCTCCCCGGCGGACTTCGTCATCACGCTGGACGCGGCCAGCGCATCCCGCCAGCCGTCATGGCCCGGCCAGCCCGACGCGGCGCTGTGGGCCTACCCCGACATCGCCGACGGCAACGACCTGGAGAAGACCGCGCACGACGCCATCCAGATGCTGTTTTCGCTGCGTCGTCGGCTCGAACTGCTGGTGAGCCTGCCGATGCAGGGGGCGGACCGCTCGGCCGTTCGCTCTGATGTGCGGGACCTGGGATACATGCGCTAGCAGAGGCTCTGGCTCGAACGCCCCCGCGTTCGGCTCACTCCAGCGTGAAGCCGATCTTCAGCGTCACCTGCCAGTGCGCGACCTTGCCGTCCACCACGTGCCCGCGCGTCTCGGTGACGGTGAACCACTGGATGTTGCGCAGCGTTTCGTGCGCCTTGGCGATGGCGGTTTGCACGGCGTCTTCGATGCCGGTCGAGGAGGAGCCCGTCAGCTCCAGCGATTTGTAGACGTGGTTGGACATGGGGTCTGTCTCCTTCTGGGTTGATGGGCGATGGGCCCGGAAAACATCGTAGTCCTGTTGCGGGCGTCAGTGGACGAATCCGCCCTTGACGAAGCGCACGGGTTCGGCGTCCATGCGCGCGATGAGTGCGCCCAGGCCGTCCGGCGCCAACGGCCGCGTGCCAGCCGATGCAGGCTGCTCGGTGCGGCACAGCAGGTCGTCGTCACTCCACGCGCCTTTGCCGGGTTCGCCGCGCGCGCGCAGCCAGCCGTCGCGGTCCACGATCAGCTGCGTGCCCGCGAGCTGCGATGTCGCGGCGACCAGCGAGAAGGCTGCCCATGCGGCGGATGAAGCGGCGATGCAGTCACCGGCCTGCGATACGGCTGTGGTGGCATCTGGCGCAAGGAACACGGTGACGAGGCGTGGGTCGTCGAGCAGCGGCGGCACGCTCGCACCCGCAGCCACGATCCGCAAGCGCTGCCCGCGCCAACTGTTCAGACTGCGTGGCGGCTTGCCCTTGCATTGCACAGCCACATCGGGCGGTGCGATCGGCTGCGTCCACAGCCCGGCCGCACGCAGGCTTTCACCCGCGCCCTGCGCTTTCATGAAGTCGATCAGCGCCCAGGCGTCCGCGTCACGCAGTACACCGCCGAAGCCGGGCATCGTCGGGGCGCCGCGCCGGTCGCGCATGCCATTCATCACATGCCAGAGCACATCGCCGTCGGCGCGTCGCCACAGCAGCGGCCCGCCGAGATTGGGCGGCCACACGGGTTGTGAAGCTGCCAGCGGTCCTTGTCCACGCCCATCGGTGCCATGGCAGGCCACGCACTGCGCCGCATACAGCACGCGCCCGCGCTCGATGCTGTCTGCGGTGAAGCCCGTGGGCGATGTCTGGAAGCTGGTCGGGTACGCGGGTACAAGCACCACGTTGGCTTCGGGCCAGGGCGCCAGCGCGACCAGCAACGCGGCCGCCGCAACGAGCCACACGCGGCGACGACGCCAGAGCGCGGCGAGCAGCAGCGTCAGCACCGCCGCCGCAAGCACGACCACCGTGAGCCCGAGCCGTCGCGCCTGGCCAAGATCGATCAGCAGGTTCTCGCCCGACAACCGCAGCGCCCACGGCCATGCCGGCTGGCCGTGCGCGTGCGAGACCAGCCCCAGCGCATCGAGCAGGCGCAACAGCTGCAGTTGCGTGCCCTGCAGCAGGCCGATCAGCAGGTTGAGCCAACCGGCCTCGGGCAAAACGCTCATGTCACCACGTGGCGTCGAGTCCCAGGTGCTTGAGCGCCTCGTGCCGCAATTCGGCCAGCCGCGGGTCGCCACGATGGCGCGGGTAAGGCAGATCGACCACCAGTTCCGCCGCAATGCGCGCCGGCCGGTCGCTCAGCACGATCACGCGGTTGGCCAGGAACAGCGCCTCTTCCACGTCGTGCGTGACCAGCAGCGCAGAGAAGCCGGCACGCTGCCACAGGTTGACCAGCTCGCTCTGCATCGCGATGCGCGTGAGCGAATCGAGCTTGCCCAGAGGCTCGTCGAGCACCAGCAGCTGCGGGTCGTTGACCAGCGCACGCGCCAGCGCCACGCGCTGCGCCATGCCGCCGGAGAGGTGATGCGGAAAGGCCTTCGCGAATTCGGTGAGGCCCACGAGCTTGAGCGCTTCGTCGACGCGGGCGCGCTGTTCCTTCAGCACGCCGCGCGCCTGCAGGCCCAGCGCCACGTTGTCCCACACGCTGCGCCATGGGTAGAGCGTCGGGTCCTGGAACACGACGATGCGCGACGGGTCGGGCCGCGTGATGGCTTCGCCGTTCTGCGTGATGGCGCCGGCGGTTGCGGGCTCAAGGCCGGCCACCAGCCGCAGCAGGGTCGACTTGCCGCAACCGCTGGGCCCCAGCAGCGCGACGAACTCGCCGGGGCGCACCTGCAGGTCGACGCCGTCGAGCACCTGCAGCACGCCGCCGGACACCTCGAACCAGTGGCTGACGCCGCGGATGTCGATGTGGGCGCCGCCAGTGGTCTGGGTCGGCGCGGGCGCGCGAGGAAGCACTGCATTCACCATTTGACGGTTCCTTTCTGCCAGGACAGCACGCGGTCGCGCACCTTGAAGAGCAGCGTGATGAGGCCCGAGCACAGCGCGGCCATGACGAACAGCGCCGCGTACATGTTGGCGTATGCAGCCCAGCCCTGGGCCCACTGCAGATACCAGCCGAGCCCGGCCTTCACACCCATCATCTCGGCCGTGATCAGCACCGAGAACGAGGCGCCAAGGCCCATGAACAGGCCGACGAACACCTGCGGCAGGGCGGCTGGAATCGCCACCCGCAACACCAGGAAGCGCTCCGAAGCACCCAGCGTGCGCGCCACGTCGTAGTAGCTCTTGTGCACCGAGGCCACGCCCGACCAGGTGAGCACCGCCACCGGGAAGAAGGTGGCCAGCCCCACGAGGAACACGGCGGCCGAATAGCTCGACGGCGCAAAGAAGAAGGCCAGCGGCAGCAGTGCCGACGCCGGCACCGGCCCCAGGAAGCGCAGCAGCGGATGCACCCAATACCCCGCGATGCGCGACCAGCCGATCGACACGCCCGTGACAAAGCCGATCAGCGCGCCCAGCACGAAACCATTGGCCAGCAGGCGCAGCGAATACGCGGTCGACAGGCCCAGGCGTTGCCAGTCCTCATGAACCACGTCGATCAGGCTCTGCGGCGGAGCGAAGAAAGGCGAAGGCAGCACGCCGAGCTTGGCGGTGCCGATCTCCCACAGCGCAAGCACTACGGCCAGCGCGACCAGCCATTGCCCGGCCGGCCGCAGCGTTCGCGCCAGCTTGCCCGCGCGGTGGCCCAGCAGCGAAATGGCGAAGAGCAGGGCGGCGACTACCAGCGTGGCAATGCCGAACTCGCGCGTGAAGGCCCAGTCGTTGAAGCCGACTTCCTTGTTCGGCCACAGCAGCGTGAGAAGGCCCAGCGCGACCCAGGCGGCTGCAGCGAGCAGGCCGGTGGGCCAGATGCCGGTGGGGGCGGGAGGGCGCAGCGCAACCGTCTGCGGGGTTTTCTGCCGCGGTGCGTGATGAGCGGGCGCATTGCCCTGCAACCCGAGCGGCGAGTCCAGAACCTGTTCAGCGGTGGTCATGCGAGAACGTCCAGCGACACGTGATTGGCGAAGCGCGCTACGTCGGTGCTCTTCTTCAGGATGCCGGCATTGCGGAAGTCGGCGGCGAAAGCTTCCACCTCGTTGCGCAGCGCCTTGCCGGCCGGATGGTGCTTGTAGGTGAGCTCGGCCAGCAGCTTCTGCAGGTCTTCGAGCGGCACTTTGGGCGCGTATTTCGAATAGATCTTGGCGGCTTCGTTCGGGTTCTCCGACACGTAGTCGGAGGCCTGCGCGAGCGCGCGCACCACGGCGGCGGCGCGTGGCTTGTCGTTGCGCGCCAGTTCGCCGCGGGCGCCGACGATGCAGCACAGACGCTCGGCGTATTCGCCCTTGGCGCTGTTGGCGATCTCGGTGAAGACGCCGGGGTTGCGCTTCTCGATGAGAAACACGTTCGGGTCGCCGTCGGCAATCGCGTGGATCTCGCCCTTCTTCACGGCCACGTCGAGCAGGTCAGCCGGGTAGACGCGCCAGTCGACGTCCTTCTCGATGTCGATGCCTTTCTTCGCGAGATGAATGGCATAGAACTGCCTGGCCGGGCTGTTCTGGTCCGATACGCCGATGGTCTTGCCCTTGAGGCTGGCAAGGTCGGTCGTCACCCCCGAGGCCTTGGCCCCCACCAGCCGCAGGCAGCCGCCGTGCACGCTGCCCACCACCTTGACGTCGAAGCCCGCCTCCAGCGGCTTCACCCAGCGGTGGATCAGGCCCACGCCCACGTCGGCCTTGGCGGTCGCCAGTGCCTCCAGCATCTGGTCGGACGAGCCCGCCCAGTTGAGCAGCTCGACGTCGAGCCCGTTCTTCTCGAAGAAACCCCGCTCCAGTGCCACTGGTACTGGGGCCAGGCAGAAGCCGGCCTGGCTCCAGGCGAAGGTGAGTTTGCGTGGCTGCGAGCGTGCCACGGTGGCGAGCAGGGCACCGGAGCCCACGATGGCTGCCGCCGCCCCGGCCTGCAGCACGCTGCGGCGCGAAGGCGGTAAGTGATCGAGAGGAACGGTCATCGCAAGCTTCTCCACCGAAAAATTGGAAGCAGCGAGTGTTGGCGCGCGAGGCCCGCGCGGCCAACGAATGAATGCGGCTATGGATATGCGCGCAACTACTTTTCCCTGGCGCCGAAGCTCTCCGCCAGGAATTCGACGATGGCCTGCACCCGCGCCGTGCGCCCCTTGCGGCTAGGCACCAGCAGCGTGACCGGCGCGCTGTCGAACTGCCAGTCGGCCAGCACGCGCACCAGCGTGCCGCGTGCCACGGCATCGGCCGCATCCCATTCGGAACGCAGTACGAGTCCCATGCCCTGTTCGGCCCACTGGCGCGCCACGCCGCCGTCGTTGGTGACGTAGGCGGGCGAGATGCGCAGGGTCTGGGGTTTGGCCCTGGCGGCTGCGCGGCCGGCCGGGCGCACATGCCATAGCGTCACGTCCTCGTCGTTCTCGCGGATGCTGATGCAGCCGTGCGCCATCACGTCGCGCGGCACGCGGGGCACGCCGTGCAGGCGCAGGTATTCCGGGCTCGCGCACAGCCAGCGCTCGTTGGCGCTCAGCGTGCGCGCCACCCACGACGAGTCGCGCACCGTGCCGATGTGGATCACCGCGTCGGCGTCGTGCCGGTCGGGCCATGGGGTTTCGCGCAGGTCGAGCTGCACGCTCAGCCCCGGGTGCAGCCGGGCGAAGCGCGCGAGCATGGGCGCTATGTACTGCCGGCCGTAGCCGAAGGGCGCGGCGATGCGCAGCGTGCCGGTGAGCCGCTGGTCGTCGCGCTGCATCGACTCGCGCAGCCCCTCGATCTGGCCGAGCAGCGCAGCCGCTTCGCGCGCGAAGCGTTCGCCCTCGGGCGTGAGGCTCAGCCGCCGCGCGGTGCGGGTGGCGAGCGACAGGCCCAGCGTGGCTTCGAGCTTGCGCAGCCGCATCGACAGCGCGGGCGGTGTGACGTCGAGCGCGCGCGCCGCGGCGCTCAGCGAAGGTTCGCGCAGCAGGGCGGCCGCAAGCTGCATGTCTTCGATCTGGATCATTAACTTGTACTTAACGATTGATGACCGTGCATTGAAGCACAAGCATGGCCTTGAGACGTACAGTCGATGCCCATGCAAGCCCACAACGCCTATCCACGCGCCGTGCTTTTCGACCTGCTCACGGCGCTGCTCGATTCCTGGACCGTCTGGAACACCGCCGCAGGTTCCGAAGAGAAGGGCCGCGCCTGGCGCGCCGAGTACCTGCGGCTCACTTACGGCTGCGGTGCCTACGTGCCCTACGAGCAGCTGGTGAAAGACGCTGCGCGCCACACAGGCATGGCCGACTCCGCGCCCGACGCACTCGAAGCCCAATGGGACACCCTGCCCGTGTGGGACGGCGCACGCGAGCTGCTGCTGGCGCTGAAGCCGCACTGCAAGCTCGCCGTAGTCACCAACTGCTCGAAGCGGCTCGGCCATCGTGCGGCGGCGCGGCTGGGCATCGACTGGGACGTGGTCGTCACTTCGGAGGAGGCCGGCTTCTACAAGCCCGATCCACGTCCGTATCGCTTGGCGCTCGACCGGCTGGGTGTGAAGGCTGAAGAAGCGGCTTTCGTTGCCGGTTCGGGCTACGACATGTTCGGCACATCGGCGGTCGGGCTGCGCACCTACTGGCACAACCGCGTCGGGCTGGCGCTGCCGCAGGGTGCTCCGACGCCCGAACTGCAAGCAGCAACACTGGCACCCGCGCTGCCCTGGCTGCAATCCTTCGGCAAATGAAGAACCCACTCATGAACAACACCCTCGCCACCATCGACACACCCGCCGCCCTCATCGAGCGCTCGCGCATGCAGCGCAACATCGCGCGCATGCAGCAGCGCATGAACGAACTTGGCGTGCGCTTTCGCCCGCACGTGAAGACCAGCAAGTGCATCGCCGTTGCCAAGGCACAGCGTAATGGGGGTGCGCAGGGCATCACCGTCTCCACGCTGAAGGAGGCCGAGCAGTTCTTTGCCGAGGGCTTCACCGACATCCTCTATGCCGTCGGCATGGCGCCGCACCGGCTGCAGCATGCGATGGATCTGCGCCGCAGAGGCTGCGCGCTGGGCATCCTCACGGATGGTGTCGAGTCGGCGCGCGCGATCGTGGAGTTCGGCCGCGCGAACGGCGAGGTGTTCGACGTGCTGATCGAGGTCGACACCGACGGCCATCGCTCCGGCATCCGGCCCGAAGAAGACGCGCTGCTCGAAGTGGCGCATGTGTTGCACGACGGCGGCATGTGCCTCGGCGGCGTGATGACGCATGCCGGCTCCAGCTACGAGCTCGATACGCCCGAAGCCCTGCGAGCCATGGCCGAACAGGAGCGCTCGGGCTGCGTGCGCGCTGCCCAGCGGCTGCGCGACGCGGGCCTGCCGTGCCCGGTGGTCAGCGTGGGCTCCACGCCCACGGCGCTGATGGCCGAGGCGCTCGAGGGCGTTACCGAGGTGCGGGCCGGCGTCTACGTGTTCTTCGACCTCGTGATGCGCAACATCGGCGTATGCACAGAGGGCGACATCGCCCTGAGCGTGCTCACCACGGTGATCGGCCACCAGGCCGACAAGGGCTGGGCCATCGTCGACTCAGGCTGGATGGCGATGAGCCGCGACCGTGGCACGCAGAAGCAGAAGCGTGACTTCGGCTATGGGCAGGTCTGCTCCGTGGATGGGACCGTACTCGACGGCTACGTGCTCAGCGGTGCCAACCAGGAGCACGGCATCCTCTCGCGCGAAGGCGCGCTGGACACGGGCATTGCGGCGCGTTTTCCCATCGGGACGCGGCTGCGCATATTGCCGAACCACGCTTGTGCGACTGGCGCGCAGTTTCCTGAATATCAGGCGCTATCTGAAGACGGCTCGCTGGAAACCTGGGGGCGGTTCCACGGCTGGTGAGTGCACAGCGTCGGCGCTTGAGCGAGAGCGGCCTCGTTTCGGTCAGCCAAGTCGAGCCGCCGCAGCAGGGTGCGCGTGGAGGGTTCCTGAATCTTGCCACCAGCCTTGTCGCCTCGGAGGAGGCCGACCGCGCTAGGATGTGGCCTCTCTTTTTTCAGGAGACAGCCCCATGACCCGAGTACTGGTGCGCAGCTTCAGCGTTTCGCTCGACGGCTTCGCCGCTGGCCCAGACCAGAGCCTGGAGCACCCGCTGGGCGTTCGTGGTCCTGAACTCATGGACTGGTTCTTTCCCACGCGCGTCTGGCAGCAGATGCACAAGACGGGCGAGGCCAACGGCGAGACCGGCATCGACAACGAGATCGCCGAACAAGGCTTCGCCGAAATAGGTGCCTGGATCCTCGGACGCAACATGTTCGGGCCGGTGCGCGGTCCCTGGCCGGACGAGAGCTGGAAAGGCTGGTGGGGCGATGAGCCCCCGTACCACGTGCCGGTCTTCGTGCTGACCCACCATGCCCGCGCGCCGCTGACGATGCAGGGTGGCACTACTTTCTACTTCGTCACCGGCGGCATCCGCGAAGCGCTGGCACAGGCACAGGTCGCCGCGGGTGCGCGCAACGTGCGCGTGGGCGGCGGCGTGGCCACCGTACGCGAATACTTGAAGGCCAGGCTGATCGACGAACTGCACCTGGCCGTGCGTCCGGTGCTGTTGGGCAAAGGCGAGGCGCTGTTCGCAGGCCTGGACCTGCCGGCGATGGGCTACAGCTGCGAACGGCAGGTGGCAGGCGAGCGCGCCACGCATATGTTCCTGCGCCGCAGCGCGCCTTGACATGGGAAGAGTGGCTCAAATGTCGACAGGGTCCCGCCACGTCATCTCAGAACGACCGCTCCCCGATCACCCGTCGCACCGTCCGTAGCGCACTGCGCAGCTCGTCCAGCCCGACCGACCCCAGTGCGAGGCGCAGCGCATGCGGCACGTGCTGTGACGTCGCGAAGGGCTCGGCAGTGGACACCGAGACGCCATCGCGCATCAGCGCCGCCGCAACCAAGTCGGCGCGGGTTTCGTCCGGCAGGCACAGCCAGACGAAGTACGACGAAGGGTGCCGCACGCACCGCAATCCGGCAAGCTCCTCGCTGGCGATGGCTTGCCGCGCCGCCGCGTCCTGCCGTTTCTCTGCCTCGAGGCGGTTGACCGTGCCGTCTTCCAGCCACGCGCAGGCGATGGCCGTGGTCACGCCCGGCGTGCACCAGGTCGTGGCCCGGATTGCGCGTTCGAGCTTGGGCACCAACACATCGGGCGCGGCGACGAAGCCCACGCGCAGCCCGGTCGCCACGCTCTTGGAAAGACCCGAGACATACACCGTCGTCTCCGGTGCCAGCGTTGCCAGCGGCGACGGCGCGTCGTCCGCCAGAAAGGCGTAGGCGGCGTCTTCGATGATGAGCAGGCCATGCCGTCTTGCGATGGCGGCCAGCCGGCGGCGCCGGCTTGCGCTCATCACCCAGCCCAGCGGGTTGTGCAGGGTCGGCATCGCGTAGATGGCCTTCAGGCGGCGGCGCGCGCACAGGCGTTCCAGCGCGTCCAGGTCCGGCCCCTGTCCGGATGCCGGTATGGGCGCCAGTTCCAGCCGGTGTGCCTCGGCGAGCACCTTGAAGCCGGGGTAGGTGAGGGCGTCGACGGCGACCACGTCGCCCGGTTGCAGCAGCGCCATCACCGTTACTGCCAGCCCGTGCTGTGCGCCGTCGACGAGCAGCACGCTCGACGGCTCGGCCGCCAGTCCTCGCAACGCGAGATGCCGGGCGACGCAGGCGCGTTCATGCATTCGGCCGCCATGGGGTGCATAGCGCAGCATGGCGTCCAGTTCACCACCGGCGGCGAGCTGCCGCAGTGCGGCGCGCAGCAGCTCGGCCTGTCCGGGCAGCGATGGGTAGTTGAAGTTCAGGTCCACCAGGTCCGGTGCCATGGTCCGCTGATCGACGCCAACACCGCCGTGCATCGCCGCTTCGCGCACGAAGGTGCCGCGGCCGACCTCGCCGCTGACCAGCCCCATCGCCTCCAGCTCCGCATAGACGCGCGAAGCAGTAACCAGCGCCAGGCCGTGGCGCTCGGCCAGCCGCCGGTGCGTAGGCAGGCGGGTGCCCGGCTGAAGGCGTCCCGCGCGGATCTCGGCGGCGAGTTCATCGACCAGTTGCTTGTAGCGGGCTTCGGCCATCGTGCGATGTATGCATGACAATTTTTTGATTGTATTGATCGCCCGGCCTACGATGAGCGCATCTCAGCCCTCACGCACGAATCCTATGCACATCGCGATCCTCACCTTCGACGGCTTCAACGAACTGGACTCGCTCATCGCGCTGGGCGTGCTCAACCGTATCAAGAAGCCGGGGTGGCGCGTGACTTTGTGTTGCCCGACCCCGGAAGTCACGTCCATGAACGGCGTGACCATACGCGCCCAGTCGTTGCTGGAGGATGCGCGCCTTGCTGATGCCGTCGTCGTCGGCAGCGGGGTGAAGACGCGGGAGGTCGTCGCCAGCCCCGAGCTGATGGGGCGCCTGGCGCTCGATCCGGCCCGCCAGTTGATCGCAGCGCAGTGCTCGGGCACTTTGATCCTGGCCAAGCTCGGCCTTGTGGGCGGCATACCGGCCTGCACCGACCTGACCACCAAGCCCTGGGTGCAGGAGGCCGGCGTGGAGGTCTTGAACCAGCCCTTCTTTGCACGCGGCAATGTCGCAACCGCAGGCGGCTGCTTTGCCGCGCCTTATTTGGCCGGCTGGATCATTGCCCGCACCGAAGGGCTGGAGGCTGCCGCCGCAGCGCTTCACTACGTCGCCCCGGTGGGCGAAAAGGAAGCCTACGTGGCCAACGCACTCGGGAACATCACGCAGTACCTGCCGCAATGACCTCTTGTGCGGGCTGAATCGACAGCTCAGCGCCTTATGGGCGCATGCAGCACCGCATTCGCCCCCGACCCGGCCGAAGCCTGCGTCGGCGATGCGTCGGCCAGTGTCCTGACCGGGCCGCAGCGTCCGTAGGTGTCGTCGAAGCGCACGATGTCGTCTTCGCCCAGGTATCCGCCGGTCTGCACCTCGATCACTTCGAGCACGGTCTTGCCCGGGTTCTCCAGCCGGTGGATCGCGCCCGAGGGCAGGTAGATCGATTCGTTCTCGCGCACCAGCGTGACTTCGCCGTTGCAGGTGGCGCGCGCCGTGCCCTTCACCACGATCCAGTGCTCGGCGCGGTGGTGGTGCATCTGCAGCGACAGTTTGCCGCCGGGCTTCACGGTCAGGCGCTTGACCTGGAAGCGCTCGCCCAGGTCAATGCTGTCGTACGCGCCCCAGGGCCGCACCACGCGGCGGTGCTCAGTGGCCTCGGCGCAGCCTTCCAGCGAGAGCTTGCGCACCACGTCGGCCACCTGCTCCGCGCAGCCCGCGCCGGCCACCAGCACGGCGTCGGGCGTGTCCACGATGATCAGGTTTTCAGTGCCCAGCGCCACCACCGGCCGGTGCGGCGCGTGGATGAAGGTGTTGCGCGAGTTCAGCGCGCTGGCCTTGCCGCTCAGCCTGTTGCCCGCGTCGTCCGCCGGGTGCAGGCTGGCAACCGCGTTCCAGCTGCCGACGTCGCTCCACAGGCCTTCGAACTTCACGACTGCGATGTCCTTGTGCTTTTCGAGCACGGCGTAGTCGATGCTGTCGGCTCGGCAATCCTCGAAGGCTGCGCGGTCCAGCCGCAGGAAGCTGCCGTCGGTTGCAACGGCGGCAGTGGCGCGCTCGCAGGCCAGCAGGATGTCGGGTGCATGCCCGCGCAGCGCTGCGATCAGCGTGCGCGCCTGCACGAGGAAGATGCCCGCGTTCCAGCTGTAGCCGCCATGCAGGATCAGCTGCTCAGCCACCGCTGCCGTCGGCTTTTCGACAAAGCGCACCACGGCCTGGCTGCGCCCGTCGGCCGAGGGTTCGCCGGCTTCGATGTAGCCGTAGGCGGTGCTCGGAAAACTCGGCACCACGCCGAAGGTGACGATCTTGCCGGCCAATGCGGCCTCGACGCCGGTGCGCACGGTGCGGGCGAACAGCGCGGCGTCGGGAATGTGGTGGTCGGAGGGCGCGAACAGCAGCAGGTCGTCGGGCTCGGCCAGCAGCGCGGCCGAGGCCATGGCGGCAGCGGTGTTGCGCGCCACCGGCTCGAGGATCTGCCGGCCCGTGGCGTGCGCGTTTTCCACCGCTTCCTTCACCAGGAAGCGATGGTCTTCCGACGTGACGCAGGTGATGTCGGCATTCAGCACCGCCAGCCGTTCGAGCGTGAGGTGCAGCAGGCTTTTGCCGCCGACCAGCGGCGCGAACTGCTTGGGCAGCGCCTTGCGCGACAAAGGCCACAGCCGCGTGCCGCTGCCGCCGCACAGGACCACGGGATGGATGAGGGGGGTGTTCATGATCGTTTGCGTTGTGGTGGGGCGGGGTTCAGATCAGGCCGGAGTACGCCGCATAGCTCACGGCCTGGGCACGCGAATGCACGTGCAATTTCTTGTAGATGTTCTTGATGTGGGCGTTGACGGTCTGCCCCGAGATGCCCAGCTTGACGCCGATCTCCTCGGTGACGTGGCCGCGCGCCACGAAGCGCAGGATCTCGCACTCACGTGCCGTCAGCGTCGCTTCGCGCGGGGGCGGCTCCACCGACGGCGGCGTGCGGCTGTCGGGCCGGTGGCTCAGCCGCGAGAGCAGCCGGCGCGCCAGCCGCGGCGTGATGGCCGCGCCGCCGTTGACCACCTGCAGCACGGCCTGCGCGAAGCTCTGGAGCCACGCGTCCTTCAGCAGGTAACCGGTGGCGCCCAGCTCGAAGGCATGCAGCACGTGCGACTCGTCCTCGAGCGCGGAGATCACGATGATTTCTCCCGTGCGATGTTGCTCGCGGGCTTCCTGGATCAGGTCGAAGCCGGTGCCGTCGCCAAGCCGCAGGTCGACCATCAGCACGTCGAACTCGTGCGTGGCCAGCAGACGGCGGCCGTCGCGCAGGCTGCCTGCCTGGCCTTCGAGCTGGATGCGCAGGTCCGACAGCAGCTCCTGCGCTATCACCCGGCGCATGAATTCGTCGTCATCCACGAGCAGGACGCGCACGGGTGCATCCTCCTGCCCCGTCAGGAAGCCGGGCCACAGCGGCGCAACAGGCGGAACGATGCCCGGTGGAAACCCCGAGCGGCCATCGGCCTGCTCGCCAAGAAAGGGGGATGGGTTGTCAGACATGGGTGTGTCCCAGGTTGGAGTTGATGTGGGTGCTGGTGCCGTTGCTCTGAAAGCGCGGGAGGTCCGCGGTAAAGGCCGGCGCCGGATCGTCGAAGCCGTGCGGGTTCGCGGCCTGCCAGCGCCAGCTGTCCGCGCACATCTGGTCGAGGTCGCGGCGCGCGCGCCAGCCGAAGGCGAGGAAGGCGCTGCGCGCGTCGGCCCAGTAGGCAGGTGCGTCCCCGGGGCGGCGCGGCCCGATGCGCAGGGCAATGCGGCGGCCGCTTGCGCGCTCGAAGGCCGACACCACTTCGAGCACCGAGGCGCCACGGCCGGTGCCGAGGTTGGTCATGAGAATGCCGCTGTGGCGCACTGCATGGCGCAGTGCCGCCACATGGCCTTCGGCCACGTCCATCACGTGCACGTAGTCGCGCACGCCGGTGCCGTCGATCGTTTCGTAGTCGTCGCCGTGCACCACCAGGCATTCACGCTCGCCGGCCGCGACCTGCGAGATGTAGGGCATCAGGTTGTTGGGCGGCCCGTGCGGGCGCTCGCCGAGCAGGCCGCTTTCGTGCGCGCCGACGGGGTTGAAGTAGCGCAGGCAGGCAATGCCCCAGCGCGCATCGGCCTGCGCCAGGTCGGCCAGCACGGTCTCGACCATGGCCTTGGTGCGGCCGTAGGGGTTGACCGCGCCGTAAGGTGCGCTCTCCGCAATGGGCGAGGGCCGCGAGTCGCCGTACACAGTGGCCGATGAGGAGAACACCAGAGTGCGCACATCGGCTCGGCCCATGGCCTGCACCAGCGCCAGGGTTCCAGCCAGATTGACGTCGTAGTAGCTCACCGGGTCGGCCACCGATTCGCCGACCGCCTTCAGTCCCGCGAGATGCACGACCGCTTCGATCCCGTGTGCCGCGAACACGCGGTCGAGCGCCGCCGCGTCGCGCACGTCGCCGCGCACGAGAACGGGTTCGACGCCCGTGATGCACGCCACCCGCTGCAGCGAACGCGCGTCGCTGTTGACGAGCGAGTCGAGCACCACCGGCAGGTAGCCCGCGGCGATCAGCGCCACGCAGGTGTGGCTGCCGATGAAGCCGGCGCCGCCGGTCACGAGGACCCTGGGTGCGAATGTGGACTTAGGCATGGTCGTGGTCCTCGTGTGGGGTGCCGCTTCAGCCGGCGATGCAGCGCTGCAGTTCCTCTTCGAGGCGCTGCAGGATTGCGTTGCGGTCAAGTTCGGCCTCGGCGAAGCGGCGGCCGGCCGAGCCCAGCAGCTCGCGCGTTTCAGGCGACATCGAGAGCTGTTCGATGGCATCGGCCAGCGCCGCCGCATCGCCCGGCTCGACCACCACGCCGCGGCCCCACACGGCCTCGCTGAGCGCGGTGCCGGCGTGCGCGGTCACGACCACGGCGCGGCCGCTCGCGAGCATGCCGCCCAGCTTCGACGGCATGACGAGGTCGGCGGCATCGGCGCGCTGTGGCAGCACGTGGATGTCGGCCATGCCCAGCAGCTCGTTGAGCCTTTCGGCAGGCTGCAGATCGAGAAAATGCGTGTTGCCCAGCCGGGTGCAGGCGTCCATCAGCGAGGCCCGGCTCGGGCCGTTGCCGCAGAACACGAAGTGGATGTTATGGGAGCACACCAGCAGGCGCGCCGCTTCGGCCAGCAGCTCGATGCCCTGCTTGCTGCCGAGGCTGCCCGCGTAGAGCACGACCACCGCGCCGGCGGGAATGTTCAGCTCCGCCCGAAAGCCCTGCACCGGCACGCCTTCGACCACAGGCGGGCGCGCAACGGGCTGGATGGCTTCCACGTCGACCCAGTTCGGAAACAGCACCAGCCGCGATTCGTCCACGCCTTTCTCCAGCGCCTTGGTGCACATCGTGGAAGAGATGGATGACACCCGGTCGAACTTGCGCATCAGCCAGCGCTCGGCGGCCAGGGCAAAGCGCCGCACACGCTCTCCGCGCAACCAGCCGAGGCCGAACGCAGCGTCCACTTCGTAGTCCTGCACGTGCAGCCAGGAGCGGATGCCGAGCAGCTTCGCGAAGCACAGCGCGGCCGGCGCGCAGGAGATGGGCGGCTCCACCACGAACACCACGTCTGGCTTCCAGCGCAATTGCGCCAGCAGCAGCGGAATGCTCGACAGCGTGAAAGACAGCAGGTGCCCGATGCGCCCCAGCGCACGAGGCTTCGAAGGCACCCAGGTGGGCGCGCGGCAGACAGTCACGCCGTTCCAGTCGGTCTTGCGGTAGGCCCATGCCGAGTAGCCCTCGAGCACCGACCACTGCGGAAAGAAGGGCGGCGACGCAATCACCCGCACTTCATGCCCGCGGGCGTGCAGCCACTCGGCCATCTCGCCCGAGTACTTGCCGATGCCGGCCAGCTCGGGAGCGAAGTTCATCGAGTAGACGAGGATCTTCACGATGCCTGCCTCCGCGTCAGCAGGCGCACGATCGGGAAGAAGCCGAATTGCAGGCGCATGCGCGTCTCGTACAGCACGAAGTCGGTCACGCAGGCAATGAAGAACACGTAGTGCGGCCTGTCCGGAAAGACCATCACCACCGCGCCGTATGACGCCAGCCGCAGCGCAACCTCCACCAGCGCCCAGGCGCCGAGCGAGCCCATCGAGGTCTTCAGCGACAGCACCATCTCGTGGTGGATCGTGTAGGTGCGCAGCAGGAAGTACGGCGCAATGCACATGAAGATGGTGCGCGCCTCGTTGCCCAGCTTGAGCAGCGGCGCGGCCACCGAGATGAGGGCGGCCAGCCCGACGAAGAGCCCGCAGCCCAGCAGGAAGGAATGCTTCGCCAGGCGCAGCTTGGCCGCAGTGAAATTGCCTGCGTCCGTTTCCAGCATCGCGGGCGTCTTCGTGACCAGGAAGGCCTGCACGAACTGCGACGGCGCTTCGGCCAGCAGGAACGCGAGCTTGAAGGCCCCCACGTAGCTCAGCGGCATGAAGTACGCCACGATGAGCAGGTCCGACTTGCGCAGCAGGAACATGAGCAGCGAATACACCGTCGCACCGACCTGCGATGCCAGCCCGAGCGCGGCGCGCCCGGCCGGTGGCGCCGCGCCATTGCCCGGCAGGCCGACGGCCACGCACACCACCACGACGGCGAACAGGTTGATGAGCAGCAGGTGCGCCACGCCCAGGTCGAAGCGCACCGCCACGCACAGGCCTATGCCCACGACCAGGATGGTCGCGCGGATGCCGGCCTCCAGGTTGAGCAGCCCCGCGTGGCCCAGGCCGCGGCTGAACGAAAGGCGCAGGCTGTTGAACGAGAAGACCGCCAGCGTGGCCACCAGCAGAAGGAAGGGCGCGTCGCCCACGGGCATGTGCTGCACCGTGAGGATTACCGTCACCAGCACCGTGGCCAGCGGCAGGCCGATGGCCAGCGTGCGCACGACGTCGCCGCGCGTCACGCCCGGCGGCACGCTCGCCGCATTGCGCGAGAACAGCAGCGAACTGCCCAGCGTGCCCATCACCAGCGCCACTTCCATGACCGACTGGTAGATGGAGTACTCGCCGAAGCGCGCCGGCGAAATGCTCGCCGCCATCAGGAAGATCGCCAGGAAGCCCGACAGGTACACATACAGCCGCGAAGCAAGCGCGCCCAGGCCCGACAGCCAGGCCATGCGCGCGCCGGGCGGAGCAAGTGACAGGCTGAAGTGCTTCATGGCGTCGGCTGGCTCCACGCTTACTTGCCGACCGGGGCGCGGGATACGCGGCCGGTGTCGAACAGCCGGCGCACGAATGCACCGGCCCGGAACGAGTTGTTCTTCGCGCGGCGGGCCATCTGCAGCGCGTAGGTCACGGCCGCCACGGTGTGCGTGTGGCCGCGCAGCGCGAAGGGCATGGCCATCTTGGCGCTGCCCTGGAAGTGCAGCGCGACCACGCGCGTCAGTTCGCCGGCGGTGCTCGTCAACCAGGCCTTGCCATCGCGGTACGCAATGCGCTTGGCGCCGCCGAGCACCTTGAACTCCCGCCGCACGAGGTTGTGCATGCCGTTGATGTTGTGGTCGATGACCGTGCCGTCGAGCACCCGGTTGATGGGGGCGTCGTTGCCCGTGGCGTGGGCCCAGAGGTAGAGCAGTGTCATGTCGGACACGCCGCCGCGCACCCCCCGCGCGGCAAAACGCCCCGCGATGTCGCGCAGCTTCCTGCGGCCCGAGGGGGTGGCGTAGCTGTCGAGCACATAGGCCACGAAGCGGCGCAGGCCGTTCGCGGTCCAGTAACTGACATGGGGCGAGATCTGGCAGGGGTTCCAGCCGTCCGCGGACTGCATGCAGGAACCCGAAAAGTCGGACTTGCCCGCAAGCCGCGCGATATGCGGCGCCGCACCCTGAAAAAGCAGCACATCGCTGTCGATCAGCACGAATTCGCGCACTTCGGGGTGGGATTCCAGAAACTGCGCTAGGAGAAAGTAGCGCCGGAAGCAGATCTTCTCGAACTCCGGCGGGTTGCTCGACAGATGCACGTAGGACCGGCAGAAGCGTTCGTAGGCCGGGCCCGCGTCGGTGTCCGACAGCACGAAAAGCGGCTCGCCGGCCAGCGCCGCCGATTCGCGGCACAGCGCGAGGGTCTTGTTCTGGCGGTCTTCCACGACGATGAAGGGCAGGGTTGGGTTCATGGCGCTTGGTTGAGGGTTGACGGGATGTGACAGCGTTCTTTGTGCTCAGGGCTTGCGCGCCGTAACGCTCTTCATCAGCGCGACGTGCGCGGGAAGAAAGCGGCCGGCGGCGTCGATGGGCATGTCCAGCGTGAAGAGGCCGCGCACGGCGGCCGCTTCCGAAATCCAGCTGCGCAGCTGCGCCGCCGTGAAGCGCGCCGGCGCCTCGCGGCCCCACGAGGCGCTCAGCGGTGTCAGCACGTGCAGCGCCAGCTCCGATGGCGGGGCGGTGAGATGCGCGGGCGGCTGCATGTATTCGCCGGCCATCAGGTTCTGGCAGGGCGCTGACTTGGCGCTGAAGCGCTCAGCTCCTTCGCCCGCGTTGAAGGCCAGCCAGCGGTTGGCGGCGCCCGTGCGGGCCGCGCTGCACAGCATTTCCCAGCCGGCGGGCGTGATGCCCTTCGTGTTGTAGGTACCGTCGAACCACCAGCCGCTCACGAGCGAGCCGTAGCGTTCCGACCAGTCACGGATCACGCTCGACCATGCGGCGATGAAGCGCGCGGGCGGCGGCTCCTGCTCGGACACGTCGCCCAGGCAATCCATCAGCGCGGGGTCTGCCTGCGGCGCACGAAACGGCAGGTAGAGGATCAGCGAGATGCCGCGCTTGCGCAGCGCCTGGCCGATCTCCATCGGCAGGTCGCGCGGCGAGCGGTTCGCGGCGCTGCCCGGGCAGAGCACTTCGAGCGCGGCATTGGGCGCGATGTACTGGCCGTTGTTCTGGCCCAGCGTCAGGATCAGGTGCGAGGCGCGCATGTCCGCCAGCGTCGACGCGAAGGCCTCGACGTCGAAGCGCTTGATCTCGTTGATCGATTGCTTGTCGGGCAGGTAATGCACCATCACGCCGAAGCCCGGCATCGGGGCGCCCGCCGATGTGACCGCGGGTTGTGCGCGGCCGGCCAGCGGCATCACTGCCAGCAACAGCAGCGCTGCAAGAAAACGCATCGCGGGGAACGGCCATTTCGTCATGGCATGGCCCGGGCGAGCGACAGCGCGCCGCGCTTGAGCATGAGATAGCGTCCCGCGACCGCGGCTGGCGCGCAGGCAGTGGCATGGACCCACACCGGATGCGTGCGCTCGTGGCGCGCGAGGTACTTGGCCAGCCGGTACGGGTCGCTGGCAGCGCTGCCCACGAAGAAGGCGTAGTCCGTGAAAAGCTCGCGGTGCACCGGAATGTCCGACAGCAGCAGCGGCACGCCCAGCGTTGCCGCTTCGGCCGCCGAGAGGTTGAAGCCCTCGAAGGTAGACAGCGAGATGAACGCGGTGGCGCCCTGGTACAGCCGCAGCAGCTCGTCGCGCGACACCAGCCCCCGGTGCCGCACCGAGCCACGCACCTCGGGCGCCAGCGCGGCCACCATGCGCTCGACATCGGCGGCGCCGTTGCCGGTGATGTCGAGGTAGTCGACCAGGCCCGCGCGCTTCATGCGCTCGAAGAGGGCGAGGATGCCGCCGAAGTTCTTGTGCGGGTAGTAGTGGTAGGCCGCGATGAGGTAGCGCTCGCCCGGCGCCGCATTCGTTGCCGCACCCGGTGTAGTGGGTGCTGCCGCGACCCGGGGCGCGTCCACCGGGTTGAAGATCACGGCCGAATGCTCGCAGTGGCCGAAATGGCGCTCGAAGTCCAGCTGGCTGCTGCGGCTGATGAAGACCACATCCGCCGCGCTGTGCGCCGCGCGCCAGAGGCTCCAGTCCAGGAAAAGCCGCTTGCTGCGCCTGAAGTACTGCGGGTAGGCCTTGTACTGCAGGTCATGGACGATGACGATCGAATCGCGATGCCGCCCGAACAACGTCAGCGGCAGGAAGTAGTTGGGAAACACCGAGAACAGCTGCTCGCCCGTGAGCAGCGCGCGCAGGTAGTGGAAGTTGTAGAGCAGCGTGTCGAGCACGAAGCGGCTGATCTTCAGGCGCTGCGCCAGCGCGTAGATGCGCGGATGCCGCTCGCTGACCGGCTCGACGCGGTCGTCCCGCGACATCCGCATGTGGCGCAGCAGCACCTCGGACACGTTGAGCACGCCGCCGGCAGCTTTGTTCAGGCGCACGGTGTCGTAGTAGAGGTAGGTGGCCATCAGCGACGTCCTCACGCACTCGGAAGGCCGTGCCGCACCGCGCGCGGCAGCGGCCGGCGGGCACGGGAACTCAGGGCGCCGGCAATGACGGCGGCGATCAGGCCCGAGACCGCGAACGGTCCCCAGCCCAGGATCGGGCCGCGCATGAACGGCACGTAGGCGGCGAGCAGCACCAGCGCCGACAGGTAGGCGCCCGACAGCGGCCGGTTCGGATCGATGGCGCGGTCGACAACGCGAAAGCCCGCCGAGATCGCATAGCCGAACAGTGCCGGCCCTGCCAGTCCGAAGTCGAAATACGCCGTGGTGAAGGGCGGCAGCGACAGGTTGCTCTGCGAGAAGTTGCCGAGGATGGCCGACCAGCCGAGCGGGTCGAAGTCCGGGAACATCTTCAGGTCGCGCGGCAGGAAGAACGAGAACGCCGAGAGCAGGTAGCGACCCCAGCCGAGATCGGGAATGGGTGCGCGCTCCAGGATGCCCGCGACCACGAACATGGCGTCGAAGTCCTGGCTGAACGGAAAGGTCGTGAGCTCTTCGCCCCAGAAGCTGCCGCGCGAGATCAGGTTCAGCACCGGGCCCAGGCCCGCGATGGAGCCGAAGATCACGCTGCCGAGCAGCCAGCGCCGGCTGCGCCCCAGGGCGTGGATGAGCAGAGGCAGCAGCCCGATCAGCAAGACCTGCCGCGCCGTGTTCACCGGGTTGGCCGCAGCCAGCGCCAGGCCGAACGCCAGGCCCGCCGCGCACCAGGACCACAGCGTGCGACGGCGCACGGCGTGGATGGCCAGGGCCACGAAGCACATCAGCACCACCAGCTTGGGCAGCGTGGAATAGAAGATGAAGTCGATCGGCACGTTCTCTTCTCCGCCGCTGGTGCCAGTGAGGCCGCGCGCCACGAAGTTGAGCTCGGGCTTGATGAACAGCGTGGCGAAGGCCGCGAGCGAGCAGCTCAGCAGCAGAAGAAGAGGGTGGGCCACGCCGACCAGCCGCCGGTCATGCCCCCCGGGCAGGTGCGCGGGTACGTCGGGCACGCCCAGCCGCGCGGCCTCCACGCCGGCCATGTACAGCAGCAGGAGCATCAGTGCCTGCGTGTGCGCCGCCGTGCTCATCACGCCTGCCTCCCAGAACTCCACGTCGTGCGAGATCTGCATCGCCGGCGCGATCGAGAAGTACGTGAGGATCGTCGCGTAGTGGATCAGAAGGAACACGCTGGAGCCCGAGGACCCCAGCAGCGAGAGCTGGATCAGCGACAGCGCGCACACCGCCGCATAGCCCCACACAGGGTCGACCATGCCGCACAGCATGGCGCAGACGATGCCGGACCAGAAGGAGAGGATGCGCATGTTGGGCCTGCTGTGGTGTGGCTGCCGGGGTGGCTCAGGCGGCGACCTGCGCCGTCTGGATCGGGTCGATTTCCTCGACCGGGCGGATCGCCGTCTGGTAGTCGGCGTAGGTGCGGCGAAGGCCTTCGGCCAGCGACACCGTCGCGTGCCAGCCGAGGCTGCTGGCGCGCGACACGTCGAGCAGCTTTCTCGGAGCGCCGTCGGGCTGGGCGAGGTCGTAGCGGATGGCGCCGGTGTAGCCCACCACGTCGCGGATCAGCTCGGTGAGCTCGGCGATCGACACGTCTTCGCCGGTGCCGAGGTTGATGTGCCCGCGCATCGCGTCGGTCTGCCGGTCGTATTCGGCGCGCGACAGGTTCATCACCTCGATGCAGCCCTCGACCATGTCGTCGACGTACAGGAACTCGCGCCGCGCGCGGCCGCTGCCCCAGATCAGCACGCTGGGCGCATTGCTGATCTTTGCCAGGTGAAAGCGCTGGATCAGCGCCGGCACTACGTGGCTGTTTTCAAGATGGTAGTTGTCGCCGGGGCCGTACAGGTTGGTCGGCATCACGCTGCGGTAGTCGATGCCGTGCGTGGCGCCGTACTGGCGGTTGTAGCTCTCGCACAGCTTGAGGCCTGCGATCTTGGCGATCGCATAGGGCTCGTTGGTGGGTTCGAGCTTGCCGCCCAGCAGGTACTCCTCGCGGATCGGCTGCTCTGCCATGCGCGGGTAGATGCAGCTGGAGCCGAGGAACAGCAGCCGCTTGACGCCCGAAACGAATGCCTGGTGCGTCACGTTGGTGGCGATCGCCAGGTTCTCGTAGATGAACTGCGCGGGGTAGGTCATGTTGGCGTGAATGCCGCCGACCTTGGCCGCCGCCAGGTAGACCTGGTCGATCTGCTCCGTCGCGAAGAAACGGGCCACGGCCGCCTGGTCGAGGAGGTCGAGTTCGCTGTGGGTTCGCGTCACCACGTCGTGGCCCAGTTCGCGCAGGCGCCTTGTCGTCGCCTGACCCACCATGCCGCGATGACCTGCAACAAAGATACGCATATGAGCTTTCGTGAAGAGGTTGATGAAGTTCGAGGGAGACGAAGTCGAAAGGAATCGAAGGAAGCGGTGACGGCCGCGGCTAGCGCGACCCGCGCGCACCGGTCACCACGCCGAAGGTCTTCAGCAGGATCGCGAGGTCGCGCCACAGCGACAGGTGGGCCACGTACTCCGCGTCCATCGCGGCGCGGCGGCGGTAGCTGATCTCGTTGCGCCCGCTGATCTGCCACAGGCCCGTGATGCCCGGGCGCACGGCGCAGTAGTGGTCCCAGTAGTCGCCGTACAGGTCCTTCTGCGTGAACATGCAGGGGCGCGGGCCGACCATGCTCATGTCGCCCTTGAGCACGTTCCAGAACTGCGGGAATTCGTCGATGCTGTACTTGCGCAGGAAGGCGCCAAAGCGGGTGATGCGCGGGTCGTGCACCAGCTTCTGGTAAATGGCCCATTCGCGCCGCGCGGCCTCGTTCTCGCGCAGGTGGCGCGCCAGCACTGCGTCTGCGTCAGCCACCATCGAGCGGAACTTGTAGAACTTGAAGACGCGGCCGTCCTTGCCGTAGCGCGGCTGCATGTAGATGGCCGGGCCGCCCGAGGTATAGAGCACGCCGAGCCAGATGAGCGCGTAGGCCCAGCCGAAGAAAACGAAGAACGAGCCGGCCATCAGGATGTCGGCCGCGCGCTTGGCATGGCGCAGCCAGGGCGAGCCGCCGAGCGGCCCGTACGCGGCAGTGTTGGCCGCCGCGCTGCCTGTTCCTCGCCCTGCGGGGGTGGTCGATCGAAGCGTGCTCATGATGTTGCGTGCTCCGGTTCGATGCGTTTGGGCATGACGGTGTCGGCCGTGTCCAGCGCGTAATGGGGTTCGCTGCGTGTTGTCGTGGCCGGGGCATAGCCGTAGTAGCCGTAGCCGTAGCTGCGGTGCTGGCGCCGCGAGGTGTCCACCGCGTTGAACACCACGCCGTGGAAGGCCGCGCCCACGTGGGCCAGGCGCTTGGCGCTTTCCACCAGCTCGCCCATTTCGCTGCTGTCGGCCCGGGCCACCAGCAGCAGCGTGCCCATGTTCGGCGCCATTGCGGCGGTCTCCGATGCCAGCAGGGTGGGGGGCGCATCGACGATCACCACGTCGTAGCGTGCGGACAGCGTTGCCAGCGTGTGCTCGAAGGCATCACTGGCCATCAGGCCGGCGGGGTCGGGATGCAGCGTGCCCGCGCTCATCACGTCCAGGTTCAGCAGCACGCGGTGGTGGATGCCCTGCTCGAGCGGCACGCCGCCGGCGAGCACGTCGGACAGGCCGTTCTTGCGCTGCAGGCCGAACTCCTCGCTCAGGCTGCCGCGGCGCAGGTCGCCGTCGATCAGCAGCACGCGCTTGCCCGAGGATGCGAGCAGCGTGGCGAAGTTCGACGACACGAATGTCTTGCCCGCGCCGGCCGTGGCGCTGGAGATGAGCACCCGGTTGTTGGGCGCGCCCAGCATCGCGTACTGCAGCGTGGTGCGCAGGCGGCGCAGGCCTTCCAGCGCCGGGTCTTCCACGTGCAGCGCCGCCAGCACCTTGACGCCAGGCTTGCCGGTGCGGATGGCGCGGTCGAGCACGCGCTGCTGGGTGCTCAGCGGAATCGTGCTGTACACGCTCAGGCCTGTGATGGCCTCGATGTCCTCGGGGCTGCCGATGGAGCGCTTCAGGTTCTTGCGCGCCAGCGCCGCAGCGCCGCCGAGGAACAGGCCGCCCGCCAGCGCCAGTGCGATGACGATCAGCGGCTTCGGCCGCACGGGCTTCTCGGCCAGCAGGGCCTGGTCGAGCACGCGCACGTTGGCAACCTTGCCTTCCTTGGCCAGCCGCATCTGCAGCGAGCTGTTCAGAAGCGTCGCGTAGAGGTCTGTGTTGACCTTGATGTCGCGCTGCATGCGCAGCGAGTTCTGCTGCAGCATGGGCATGCGGCGGATGCGGCCGTCGACCGCGCCGAGCTCTTTCTTCAGCGAAGCGATCTGCGAATCCAGCGTCTGCACCATCGGGTGCGCGGAAGTGAAGCGGCCCACCAGGTCCAGCCGCTTCTGCTTTGCATCGAGCAGCTTGGCCTGCAGGTCCACGTTCTGCGCCAGGGCATTGCGGGCCTCGTCGTCCAGGTTGATGGTGCCGTTCTGGTTGCGGTACTGGTTGTAGGCGTCTTCCGATTGCTCCAGCTGCTGCTTGAACTTGGGCAGCTCGGTGCCCAGGAAGGACAGCGCGCGCTCGGCCTGCACCGTCTTCTGGTCGATGTTCTGGCGCACGTACAGCCGCGAGATCTCGTTGAGCACGTTGGCCAGCTGGCCGCGGTTCTCGGCCTGCAGGCTGACGTCCATCACGCCGGACTGCTTGCCTTTCTCGACCACGCGCAGGTCTTTCTGCAGCCCAAGCAGGGTGAGCTGCTTCGAATGGCGCACCAGCTCGAAGGCGCCGCCGGGCTGGGCCTCGAACGAGCCCACCAGCAGGTGCAGTGCGCCGCCGGGCACGGTGGCGTCGAGCGGCACGCCGGCCTTGCCGTTCAGGGGCGTTTCCAGGTCGGGGTTGGTCAGCGTGTAGTTGCCGCCTTCGCCCGCGATCAGCGTGAACTTCTTGCCCTCGAACGCGCTCGGCACGTCCATCTGCGCCACGGCGATCTGCTCGGTGCCCGAGACATAGTTGCCCATGCCGAAGATGCCGGGCGTGGAGAGATGGCTCGAATGCCGCGCGAGGAACTCGCCCACCACCGGGGTGTAGAGCGGCTTGGCGCTGATGAAGAGCTTGGTGTTCTCCATGGCCTGGCCGAGCACCATGCGCGAGCGCAGGATCTCGGTCTCGCCGGCGGTCGACGTCTTCACGCTGATGCCCCCGCCGCCGTTGGCGTCGCCAGGGAAGTTGCCGCCCGAGCGATCGGGATCCTCGACCTGGATGAGGATGTTGGCCTCGTACATGCGCTGGCCGAACAGCGCATAGCCCACGCCCACCAGCAGGGCCAGCGCCGCGATGATGGCAATCAGCCAGCGGCTGTCGATCAGGATGTCGAGGTATTCATGGAACCGGGATTCCCGGGTCCAGGCGGTGGTCTCGAGCACCGTCACGGGTGCGGCCGCGGGTGCGGGAAGCGTAGGTTGCCAACGCGCGTTCATGGGATTCACCTTTTCCTGTTGCGGGGTGCTAGGCGCTTACCGGCGTGCGGTGTCGCGGGCAAGATTGATGACCTGGGCGGCCGGCAGAATCAGGCCGAACACGCGGCTCAGGCTGACCAGTGGCACGCGGTCGACGTACACCACGTCGCGCGGCTGCAGCTCGAAGCGGTCGGCCAGCGCGAGCGCCACCGGGTTCTTCGCGTTGAGGTTGTAGACCTGCTGCACGTCGAGGTTGTCGGGCGAATTGCGCACCACGTAGATCTGGCCGGGGTCGGAGGTGGCTAGGTCAGGTCCGCCCGCGTCGCCCAGCGCCTCGTTCAGGCTCAGCCGGCCGTTGTTGCGCATCTGCAGCGCCGACGGGGCCTTGACTTCGCCCATCACGTAGACACGGCTGTCCTCGCGGGTGCCGACGTTCACCACGTCGCCGTTGCGCAGCGGGATGTTGTTGCCGTCGGCGCCCAGGGCCTGGAGCGCCGGCAGGTTGATCTCCGTCGAGACACCGCCGCGCGTCAGCGTGATGCGCGAACGGTCACCGGCCTGCGTGAAGCTGCCGGCGCGGCTGATGGCCTCCGACAGCGTCATCGGCACGTCGGTGAAGATCTGCAGGCCGGGCGTGCGCACCTCGCCTTGCACGTAGGCGCGCTGGCTGCGGAACGACTGGATGCGCACCGAAACCTGCGGGTCTTTCACGAAGGCCTTGATGCGCTTCGCGACCAGCTCCGACGCGCCGCTCTCCGTCAGGCCCTGCAGCTTGGCACGCCCGATGTAGGGGAAGAAGATCTCGCCCTTGGCATCGACGATGAAGCCGGGCGCGACGGTCACGCCGGTCGGGTCGGACTGCTGCGCGATCACCGCGCCGGCGTTCGGCAGCAGCTCGGGGTGGTCGTACACGATGATGCCGACCACGTCTCCCGGCCCGATGGTGTAGGTCGGCGGCGCGGCGAACAGGCGCTTGATGCTGTCGGGCACGCTCTTGGGCTTCTGCGCGATCTGCGCGCGGATCAGGTCGGGCGTGATCGCAATGACCTTGCCGCTGCCGGCGGAGGCCGTGCTGTCACCGGTGGAGCGGTCGAGGCCCAGTGGCCCCACCGAGCCGAAGCCCGGCGCGCAGCCCGAAAGCGCGACCAGCCCGAGGGACAGCAGCAGGGCCAGGCCAAGCCATCGCAGGCGGGACTCCACCTGTGCCTGGGCACGGACTGCGAGAGGGCGCGTTCCGCATGACTGCGTCGCTGGATCTTTGCGTTGCATGGTGATCTCCTTGACGGCCGGTTGAAGGTGGGTGCTCGGGGTGAATGAAAGGGTGAAAAGGCGCGCCTCAGGGCGCGGCCCAGGTGGTGGGCAAGGCGTGTTCGGCGCCCGCGAGCGGGCGGCTCTGGCTGCGTCGTTCGGTGCTGGCGCCGAAGCAGCGGTCGGTGACCCAATCGCCAACACACTGGAGGAACAGCCGCTGCCCCTTCTCCGTGCAGACGGTGTGATCGACCTCGCCCATGAACTCGTACTGCACTGCCTGCGTGTAGGGCAGGCGGGCGAAGGCGCCGAGCTGGTCGCGGCCGCGGTCGCATACATGCAGCGAGCCCGAATACAGAAGCTGCACCGCCACCTTGCGTTCGACCAGGCTCTGCAGCGCAGTGCCGAACCAGGCCGCATTGACTTCGGGCGCGCGCTTCTCCGCGAAGAAGCCAGGCAGCGCCGTTGTCGAGTGGCTGCGCGAAAAGTGGCGCTGCAGCCAGCGCCTGGCCTTGCCGGGAAACGACGGGTGCGCGGGCGCCGCCAGCGCGCGGCGCAGGTTGCGCTCCCAGCGGGCGCGCCGCTCGGGGAAGGCGAAGCCGTCGAACAGCGACACCGCCACCACGCGCGTGTCGGCCAGGGCCGCCGACATGGCATGTTCCACGCCCGAGCACATGGCGACGATCACGAACTGCCGGGCCCCCAGCATGCGTTCGGCGATGTCCATGGCCGCCTGCAGGCTGTGCACGGCACGCGCCTGCAGGTCGGGCGAGGTGTCGAGCGCGTCGCTGTCGCCCACGCCGCCCAGGTCGAAGCGCAGGCTGCTCACGCCGCGCGCGGCCAGCACGTGCGCCAGCTTCACATTGATGCGGCGCGGGCCCACGCGGTGGTTGGCGCCCATGTTGAACATGAGGCAGGCAATGCCGCCGGGCGCCTGCTGCGCGGGTGCCGTGAGCATGCCCACCAGCGCCTCGCCGGGGCCGAAGCGCATCGGCGTCTGTGTTGCTCTTGCTGTCGTCATGTCATTCATGAAGAGCCCCCTGGAGGCGGTTGAGCGCATCGGCCGGGACCATCGCGCTGTTGGGATACGGGTCGGAGGCCCAGTCGAGCTGGTGCTTGAAGTACGCGAGGCGAACCGGCATGTGGCGCGACTGCTGGTCGGCGGCCCACTGCGCGGTGCGCTCGTCGTCGGGCTCGGCCAGCACCAGCGTGTCGTGCAGGGCGGTGAGCGGCAGCGACTCGGGAACCAGCGCCGCAAGCTGTGCGCGCAGCGCGGGGGAGAGCGCGGTGCCCAGGGCCTCCTCGGGCAGCGCGTCGGGCTCCTGCACGAGGCCACGGCGCCAGGCCAGGTCGGGAATGCAGAAGGTCGTGTCGATGGCGGCCACGTGTTGTTCGCGCAGCAGCCGCGCATAGCGGCGTCCGTCGATCACCGGCTCCCACAGCACCAGCCGCACGGGGTCGCAGCGTCCGCCACGCGCGGCCAGCACGGCCAGCGTGGCGCCGAGCCGTGCGCCGATCCACACGATGGAGGCGCCCGGCGCGCGCCGGCGCAGTTCTTCGTGCGCCGAGCACAGGTCGCGGCGCCAGCCGTCGAGTTCGCCCTCGCTCTCGTCGCCGGGCGAGTCGCCCGATCCGTAGAAATCGAAGCGCAGCGTGGCGATGCCGGCGCGCGAGAGGCGTTCGGCCAGCACCTTGAAGAAGCGATGGGTGCGCAGGCCCTCCTGCCCGAAGGGCGGGCACAGGAGCACCGCGGTGTTCTCCGCCCGGTCTTCGTCGGCCGCATGGAACACGCCGAAGACCTGGCGCGAGGCCGGCCCGAACATGAGCGGCGTGAAGCGGGTCATTGCGTGGCCCCTGCGTAGCGCGCTGCAGTGCTCGTCTTGGGAGCGGTCGACCGGCTCATGTGTGTGCCGCCGTCATCCGACCCGAATGACTGGGCGCGGGCTTCGGTCTGGCGCCATTCGGCGAGCGAGCCTACGCAGTCGAGCCGCTCGGGCGCCGGCCCCACCACCAGCCACAGGATGCGGCCGGCCACCGAGAGCTCGACGCTGCGGCGCTCCGGCGTCAGGCCCACCTCGAAGGTCTGCGACGACACCAGCAGGCCCACGCCGATGGCCTTCAGGCAAGCTTCCTTGCGGCTCCAGCAGGTCAGGAAGGCACGGTCACGTTCGTGCGCGGGCAGGGCGGCCAGCGCTTCCTGTTCGCGGTGGGTGAAGTATTCCGCCGCGAGCGCCGCTGCATCCGGCACCGGGCGCAGCAGTTCGACGTCGGCGCCCAGCGGGCCGCGCCCGCCGATGGCGATCAAGGCCAGGCCCTGGCTGTGGCTCAGCGAGAACTGGGTGCGCGTGTGACCCGACAGCGAGGGCCTGCCGAAGGAGCCGGTGGACAGTTGCAGCGCGGCGTTGTGCAGGCCCGTGTACTCGCTGAGCGCCTGCCGCAGCGCGATGTGCGCAGCCACGAAGCGCTGGCGGTCGACGGGAGAGCGCAGGTTCTCGGCGCGCGCGCATTCTTCTTCGGAGAGCACCTGGGCGGGCAGCAGGTCGGTGAAGCTGTCCAGATCGACGTACCGGCAGACCGGCGCGTCGATGGAAAGTGCGTAGGCGGAGCTGTTCATGCTCTTCACCCCTTGCGCAGCCAGTGGCCGAGGGCGCCGAACAGCCCACCGCGCTGTGCTTGCGCGGCCGTGCCGGCAGCCAGTTCCGCGAGGTCCGACGGCACGCCCTGCGGCGCGGCGTGGGCCGAAGAGGCGATCTGCCCGAGGTTCTCGAACAGGTAGCGGCGCGGCTCCACGCGGTGCCCCAGCATCTGCGCGGCCTGCTGCACCGCGCGCAGCACCAGCAGCGAGTCGCCGCCGAGGTCGAAGAAGTTGTCGCTGGCGCGGATGTCGCTGACGTCGATGCCGATCACGCCGGCCCAGATCTGGGCGAGCTGCGCCTGCTCGGGGTTGAGCAGGCTCTGTGGCGCCTTGTGCCCGTTGCCATTGATGGCATCAGCCGGTGCGCTCTTGTCCGCATCCGCGGCTGCCAGCTTGCGCAGGTAGGCCGCACTGGTCGAGCCTTCGGTGCTGGCGATCTGCGTAAGCGTGGCGGCGGGATCGTCGGCAACGCGGCGCAGCACTTCGAGATAGCGCTCGCGCAGCTGGGCGCCGGTCTCGCGCAGGTACACGTCGGCGTTGTAGATCAGCGCGCCTTCAAGGCCGTGCGGCTTGTCCATCAGCCACACGCCGATGTCGTCGGTGGCGCCGTGCTGCATCACATGCATCTGGCGGGTCTGCAGGCTGCCGACGCTGCGGGCGCGTTCGCGTGCATCCTGGAACGAGAACATCGCCTGGTAAGGGCCGGAGGTCTTGATCTGCCCCGCATAGCCCGGCTCTGCCATCAGGCGTTCGAACGGCACCTGCTGGTTGTTCATCATCGACAGCAGCTCCTGCTTCACGTAGCGCATGAAGGCGGGCAGCGGCAGCGACTGGTCGACCGCGAGCGAGACCGGCAGCACGTTGTTGAAGAAGCCCATGACGTCTTCCGTCTCGGCCTGCTGGCGTCCGCGCACCGGGTTGGCGATGACGATGGTGTCGTTGCCCGTTACCTGCGCCATGGTCAGCGCGTAGATGCCGAAGGTCAGCATGCTGAGCGTCACGTCCATGTCGCGCGCGATCTCGCGCAGATGCTGCGTGCTCTGCAGGTCGACGTGGATCCAGTGCGCGCCGCCCTGGCCGCTCTTGCCCGCGCGGCGTGGCATGTCTGTCTTTGGCGGGCGCACGGCCTTTGCGCCTTCGAGCCGGCCGCGCCAGAACGCGAGCTGCTCCTCGCAGGCAGGCTCCGTCAGCCACTTTTCCAGCCACTCGGCATAGTCGCCGTGGGTGGTGGCGAGCGCGGGCAGGTTGTGCGGACGGCCGCGTTCGGCGGCGTCGTAGAGCGCGCCCAGCTCGCGCTGCATCAGGTCGAAAGACCAGCCGTCCCAGATCAGGTGATGCGGCACGAACAGGAAGACGTGCTCGTTGTCGTCGAGCTGGAACAGCGTCGTGTTCATCATCGGCGCGCGATGGATGTCGATCGGCCGGTCCGACAGCTCTTGCATGCGTTCGGCCAGCTCGGCCTCGCGCTGGTCAGCGGGCAGGCCGCGCAGGTCGACCAGCGGCAGGGCGAATTCCACAGACTCCGCGATCATTTGCATCGGCTTGCCGCTCTGCGCATCGATGCCGATGGAAGTGCGCAGCGAGGGCTGGCGGCGGATCATTTCGCGCAGCGCGCCTTCGAAGCGCGCCGCATCGAGCTGCCCGGTCAGGCGCTGCGCCGAGGGCGCGTTGTAGACCGAGCGGCCCGGGTGCAGCTGCTCCATGAAGCGGATGCGTTCCTGCGCAAGCGTGAGCGGTGCGCTGCGGCGCTCGCTGCGGCAGGCAATCGGCGCCTCCAGGCCGACGCCTGCGCCCTGCAGGCCCTGGATGGCCGCGGCCAGCTTCTCGGCTGTAGGCGCCTCGAACAGGGTGCGCAGCGGCAGCGTGACCTGGAACTCGCGGCTCAGCAGCGTGGTGAGCCGCGCAGCCAGCAGCGAGTGGCCGCCCATGGTGAAGAAGTTGTCGTGCATGTCGAGGCCCGGCAGGCTCAGCACCTTTTCCATGACGGCGAGCACCTTGCGTTCGTGCTCGTTGCGCGGGGCGGCGCCGCGCCGTACCTCGTTGCGCGCAACCGCTTGCGGCGGCGGCAGCGAGACGCGGTCGATCTTTCCGTTCGGCAGGGTCGGCAGTGCGTCGAGCGTCACCACGTGCTGCGGCAGCATGAAAGCTGGCAGGTGCTTGCGCAGATGCACCATCAGCGCATCGAGGTCGAAGCCGGCGCCCTGGGCGAGCGCAAGGTAGGCCACCAGGCGCACGTCGCCGGGGTTGTCTTCGCGGGCCACGACCACGCTGCGCGAGACGCCGGCCACCTCGCAGCAGCGCACCTCGATCTCGCCGGGCTCGATGCGATAGCCGCGCACCTTCACCTGAAAGTCGAGCCGGCCGAGGTGGTCGAGCAGCCCGTCGTTGCGCCAGCGGCCGCGGTCGCCCGAGCGGTACACCTTCTTCGCGGTGCCGAAGATGCGCACCGTGACGAAGCGCTCGGCGGTCAGTTCGGGGCGGTCGAGGTAGCCCAGCGACACGCCTTCGCCCGCGATGCAGATTTCGCCCGGCACACCGATGGGGCAGGGCTGCAGGTTGGCGTCGAGGATCCAGATTTCAGTGTTGTCGACGGGCTTGCCGATCGACACGCCGCGCGACGCGATCTCTTCGGGGCGAACGTGCCAGGCCGTGGAGTACACCGTTGTTTCGGTCGGGCCGTAGCCGTTCCACAGGCCTTCCATGCGCTCGCACAGCGCCAGCGCCATGCTCGGGCGCAGCGCTTCTCCGCCGGTCCATCCGCGAAAGCCGGGCGCGCCACCAGCCCACTGCGCATCGAGCAGCAGCTGCCACATGCCGGGGGTGGCTTGCAGGAGCGTGATCTGTTCTTCGTCGAGCGCTTTTGAGAGGCGATTGCCGTCCATGGCGACTTCGCGCTTCACCATCACGAGTTCGGCGCCCGCCGCCAGCGGCAGCAGCAGGTCGGGCACGGCCATGTCGAACGACAGCGTCGTGACGGCGGCGATGCGGTCAGCCGGGCCGATGCCCGATTCGCGCTGCATCCACTGCAGCAGGTGCGCCACGCCCCGGTGATGGGCGATGACGCCCTTGGGCAAACCGGTCGAGCCGGAGGTGTAGATCACATAGGCGGCGTCTTCGGGCCCCGGGTCGTCGGTGCTCGGCGGCAGCGCATCGCCGGACAGCTTGAGCCAGGCGGTGTCGCGATCGATCTCGAAGACCCGCAGGGCCGCGTCGGCACGCCAGCCGCGCGGCGCCGCCGCGATGTCCGACGTGGTCAGCATCTGGCTGAGGCTGGCGTCAGTCGCGTAGTGGTCCAGCCGCGCCTGCGGAAACGCGGTGTCGAGCGGCACATAGGACGCACCCGCCTTGAGAATGCCGAGCATCGCGACGACCATCTCCAGGCTGCGCTCCAGGCACAGCCCCACGCGCTGGCCGCGGCCCACGCCGCGCATGCGCAGTGCACGCGCCAGGCGGTTGGACTGCGCGTCGAGCTCGCCGTAGCTGCAGCTTCGCGCGCCGTCGCGCACCGCCGGGTGATTGGGTTGCCGCGGCACGCGTGCAAGAAAGCCGGCGTGCGCCAGCGGTTCGCCGACCAGCGGAACGCGCGCGGGCTGCAGCGCCAGCAGCGAACGCGCGGCGGTGCTGGACAGCACTTCGAGCCGGCCGACCGTTTCGTCGGGCTTGTGCGAGGCCGACTGCAGCACGCACTCGAACATGCCGAGCCAGCGCTGCACGCTGACCTCGTCGAACAGGTCGGTGTTGTACTGAACCTCCACTTGCAGACCGCCATCGAGCGGGCGCAGGTTGACGAACAGTTCGAAGTTCTCGTACTGGCGGGCGATCGTGTCCTGCACGACGTCGAGGGTCGTGAATGCCTGTGCGCTGCTCGCCACGTCGGGGTCGACGTTGAAGGCCACGCTCACCAGCGGCAGCCGGCTCGGGTCGCGCTCCAGCGACAGCTGGCCCAGCAGCGCGCCGTAAGTCAGCGCCTGGTGGTCGAAGGCGTCGAGCACGGCGGTGCTGCATTCGTCCATCAGCGCGTCGAAGCGCATGCCCGAATGAGCGGCGATACGCAGCGGCAGCAGGTTCACGCAGTGGCCGACCAGGCCGGGCATGTCGTGCGCGAGCTGGCCCGACGCCGGAATGCCGACGACGATGTCTTCATGACTCGTGAGGCGGTGCAGCGTGGCAACGAAGCCGCTGAGCAGGCCCGTGAAAAGGCTGACGCCGGCCCTGGTGCTCGCCGTGCGCACGGCACTGACCAGGCGCTTGTCGAGCAGGCGCTCGGCGCGGCGCGAATTGAAGGTGCGAACAGCCGGACGCGGGCGGTCCAGCGGCAGGTCGAGCACCGGCAGCGTGCTGCCGGAGAAGCGGCCCAGCCAGTAGTCGATGTGCGGCTGCATGTCGGCACTCGCGGCGGCGGCGGCTTCCTCGGCGGCAAAGTCGGCGAAGAGCGGCGCGGGCTTGAGCTTCAGGCCAATGCCGGTTTCCTCGGCATAGAGGTGGCCCAGCTGCTCGGTGATGACAGCCCACGACCAGCCGTCGCACACCACGTGGTGCGCCGACATCACGAGTTCGTGCTCGGCGTCGTCCAGGCGGTACAACGCGGCCCAGAACAGCGGGCCATGCTCCAGCGAGAAGGGCGTGCACACCGCATCGTCGTGGGCGTCGCGCAGTGCCTGCGCGCGGGCTTCCGGCTCGAGACTGCCCAGGTCCTGCTCCAGCAGCAGGTTCTCGCCGGGAGGGCTGACCAGCATGTAGGTGCCGTCGGGCGAGATGGTGGCGCGCAGCGCCTGGTGGCGCTCGAGCAGCCGGGCCATGGCACGCGCCAGGGCCGGGCAGTCCAGCGCGCCGCGCAGGCGCAGCACGACCGACTCGTTGTAGGCCATCGAGGCTTCTGTGCTCAAGGCTGCGCCGAGCCAGACTTCGCGCTGCGATTCCGTCGTCGGAATGATGCATTCGATGACACCACCGCTGGCGGTGGGCTTGAGGACGGCGTTCATGCTGCGGCCTTTCCATTGATGAGGTGTTGATGGGAGGCGGCGTCCTCGGGCACGTACCAGAAGGGCTGGCCGTCGATGTCGCGGGCCAGGACGCAGCCGTCCTCGACGGGCTTGCGCACGTCGAAGCGGGTGGGGGCGGGAGCGCGGCGCGGCAGGAAGCCGGACTCCTGCATCTCGGCGACCGAGTCCTTGAAGGCGCGCTGGATGAAGGCGATGTCCTCGGCGCTGTGCGCGCTCGTGAGGAAGCACGGGAAGTTGTCCAGGATGTGCACGCCGCGGCTGCGCATCATTGCGAACAGCAGGTCCTGCAGCGGGTGGTCTTCCAGCCAGCTCACGCGCCACAGCGAAGCGAAATGGCGGATCTCGATGGGTGCGCCGACTTCCTTGCACCAGCCCGAGAGCTCGGCTGCCATGGCGGCGGTGTTGCCCGTGAGCCCGGCCTGCAGCGCGGGCCCTGCCTCCTTCAGATGCGTGAGCGAGGCCTTGGCTGCGGCCAGCGCCAGCGGATGGCGCACGAAGGTGCCCGCGAAGTAGGTCACGCCCACGCCGGGGATCGAGTCGTCGCCGTACTGCCAGGGGCCGCCGTCGAGCGCGTCCATGAATTCGCGCTTGCCCGCGATCACGCCGACCGGAAAGCCGCCGCCGATCACCTTGCCGTAGGTGGCGAGGTCGGCGCGCACACCGAACAGCTCCTGCGCGCCGCCCAGCGCCGTACGAAAGCCGGTGATGACCTCGTCGAAGATCAGGCAGCAGCCGCTCTTGGCGGTGATGTCGCGCACCTCGTGCAAGAACTCGCGCGGCTGGAAGTCGGGGCGGCGGCTTTGCACCGGCTCGGCCAGCACGGCGGCCAGGTCGTCTGCGTTCTCGCGGATGAAGTCCAGCGCCTCGGGCGTGCCGTAGTCGAGCACTCGGATGTCGCCGAACATGCCGCTCATCACGCCCGGCGCAGCCGACAGGCCCTTGCCGCCCTTGCCGGCGCGCACCAGCACTTCGTCGAAGGTGCCGTGGTAGGAGCCGGTGAACACCACCACCGTGCTACGGCCGGTGACGGTGCGCGCGATGCGCAGCGCGGCCATCACTGCTTCGGAGCCGGTGTTGCACAGGCCCGCGCGGTCGCTGCCGGTGAGCTCGCAGATCAGCGCCGTGACTTCGGCTGCCAGCGGGTGCTGCGGGCCGATCTCGTAGCCGTCGTCGAGCTGCTTGCGCACGGCGTCCTGCACGAAGTCGGGCTGCCAGCCGAACATGTTCATGCCGAAGCCGTTGAGCGCATCGACGTACTCGTTGCCGTCGAGGTCCCACATCTTCGAACCCTTGGAGCGCTCGATGACGATCTGGTAGGTGATCTCTTTGGTGACCGGCCGGAAGCCGTTGACCACGCGCGGGTCGGCCATGTGGGCGCGGTTGGCTTCGGTGAACTGCTTGCTCTTCTGCGTGCGTTCCACATAGCGCCGGATGAAGGCGGCGAGCCGGGCCTTCTGCCGGCCGCTTGGCTCGGCGTTGCGCTGCGTATGGATGCGGGCGATGGCGCCGAAGGCCTTGTTCACGTCGTAGCGCACGGGTTGCGCGGGGTCTTCAGCGGGGGCCGCGGCGGCAGGTGTGGCAGGCGCGGGGGCGGCCTGGGCCGGCATGGCCTGAAGCGTGACGATTGGTGCGGACGGAACGGCGCCCGACAGCAATGCGAGCTGCTGGCGCATCAATTCCATTTGCTGCGAGATCAGCTGCGACAGCTGGGCGTCGCTCGCATTGCTGCCTTGCATCGGCATGTACACCGGCATCTGCTGGCGCGGCGCGGCCTGCGGTACGGAGACTGCGTTTTCGACTGGCGCGGCCACGACGGCAGGTGCAGGTACCGATGCAGGCGCTGCCTCGGGCGGCAGGCTTTCGCGCAGGAAGGTCGAGAGCGCGTCGAAGCTGCGGTAGCTTTCCATCAGCTGGCGGAAGCTGAGGTTGACCTTGAAGTGCTTCTTGATCTGCGTGGCGGCCTGGGTCAGCGTGAGCGAGTCCAGGCCCAGTTCGCCGAAGGGCGCGTGCCCCTCCGCCTGCGCCATGTCTAGGCCGGAGATGTCCTCGAACAGGCTGCGCAGGCGCGCATCCACGTTCGAAGCGGGAGGATGAAGAGGCGAGGGCGTTGCTGCTGTCACGATCGACTCCAGAGCGGTAGGTGAAACAAGAGGGACGAAGGAAGGGGCCGGGGCGGCGGCGGGCGCGGCCACGGTGGCGATGGGCGGGGCGGCGGCGATGTCGACCCAGAAGCGCTTGCGCTCGAACGGCGTGGTGGGCAGGCGCACGCGTTGCGCGCCGATGCGTGAGACGAGGCGCGACAGCTCGACATCGGCGCCGCAGGTCCAGAGGCGGCCCAGCGCCAGGTGCAGGGTGCGGGCCTCGTCGGCCGGCTCGCCCTGCAGCAGCGAGACGACGCCGCTCGCGCCGTGCTGGCGCACCAGCGTGGCGAGCATGTTTCGCGGGCCTGATTCGACGAACAGCGGGTTGGTCACCTGCTCCATCGCGCAGCGCACGGCCGGCGAGAAGCGCACGGTGCCGCGCAGATGCCGGGCCCAGTAGGCAGGGCCGGTGGCTTCGGCGTCTTCTAGCGGCTGGCCGGTCAGCGTCGAGTAGATCGGGGTCTGCGGTGCGCGCAGCGTCACCTTGCCGACCAGCGCCTCGAAGGGCGCGACGGCCGCGTCCATCATGGCGGAGTGAAAGGCGTGCGAGGTCTGCAGCGGGCGGCTCGGAATGCCGTCTGCTTCCAGCGCCGCCTGCAGGGCCGCAATGGCGTCGAAGGGGCCGGCGGCGACGCAGGCCGTGGGGCCGTTCTCGGCGGCGAGCGAAATCTGCGGGCCGAGCCTGTCGAGCAACTCGGCCGCACCCATGCGTACCGACAGCATCGCGCCGGCCGGCTGGGCCTGCATGAGAGCGCCACGGCGGGCGACGAGCTTGGCGGCGTCTTCGAGCCGCATCACGCCAGCGAGCACGGCCGCGACGAATTCGCCGACGCTGTGGCCGATCAGTGCATGCGGCCGCGCGCCGAGCGCCAGCAGCCGCCGCGCGAGGGCGTATTCGAGCGTGAAGATCGCGGGCTGCGTGGCGGCGGTGGGCGCCAGCGATTGCGGGTCGTCCGAGAACATGCGCTCGCGCAGGTCGAAATCGGTCGCGCCTTCGAAGGCGGCCATGCAGTCGTCGAACGCTGCCGCGAACACCGGGTCGTTCGCACGGAGGTTCTTGCCCATGCCGGCGTACTGCGCGCCTTGCCCGGGGAACATCAGCACGAGCTGCGGTGCGCGCGAGGCGATGCGCCCGCTGACGCGGCGGGGCGAATCGGCATTGCGCAGGGCGGCGATGGCCTCGGCGGTGTTGCCGGCCACGACAGCGCGGCGGAAGGCGTGGGCCTTGCGGCCGACCGCGAGGGTGTGGGCCACGTCGGCCAGCGGCAGTTCGGCGTGGGCTTCGAGATGCGCCGCGAGCTGCTCGGTGGCCAGCGCGAGCGCGGCCTCGGAGCGTGCCGACAGCGACAGCAGCTGGTCGCCCACCACCAGTGGCGAGGCCGGCCGCGGCGGCGCCTCTTCGACGATGACGTGCGCATTGGTGCCGCCAACGCCGAAGGAGCTGACGCCCGCGCGGCGCGGCAGGTCGGCGCGGGGCCAAGGCTGCAGGCTGGCGGTAACGTGGAAGGGCGTGCGCGCGAAGTCGATCGACGGGTTCGGCGCGCTGAAATGCGCGGTCGGCGGAATCTGTTCGTGGTGCAGTGCCAGCGCCGTCTTGATGAGACCGGCCGCGCCCGCCGCCGTGACCATGTGGCCCACGTTGCTCTTCAGCGAGCCGAGCGTGCAGTAGCCGAGCGCATCGGTGTGCTCGGCGTAGGCCACGGCCAGCGCCTCGACTTCGATCGGGTCGCCCATCGGCGTGGCGGTGCCGTGCGCCTCGACGTACGAGATGCTGCCCGCATCGACATCGGCCGCAGCCAGCGCGGCGCGGATCACCGCGGCCTGGCCGTCGACGCTGGGCGCCGTGAAGCTGGCCTTGGAGCCGCCGTCGTTGTTCACGCAGGCGCTGCGCAGCACGGCGTAGATGGTGTCGCCGTCGGCCTGTGCATCGGCCAGCCGCTTGAGCAGCACCACGGCCGCGCCGTCGCTGAAGACGGTGCCCTGGGCCTTTGCATCGAAGCTGCGCGTGCGGCCGTCGGGCGAGAGCATCGAGCCCTCGTTGTAGAGATAGCCGCTGCGCGGCGGGCAGGTGACCGAGGCGCCGCCCGCGAGCGCCATGTAGCACTGGCCGGTGCGCAGCGCATGGAAGGCCTGGGCCACGGCCACCAGCGAGGTCGAGCAGGCGGTGTGCACGCTGACGGCCGGGCCGGTGAGGTTGAGCCGGTTCGCCACCCGCGTGGTGATGTAGTCCTTCTCGTTGGCCAGCATCACCTGGAACTCGCCGACCGGCTCCACCAGGTCGGGCCGGGTGCTCACGTGGCGCTGGAAGTAGGTGGCGTTGTACATGCCGGCGTACACGCCGACCGGACCCGGCGCTTCGTCGGGCACGTAGCCGGCGCGTTCCAGGCATTCCCAGCAGATTTCGAGGAACACGCGCTGCTGCGGGTCCATGAGCTGCGCTTCTTTCGGGCCGATGCCGAAGAAGGCGGCGTCGAAGTCTTCGATGCCATCGATCACGCCGCGTGCGCGCACATAGGCCGCGTCGCTGCGCAGGGCCTGGCTGACCCCGGCGTCGAGCGTGGCGTCGTCGAAGAAGCTGATGGTGTCGCGGCCCGCGACGAGGTTGTCCCAGAACTGCTCCACGTCGGCTGCGCCGGGGAAGCGGCCTGCGGTGCCGACCAGGGCAACGGCGTCATCGATGCCGCTGCCTGGCCGTGCCGAAAAGGTGGCCGCTGTGGTCGGTCGATCCTTGGAACCGGCCACAGCGGCCGTGGCGGGCTGATCGCCCGCCGGCTGCATCCGCTCGCCCATTGCTTTTGGCGTGGGATTGCGGAAGAAAAGATTGGTCGACAGCGGCAGTTCTGTGCCGCGCTGCAGGTCGGCCAGCACCTGCAGTACCAGCAGCGAATCGCCGCCGAGGTCGAAGAAGTTGTCGTTGCGCCCGACCTTCGAAATGCGCAGCGCGCGGGCGAAGGCGTCGCACACCCGCTGTTCGATGGTGTCGCGCGCTTCTTCGAAGGGCTGCGCGAGCTCGGGGCGCTCGCCGGCCGGCTCGGGCAGTGCCTTGCGGTCGAGCTTGCCGTTGGGCGTGACGGGGAGTTGTGCGAGCCACACCTGCGCGGTAGGAATCAGCGCAGCGGGCAGGCGGGCACCGAGGTGGGCGCGCAGGGCATCCCACGAGATCTTTTCCGAGCGTGCGACCAGATAAGCCACCAGGCGCAGCTGCCCGCTTTCGTCGGGCCGCGCGACCACTGCGCAGGACTGCACGGCGGGGTGCGCGAGGATGGCCGCCTCGACCTCGCCGGTCTCGATGCGGTGGCCATGGATCTTCACCTGCCCGTCGCGGCGGCCGATGAATTCGACGGTGCCGTCGGGCAGCCAGCGCGCGAGGTCGCCGGTGCGGTAGAGCCGGTCATCGGGGCCGCCGAAGGGATCGGGCACAAAGCGCTCGGCGCTGAGCGCGGGCTGCCGCAGATAGCCACGGGCCAGCCCGTGGCCGCCGATGCAGAGCTCGCCCACGAAGCCGGTCGGCAGCAGTGCCATCGAGGGGCTCAGCACGCGCAGCACGGTGTCCTTGATGGGGCGACCGAGGGGGACGGAACGCAGGTCTTCGGGCAACGGTGACTCGATGCGATGCGTGGCCGCGAAGGTCGTGCACTCGGTCGGGCCGTAGCCGTTGCTCAGCGTGAGGCCAGGCAGGGCGGCCAGCGCACGCCGCACATGCGGCACCGACAGCGCTTCGCCGCCGGTGAAGAGATGCCGCAGGCCCGAGAGGTGGGCGGGGTCGTCGTCGACCACGGCGTTGAAGAGCGCGGCGGTGAGCCATGCCGTGTGCACGTGGTGGCGCGCGATGGTGTGCGCCAGGCCGGTGCCGGTCGGCACGCGCTCTTCATGGATGACGCAACAGCCGCCGTTGAGCAGCGGGCCCCAGATTTCGAGCGTGGCCGCGTCGAAGCCGAGCGGCGCCGCATGCAGCATGGCGAGGCCGGGAGCGAGCTCGACGTAGTCCACACCCACCACGAGCCGCAGGATCGAGCGATGGCAGATCTCTATGCCCTTTGGCGTGCCCGTCGAGCCCGAGGTGTACATGACATAGGCCACCGATTCGGCATCGAGGACCGGAGGATTCCAGGCAGTGCGATTTGTGTTGTCTTCGTATTCGTCGAGCAACAAAACGCCGTGATGGGGAGGGATGAGGTACTGGTGCACCTGTGTCGTGAGCACGTGATGCGCGCCGGCCTCGCCGAGCATGTAGGCGACGCGCTCGGGCGGGAAATCCGTAGGCACCGGCACATAGGCGCCGCCGGCCTTGAGGATGCCGAGTTGGGCGACGATGGCCGCCATCGAGCGGTCGAGCAGCAGGCCGACGCCGTCGCCGCTGCGAACGCCCAGGCCCTGAAGGCGCTTCGCGAGTTCGTCGGAGCGCCGGTCGAGTTCGCCGTAACTCATCTGCGCGTCGCCTTGCGCGAGGGCGATGGCGTCGGGGGTGGCCATCGCCTGGCGCGCGAACATGCCGGGCACCGTGAGGGCAGGGCTCACCGGGGCGAGGGCGGTGTTCCATTCGACGAGCTGAGCGGCCTGGTCGGCGCGCGGCAGCGTGTGGATGTCGTTCAGGGCCGCATCGGGGTGCTGCAGCAGGTCTTCGGCGGTGTCGACGAGGGCTGCAAGCAGCTGATCGATCGCGGCGGCATCCATCAGGCTTGCGGCTGCATCTATATAGAGGGACGCCGAAGCAGCGTCGAAGCGCAGCCGCAGCGGAGCATCGGCGGCAACTTCTTCGCGCAGCCAGAGGGAGGTGGGCTGTGCCGTTGCTTGCGATGCCGAACGGCGACCGAGGTCCAGCTCGGCCAGCCAGGCGCCAGCGGCCTTGGTGGCGTCGAAGGCGACGGTGGTCGAGCAGCGCATCGGCGCGGCGCCTGCCTCATGCAGCACGGGCCAGAGGCCTCCGAGCCAGCGCGACTGCAGCAGCAGCCACGCGCCCGCGAAGAGGGTGTCCGGCAGCTGGCCGGTGGTGGCGAACCACTGGGTCCAACGCTGGGCGAAGCGGGGTTCGAGTGCCACCGCAGCGCTGCGACGGCCGGCCGATCCCTCCGAATTGGATCGCGGCACGAACAGGTCTTCCAGAGCGAGGTCCGGAGCACCGAGTGCTTGCGAAACAGTTTGAATTTCCATGTAAATATCCCAAAAGAAATACAATGGAAGCAATTGGGCGAATGGAAATTCCATTCACCCAATTAAGGAGGAGGAAGCTGACTTGCGTTCTTTTCGTGTCTTCATCCTAGGAGGTTTCCCTTGGCCAATGTGTGCACTTTAGGCCTCGGTTACAATTAGATAAGGTTATTTCGAAAACGTACTACCCGAATCGTCCAGTTCGAGGTAACTGATGCGTGATTTGGAGGAAAAAGCCCGCCGCGCGGACCCTCCAAGTGCCCGAAAGGGCCCGCTGAAGCGGGGTACTCCTGGGGAGAAACGGGCGGCGCACAGGGGGAAATTCGCTGTCGACCGCTTTGTGGGTACAACCACCTCGGATCGCGCGCTACGCCGGGGAGTCATGCGGAAAACGCACTGGCATCACTGTCGAAAAGTGAAACATCCTTCCGGGCGCGACTGTTATGAATTGGATTAGTCTGTAACCGTATAAAAAATAACTGTACAAAACCTGAAAATCGCAAAGACTGAAAGAGTTATCGGCTTCAAATCTTCCGAGGGTTAAAAATGCTCCGCGACATCCTATTACCCGATGTAGTTCTCACGCGCTGTGATTACTATTTGGAATCGATTCTTCCGAACAATTCAGATGCATTGACGGCCAACGCTACATACTTCGGCAATGCGACGTGGGCCAAGGAATATCTGGACTACTGCCACCGCGATGCGCATTTCCGCAGCCGCTGGCTCGCCGCCGGGGGCGACTGGACGGACAAGGTCGTCATCGACCTGGGCTGCGGGCCGGGTAACCTCTTCGCCACGCTGGGCGGCAGGCCCAGATTGCTGATCGGCGTCGACGTGGCCGGAGGCTCGCTGGAGCTGGCGGCTGGCCTGGGCTACACGGCAGTGCTGGCGGATGCGGCGCACACGCCGTTCCGCTCGCATGTGGCGGACATCGTGGCAATCAATGCATCGCTGCACCACTGCGACGACATGAAAGCGGTGCTGCAGGAAGGCGCCCGCCTCGTTAAGCCCAATGGCTTACTTATTACCGACCACGATCCGCAACTCACAGCCTGGGACTACAAGGGCCTGGCCAGGCTGATGTGGGACGCGCGGCTGTGGGTCTACCGCGCGACAGGGCACGGTTTTCACAAGACGGACAGTCAGCAGTTGTGGGGGCTGAGAACCGAAGTGCATCACCGGCCCGGCGACGGCGTGACGAAGGATCTCTTCGAATCCACGCTGGAGCCGCTGGGCTTCGAGGTCCGCGTGCATCCGCACAACCACCAGATAGGAGCGCAGGCGCTGGCCGGCGAAGTCGGGCCGGCGCAATGGAAATACCGCATGGGCAATGTGCTCTCGGGCCGCGACCCGAAAGCCCCCGCGAGCGCGCTGTCGCTGATGTGCGTTGCAAGGCGCAAGACCGCAGAAAAACTGCAGGCCAACTGAATGCCAGGCGACTGCTGGTAGCCTTCCCGGATTCTTCGAGCGCGGCCCCGGGCACCCGGGAGCGCGAGATTCAGTTATCCAGGAAGGAATCCGGTAGTGGTTGTGACAGGAAGGAACTGGCGCGCGGGCATTGCGCTGACCGCGGCATTGATGGTGGCAGCGTGCTCCACCTCCCCCAAGGCGCCAGTGGCAGGGCCGGGAGAGTACGTCGTCCAGCCGGGCGACACGCTCTATCGCATCGCGTCGAAGACCGGGCGTTCGCCGGGCGACATTGCCCGATGGAGCAATCTGCAGGACCCCGACAAGCTCGAAGCAGGGCAGGTGCTGCGCGTGGTGCCGCCCGGTGGCGGCGCATCGTCCGAGCCGCCTCCTCCCAGGAGCTCAGGTGCCGAGCGTCCGGAACGCCCCGAGCGTTCGAGGCCGCCCCGGGCCGCGGCGCCCGAGCCCGTCGCACCGCCGGCGTCGCGGCGCAGCGACTGGGCCTGGCCCGCGCAAGGCCAGGTCATCGCGGGCTTCAACGGCACCAGCAACAAGGGCGTCGACATCGGCGGCAGCGTCGGTGAGCCGGTGATGTCCATCGGCGCCGGCAAGGTGGCCGTGACGGAAACGCTGCGCGGCTACGGCAGCGTGCTGATGGTCGACCACGGCGGCTCTTATATGTCGGTCTACACCAATGTGCGTACGGTGCTGGTGAAACAGGGCCAGCAGGTGAAGCAGGGCCAGAAGATCGCCGAGATCGGCGGCACGGACGGTGGGCGCGCTAGCCTCCACTTCGAGATCCGCTACCGCGGCAATGCGGTCGACCCGCGCCAGTACCTGCCTGCGAGGTGACCGGACGGGGCGGCCTCTGGCGAAAGGCATCCCCCAAATTGGCGATATCGCGGTGCCCGTGAAATGCGCAGACTCTCGCCCTTGGTCTGAAAAAAAGGGGCGGTAATGGAACTCGTGCATTGGCTGTTCATCATTTTTGGCATCGCGTTGGCGCTGACCACGCAGTGGTGCCTTCTTGCACCGTTCAGCCTCGAGTGGAAGCCGCTGCGCGACCAGATTACTGAACAGGTCACCCAATCGGCCGCGCTGCTCGAAGAGTGCGCTTCAGGGATCGACGCCAAGGCCTAGCCTCCCGGCCGGTTCGGCCCGCCTGCAGCCCCAGGCCCTCTAAGATGCTCGCTCTTTCTGGATGACGTGAAGACGCGAGAGGCAAAGGGAGGGCCACGCATGATTTCTTTGCTCCACACCGCGGACTGGCAGATAGGCCGCGTGTTCTCGCAGTTCGAGCCCGACGACGCCGCGGCGCTGTTCGAGGCGCGTTTCAAGGTGGTCGAGCGGCTGGCCGCCATTGCGGCCGAACGCAAGGTCGATGCCGTACTGGTCGCGGGCGATGTGTTCGACCTGCAGACCGTGTCGGACAAGACCATCCGGCGCATGTTCAACGCCATGCAGGGCTTTACGGGCCCCTGGCTGCTGATTCCGGGCAATCACGACTCGGCGCTGAGCGAATCGGTCTGGAGCCGTGCGCAGCGGCTGGGCGCCATTGCACCGAACGTCACCTGCTGCCTGGAGCCGAAGCCCCACACGGTGGCGGGCAAGTTCACGCTGCTGCCCGCACCGCTCACGCAGCGCCATACCTACGGCGACCTCACCGACTGGTTTGCCACGGCGCCAAGCGAAGAGGGGCTGCCCCGCATCGGACTGGCGCACGGCTGCGTGCAGGGCATCCTGTCCGAAGATATCGACTCGGCCAATCCCATCGCAACCGGGCGCGCGGCGCAAGCCGGGCTCGACTACCTTGCGCTGGGTGACTGGCACGGCACGAGGCAGATCGACGACCGCACCTGGTACGCGGGCACGCCCGAGACCGACCGCTTCAGGGCCAACGATTCCGGGCAGGCGCTGCTGGTCGGCGTCTCAGGTGCCGGGGCGGAGCCGACGGTCGAGGTGGTCCGCACCGGCCAATTCGACTGGCAGCAATGGGAGCCGCGGCTCACGGTGCCCTCCGACATCGACGAACTGGTCGAAAAGCTGGAGCAGGTGAGCAGCAGCGACGTGCTGCAACTTCGCGCGCAGGGCGCCTGCGACCTCAACGGCCACAACAGGCTGAGCACCGCGCTCGACGCCGCCCGCGCTCGCGCCCGTGCGCTGGTGTGGGACGGCGAAGCGCTGCGGCTGGAGCCCACGGAAGACGACATCCAGGCGCTGCACGCCGACGGCTTTGTCGGCGAGGCGCTTCAGGAGTTGCGCGCGCAGCAGGGCGATGCCGATGCTGAACTCGCCCGCGACGCGCTGCTCACGCTCGCCCGCATCCTCGACGCGAAGGGAGCCGCCGCATGAAGTTGCAGCGTCTTCGCATCGAGAACTTCAAGCTGTTCCGCGCACCGCTCGAAATAGACGGCTTCACCGACGGGCTGAATCTCTTCGCGGCGCCCAACGAATCGGGCAAGTCCACCGTCGCCGAGGCCATTCGCGCGGCCTTCTTCGAACGACATCGCTCCAGCGCGGTCGAGCATCTGCGGCCATGGGGAGAAAGCTCGGCAACGCCCACCGTCGAGGTCGACTTCGAACTCGACGGCAAGCCATGCCGGCTCACCAAGGCCTTCCTCGGCAAGAAGCGCTGCGAGCTGGTCATCGACGGCAAGTCCATGGACGGTGCGGTGGCCGAAGACCACCTGGCGGCACTGCTGGGCTTTCGCTTTCCGGGCAAGGGTGCCAGCACGCCGGAGCACATGGGCATTCCGGGCCTGCTGTGGATCAAGCAGGGCACCTCGCACGACATTGCCAGCGCCGTGGGCTTTGCCAGCGACCACCTGCGCAACGCACTGGGCGAATCGCTGGGCGAGCTGGCCTCCAGCAACGGCGATGCGGTGCTGAAGGCGGTGGAGAGCGAGCGCAACGAACTGCTCACGCCCGCCGCCGGAACACCGCGTGGTGCCTTCGCGGATGCCATCAGGCTGCGCACGGAGCTCGAAGCGGACATCGAACGGCTGCGCGCCGACATCGAGTCCTATCAGTCGGGCGTGGACCGTCTCTCCGGCCTGCGCCGCGATCACCAACGAGACGAAGCCGCGCGGCCCTGGACGGCATTGCGGGAGCAGCTTGCTATCGCACGGCAACGGCTGGACGAAGCCAAGGGGTTGAACGACAGGAAGACCGCGCAGGACGCCGCGCTCAGGCAGGTCACCGCGCAGGTGAATTCCTGGCGCACCCAACTCCAGGCGATGGAGCGCGAGGAAGCCACGGTCGTCCTGCGAGAGAAGAATCTGCAGGCGGCACAAGAAGGCTTGGCCAAGGCGCTAGGCGAACTGCAGGCGTGGGAACCCCGCCACGCGGCTGCGGCGAAGGCCGATGCCGGCGCGCGCGACAACCTCCGCCTGGCGCGGCAGGCGGCCTCCCGCATCGCGCAGGAGAAAACCGTCGAAAGCCTGACCGAGCAGCTTGAGGCACTCGCACAGAGCCACGAGAAGGCAAGGGGCGAGCAGGACAAGGTCACTCGCCTGCAGGCCGAGGCACAGGCTCTCGCGGTGCCGGAAGGTGAACTCAAGCGGCTTCAGCGCTGCGCCGACGTGCATCGCACGGCGCAAGCCCGGCTCGATGCGGTGGCGACGGCCCTGGAGTTCGAGCTGCAGCCTGCTGCGAAGGTCCGGGTTGCCGGAGCCGAGCTTTCCGGCTCGAAGCGCCAGACCGTCATCGCGCGGACCGACATCGAGATCGAAGGCATAGGCCGCATCACGGTGCTGCCGGGCGGGGCCGACCTGGAAAGCCTTGCCATCGAACGCGACCGCGCGCGCGACGAACTCGCCGGGCTGTTGCAGGCCCTGCGCGCGGAGAGCGTGGCCGCCGTCGAAGAGCGCATGCGGCTGCAGGCGTTGCGCAAGGGGGAAGCCGGTGCGGCGGTGGCCGTGCTGGCTGCGCTGGCACCGAAGGGGCTGAGCGCGCTTGCCGCGGACATCGCCATGCGCGAGGCCCGGCTGGCTGAAGCAAGGCAGGTCCTGCAGGGCATGCCGCCGGCCGACGCGGCGATGCCATCGAGCGCGCAGGCCGAATCGGAGGAGGGCGCCGCGCGCGCGGCGCTGGAGACAGCGTCCGCGGCTCTCAATGACGCCAAAGTCGCCGCCGGCAATGCGCGCGAGCAGGTCAAGGCCGCCGAAGACGAACTCGCGGCGGTCAAGGCCACGCTGAACGACCCGACGCGCGCCAGCCGCAAGACGGAAGCCGGCGCCGCATTGACGGATGCGCTGGCGCAGCAGTCGGCCCTGCAAGACAAGGTCGCTGAGTTGGCGCAGCAGTTGCAATCCGCGAACCTGCCGGTGCTCGCACAGGACGTGGAACGGCTGGAGCAAAGCGTCAAGCAGGCCGAGGCCACGCACAGCCAGCGGGCCAACGAGATCACCCGGCTGGAAGCCGAACTCGAAGCCAGGGGCGCGCTGGGCCAGGAAGAAGCTGCGTCGGAAAAACAGCGCGAACTCGAGCACGCAACACGCCGTTGCGCCGAACTCGAACGCCGGGCGAAGGCGCTCGACCACCTGCTCAAGCTGCTGCGCGAAAAGCGCTCGGCCCTGGCACGACGCCTGCGCGCGCCGCTGCAGAAGCACCTCGACCACTACCTGCAGATTCTTTTCCCCGGTGCGCAGGTCGAAGTCGGCGACGATCTTTCGCCGGGCCGCATCACGCGGCAAGGCCTGCGAGGCGCCCAGAGCGGCGCGTTCGAGGAGCTCAGCGTGGGCGCGCGGGAACAGATGGGCGTCGTCGCCCGGCTGGCCTATGCGGACCTGTTGAAGGAAGCGCGCAAGCCGACCTTGCTCATCCTCGACGACGCGCTGGTGAACACCGACGAAGAGCGCCTGCGGCAGATGAAGCGGGTGCTGTACGACGCTGCAACGCGGCACCAGATATTGATCTTCAGCTGCCATCCGGAGGCCTGGCGCGATCTCGGGGTCGTGGCGCGCAGCATCCCGTGACGTCTTGGGGCCGCGACGCCCATCGGCAATCACACTATCCAGAATATCTGGCCGGTCGCTAAACTGCGCCGTCATGCGTCGCTGGCTTTGTACGTCCGCAGTTATCGCCTTTCTGTGCTGTCACGGGTTGGCCGTGCTTGCCCAGAACATGGCGGGCTTCGGGCAGCACCAGGCCAACGTCGCGCAGGTGCATCAGGCAAGCGCCTGCGAGCTTCATCAGGGCCACGCCGGCGCTTCGGTCCTGGATAACGGCATCGACTCCGACGAGGTGGACCTTGCCACTGGAAGGCGCGAGATTTCACTGCCGGTCCTTCGACCGGAAGCTCCCTTGGAATTTGCCGTGACGGTCTTGCCGTCCGCGCCTCTCGAACGGCCCATGCGGCCGCCACAACTCCTCTCCGTCTTCGCATAGGTCGTCCAGTTTCGACCTGGAGCCTGCGGGCCCTGCTCATTGCGTGTGCTCGCGCCGTTGGCATTGACGGCCGTCCGATGCACATCGCCATCAAGAGGACGAAGAAGAGGAGAAAAGCCATGGAGCAATCGAGTGACGTGATGTTTGCCAGGCTGGCCGATTTCAGGATCGACGCCGAATTGCTGAGGCAGCATTTCCTGGCACACGTGAAGCCGCTGCCGTCGACGCCATATCGCGACAACCGCGTGGACTACATCGGTTGGGCAGTCACAAGCCGCGACGGCACGCTGGAAGACGGCATCCGGCGGATTCCCGCAAAGAATGCGCGCGGCGTCACGCCGACAGACGCCTGCAGCGGCTACCTGGCCCGGGTGATGAATGCGCTGCGCAGCCATGGCCTGACGCCCTTCAGGGCCCGGATCATGCAGCTCGAAAGCGAGGGCGAGGAGATGCCGCTGCACAACGATGCGGCCAAGGAAACCTGGCGCCTGCACATCCCCATCATCACCAACCCCAATTGCTTCTTCGAATGGCAGCGCGCCGACGGCAGCATCGAGAGCGTTCACCTGCCCGCCGACGGCTCGGCCTGGCTGGTGCGGGTGGATGTGAACCACAGGGCCGTCAATCGAAGCCAGCAGCCGTCCAACCGGGTTCATCTGCTGATGGGACTGGATGCCAATCCATCCTTCGAGATGCTGACCGAGCCCTGGCTGCCTGTGCTCCAGCAGCAGTTGGTGGCTTGAGCTCGCATGAAGAATGCCCGATGGCTGGTGTGCCTGGTGGCAGCTGTGCTGCCCGTCGCTGCGCAGGAAGCCGAGGCCGGCCGTTGCCGGGTGGAGCGCAACGCAACGCTCTCCCAGCTCGACCGTGTCTACGCGCGCGACGAGTTCCGCATCCGCTATACGCTGGAGGGTGCCCACGCGCTGCCGGACATTCGCGACCTCGACCGCAACGGCATACCCGACAAGGTGCAGGACGTGGCAACGCAACTGGTCGTGGGGCGCAGGCTGTTCACCGATGTGATGGGGCTGACGCACCCCATGCGCCAGCCACGCTATGCACGCGCCACCTCGATCGATGTGTTCCTGCTGAAGATGGAGAAGGGCAACGGGATGTCCTACGACGAGGTGATGAACTACCGGCTGGGCTCCGACGAAGCGGCCGGCGGCTGTGCTCTTCGCATCGATCTGCTCAACCGCCACGCGAACCAGAACGTGACACCGATCCACGAGCTTTTTCACCAGTACCAGTACGGCTACACCATGTTCAAGGCGCGCTGGTTCCTGGAAGGCACCGCGCGCTGGTCGGAATACGCGCTGCGCCCCGGAAGCGGGCCGCAGCAGCCATTGCCGGCCACACTGCCGGCACTGCGCGAGCAGGTGTTCTCGCAGACCTACGGGGCAAGCGGCATGTGGAACCGTCTGGCGGGCATGCTCGACCCTGACGGCCGGCTCAGGCTGCCGCCCGGCCTGGCGCAGACCACTTATGTCGATGGCAGCCTGGTCATCCAGGACGATCAATTGCACGGCGCGGCCTTCATCAAGGCGCTGCTGGAGGCGCTAGGCCCGCTCGACCGGCAGGTCGCGGCGCGAAATGGCTGGCCGGTATTCGGCTGGAAAGAGGAGGATCAGCGCTCTTCCGCGCACGACACTGAGATATTCAAGGGCGTGCTCCAGGCGACGCGGAGTGAAGCGGCGCGCTCGAAGGCCCGAAGATCGGCCGAACTGGAAGAATTTCTTGCGCTGGAGGCGCTTGTGAAAAAGGATGTGCCATGAGTCTGGGTGAACTGCTGGCGTCGGCCCGGCCCGCGATTGCAACCTTGTGGGATGAATGCACGAGCGCCAGCGCCGGCATCGACGCAGAGGCCGCGGGCGTGCTCTTCATGTCGGTCTGCAACGGGAAGGAGCGGGCCCATGTCCTGACCATCCGTGGAAAGAACTTCGAGCAGGCATGGGTCAGGGGGGCGCAGTTGCTGAATGCCTGGCTGCGCAAGCAGAAGGGCGCCGCGCCAATCTGGCTGCGGGTGGACGTGGTGCACACCGTGCACGCCATGTCCTGGCAGGAACTGAAGCAGGGCCTCTCGACAACCAAGCGCAACTACTTTCGCCATGGCATCGCGTTCAAGCCCGATTTTTCCGTGGCCATTCTTGAGCCGGAACTCGGTGCGCACGCCGTGCTGTACGACGGCGCACTCGAAGAAGCGACACCCAATGCGGCCAATCTCAAGCTCTACGGCAAGTACCGCTACGGGCAGGAGCTGGAGTGGCCGACCGAGGCGCAGCAGCCTATCTGGGTCTTCGACACGCGGGCGGTGTTCACCGACGGCAAGCAGCTTCATGCCGTCGAGCATCAGGGGCGGGGCAAGGGCCATCGCGTCATGCCGAACTGGGATGCGAGCCAGGTGCACGACATCGTCGCAACCAGCACCGCATACCTCGCACGGCAGGTCAAGCCGACCGGCCAGTACCACTACGGCTGGTTTCCCTGCTTCGACCGTCCCATTCCCACTTACAACGCGCTGCGGCACGCCAGTTCCACCTACGCGCTGCTCGAAGGCTGGGAGCTGACGCAGCGCTCCGAGCACAAGGCCGCCATCGACCGGGCGCTGGCCTACCTCACGCAGACGCTGATCCAGCACGCCACGCTGTCCGGCGGAGAGCAGGGCGCTTTTCTCGTGGACGTCGACAACGACAACGAAATCAAGCTGGGCGGCAACGCCGTGTGCCTGCTGGCGATGGTCAAGTACACCGAACTCACCGGCGACCGGCAATACCTGCCGCTGATGGAGCAGCTGGCCCTGGGCATCGTGCACATGCAGGACCCGAACTCGGGCCGCTTCGTGCATGTGCTGAACCACCCCGACCTCAGCGTGAAAGAAGAGAACCGGATCATCTACTACGACGGCGAGGCCGCCTTCGGCCTCATGCGCCTGTACGGGCTGACCAATGATCCACGCTGGCTGCAGACCGTGGAGAAAGCATTCGGGCATTTCATCGAAGCCAGACACTGGCAGGCCCACGACCATTGGCTGAGCTACTGCGTCAACGAACTCACCCTCTACAGATCGGACGAGCGCTACTACCGCTTCGGCCTGGACAACGTGCGCGACCATCTGGACTTCGTGCTCGAGCGCATCACCACCTTTCCGACGCTGCTGGAACTGATGATGGCAGCGCAGAAGATGATCGCGCGCATGCAGGCCGACCCGCAGCACGAGCACCTGCTGCGCGGCTTCGACATCGACAAGTTCTACCGGGCCCTGGAGCAGCGTGCCCGCTACCTGCTGACGGGCCACTTCTGGCCCGAGATCGCCATGTTCTTCAAGAACCCGGGGCGCATCGTGGGCAGCTTCTTCATCCGCCATCACAGCTTCCGTGTGCGCATAGACGATGTGGAGCACTACCTGTCGGGCTATGTCGCGTACTGGAAGTACCTGCAGGGCGGCGGGCGGCCTTTCCTGACGCAACAGGAAGAGGCAAGGCAAGCGGCACCGGCCGCCTTCGCGCAGACGTAGCGGTGTCTCCTGCCGCCCGGAAACGCTCCGGGTAGGCGGTTTGTCATGGTCCCGAGCCCAAGCGAGCAGGGCGCTTGACTCCCCCGCAAAGGGGCGCTTCGCTCATGTGCGAAGACAGCGCGATTCCTAAAGTCATCCCCAGGCCGAACGCTTCTGCCCATGCCGGGCAAACAGGCGATTCAGGCCGGTCACGACAAACGGGGAACACGCATGGAACTGCTCGCACCACTGCCAAGAACCTTCATGAACCTGCTGCGGGAAGACGCAGGCATGTCGTTCATGGAGGTCGCGCTGATCGGCGCTCTGGTGATGGTCGTGTGCCTGCTCCTGCTGCTCGCCATCCGGCGCAGCGCCTGAACTCACGGAGCCGACCATGCAAGAACTCGACGCCGTTCTCGAACTGCTGGCAATGCTGGCTACAGACGTTCGAATGCTCGCGCTCGTCGCACTGCTCGCAGTGGCTGCCGTCAGCGACTGGCGCTCCTACCGCATTCCCAACTGGCTGACCTTCGGCGGGGCGCTCTTCGCGCTCATCTACGGGACGCTTGCCGCCCGCACGCCGACTGCAGGCGCAATGAGCGCTTTCGGCGGCCTGGGCGTGGGCTTCGCCGCGATGCTGCCCTTCTATGTGTTGGGATTGATGGGAGCGGGCGACGTGAAGCTCATGGCCATGGCCGGGGCCTTCATCGGTCCGCAGCAGACGCTGATGGCGGTGCTCTTCACCTTCATTGCCGGAGGCGTGGCGGCACTGGTGTTCGCCATCCACCGCCGTCGCCTGGCGCACATGCTGGCCAACGTCAAGACGGCGGCGCAAGGCATGGCGATCTCGAGCATGGCGGGCATCCGCCCTACGGGGCACGTTCACATGAGCCAGTCCGTGGGAAAGCTGCCCTACGGCATCTGCATCGCGGCGGGCACGGTGGTCGAAGTGCTCGCGCATCAACTGGGCTATGTCTAGCCCTCCCATCTTTTACCTGCGACGGAGGTTCGTATGAAGAACATCAAGGCAATCGGGCTGATCCTTCTGGCCCTTCTGACGGGGCTGGCGGCCGCGGTCTACGCGGCCGGGTGGATCTCCAGGCAAAGCGGCATCGCGTCCAACAAGGTCGTGGTGGCTGCCGTCGACATCGAACTGGGCAGCCGCGTCAACGCGCAGATGCTGTCCACGGTCGACTGGCCCAGCGGCTCCACGCCGCACGGCTCGTTCAGCGACATCAAGGCGCTGGAGGACCGCGTGGTGAAGGTCGGCGTGCTGCGCGGCGAAGCCATCATGGAAGGCAAGCTGGCGCCGGTGGGCACCCAGGGCGGGTTGTCGGCGGTGATCGCCAGTGGCAAGCGAGCCATGACGGTGCGCGTCAACGACGTGGTCGGCGTCGCCGGCTTCGCGCTGCCGGGCAACTACGTCGACGTGATGGTCAACGCCCAGCAGGACAAGGGCCGTGGCGAGGAGGCGTCGCAGATCAGCAAGACCGTGCTTGAGAAAGTGCTGGTGCTGGCGGTGGCACAGGAGGCCAACCGCGACGACACCAAGCCCAAGGTCGTGAGCGCCGTGACGCTCGAACTCTCGCTCGAGGACTCGGAAAAGCTCGACCTGGCACGCAGCGTGGGAACGCTGTCCCTGGTGCTTCGCAACCAGATGGACAAGACCACGGTCGCCACCGGCGGCATCACCAAGGGCCAGCTGTTCGGCGAGAAGGCCATCGTGCAAGTCTCCACCGCTGCTGCGCCGGCCCCGGCCCGCCCGCGTATTCATCGTGCAGGCCCCGCCGCTCAGCCGGCTTCCCAGTGCGTGGAAGTCATCCAGCACGCGGGCAGCTCGCTGACCTGTTTCTGATCCGGTCACCAGGAGGAACACCAAGTGCGCCATCTCTCAACAACACTCGCCAGTCTGCTGGCGACCCTCGCGACAGTGGCGGCTCCCGCCATGGGCGCGGAGGTCGCGGCAACCGCCTCGGCCACGGCCGCCATGCCCGCCGCAGCACTTGCAACGCCTCCGGCGGCGGCGGGCAACGCCGCCAACGCCCGACGCTGCACCGCCATCATTCCGGACGACCAGCCAACCCAGGCCGTGCTGGGCAAGTCGGTGGTCATTCCGCTGAAGGCGCGTGTGGTGCGCATCGTGGTCAGCGGCCAGCCGTCGGCAAGGGCACCCGCTGCCGCTGCCGCCGCCGTGCCGGCAGGCATGCAGCCCGCGCCGGCCATGGCCGCCAATGCGAACACCGGCGATGGCGTTGCCGACGTCGACGTGACGTTGCTGAGCCCGACCGACCTGTTCTTCCGCGGCCGCCAGGCAGGCTCGATGAACGTCGTGCTGCAGAGCGCCGACGGCACCTGCTACATCAAGGACGTGATCGTCACCATCGATCCGATGGCGCTGCAGGCCAAGCTGGCGGAGCTGATGCCCGAAGAGCGCCGCATCCGTGTGCGCAGTGCAGAAAAATCCATCGTGCTCACCGGCGAGATCAGCGACGCGCTCAAGCTCGACGACGTGATGAGCCTGGCATCGGCCTACGGCGCGGACGGCAAGAAGGTGGTGAACCTGCTGCGCATCGCGACACCGCAGCAGGTGATGCTCGAAGTGAAGATCGCCGAGGTCAGCAAGACCCTGCTCGACCGGCTGGGCGCGCGCGTCGGAATTGCGCGTTCGGGCAATGGCGGGCTGAACAACTACTCGCTGATTTCCAATTTCCTGAGCACGGGCGCGGGCCTGGTCCAGGCGCTACGCATCGGCCGCACCTCGCTGACCATCGACGGCCAGAAGGACGACGGGCTGGTTCGCATTCTTGCGGAGCCCAACATCATGGCCATCAGTGGCCAGCAGGCCAGCTTCCTGTCGGGCGGCAAGATCTTCATTCCGGTGGCGCAAAGCTCCGCCGGCGGCAGCGGGACGAACATCACGCTGGAAGAGAAGGAGTTCGGCATCGGGGTCAAGTTCACCCCCACGGTGCTCAACGGCGACCGGATCAACCTCAAGATGGTGTCCGAGGTGTCAGACCTGACGCAGACCGGTTCGCCCTTCACCACGGTCGGAGGCGTTACCGCGGTGCTGCCCTCGCTGACGGTGCGGCGCGCCGACACCACCGTGCAGCTCAACGACGGGCAGAGCTTTGTCATTGCGGGGCTCATCAAGAGCAATGTGAACGAGACCATCAAGCGCTATCCGGGCCTGGGCGAAGTGCCGGTCATGGGTGCGCTGTTTCGCAGCACCGAGTTCCAGAACGAACAGACCGAGCTGATGTTCGTCATCACGCCGCGCCTGGTTCGTCCGCTGGCCGAGTCGCCGCGGGTACCGACGGACAACCACGTCGTTCCCAGCCGCGCCGAGGTTTATTTCAACGGCGCCCTTGAAAGCGCCACCCCGGCACCGGCCGCCCCGGCCAGCGAAACCCCGTGAGGAGCACCGTCATGTTCATCAGATCGACCGCCATTGCGCTCGCATGCCTTTTTGCCACCGGCTGCTCGCATGTCACGCCCAACTACGACGCGCGCTTCGGCGACGCGGTGCGCGATGCAAGGAAAAAGATGACGCTGAACCCGAACGCCGGCAAGAACGGTGACCCGGTCGCGGGCATGGACGGCCGCTCGGCGCGCGAGTCGATGAATCAGTACCACGAGTCCTACAAGTCGCCGCCGCCGGCGGTCAACGTCATCAACATCGGCGGCAGCATCGGTGGCCAGGGCGGTGGTTCGGGCAAGTGACGGGTTGCGTTTTTCTCCCGAATTCGATCCTCGAAGTCTTTACCTGGAAAGGAGAGCGCCACGAACTGCAACGAACTTTTTTCCCTCACCACACCATTGTTTTCAAACCTTATTTCCAACTGTTCAAACCTTGAAAGGAAAGAACCATGAAGAACTTTCTCCAGGCCATCGGCCAATCGACTCGCGGTTTCATGCTCGAGGAAGAGGGCGCCCAGGTCGTCGAGTACGCGCTGATCATCGCCGTCGTCTCGATCGCACTGGTCGTCGCACTGAAGGCGCTCACCGCAAACGGCGGCGGCTTCTCGCTCTTCATCGATCGCGTGAAGACTTGCCTGACTTCGACAACCGGCGGTTGCGTGTAAGTAGTTGGTGGGGCGAGCTGGAGCACGCTCCAAGCTCGCCGCCCCACTTATCGGATCCGCATTCTTCTCAATGAAAAAGGAGTAGTCCCATGTTCAAGTCATTCTTGCAGGACGAGAGCGGCGCTCAAGTGGTGGAGTACGCGCTGATCATCGCGGTCGTCTCGATCGCGCTCGTCGTTGCGTTGAAGGCGCTTACCGACAACGGTGGCAGCTTCTCGCTCTTCATCGATCGCGTGAAAACTTGCCTGACTTCCACGACTGGCGGTTGCGTGTAAGTAGTTGGTGGGGCGAGCCGGAGCACGCTCCAAGCTCGCCGCCTCACTTATCGAGTCCGCAACTTTTCAATGAAAAAAGGAGTAGTCCCATGTTCAAGTCCTTTTTGAAAGAAGAGGGCGGCGCTCAGGTGGTGGAGTACGCGCTGGTCATCGCCTTGATCTCTATCCTGCTGATCATCGCGCTGCGACCACTGGTAGCCGACACCGGTCTCAGCGATCTTGTTGATCGCGTCTTCACTTGCTTCGGCGGCGTCGACTGCGCCTGAAGCGCAGGCTTTGTCAAACTGCCACTACTGCACAGGAAGCCGATCATGCAAGTCCACACTCCCGGCCACCGCCAGCGCGGCGCGATGATCATCACTGCAGCATTGGTTCTGTTGTTTCTCCTCGGATTCATGGGCATCGCGCTCGACTTCGGGCACCTGTTCGTAGTCAAGACCGAGCTGCAGACGGCGGTCGACAGCTGCGCTCTGTCCGCTGCGCGCGAGCTCGACGGGCAGAGCACAGCCCTCACGCGAGCCGTGAGCGCGGGCCAGACCGCCGGCAATGCGAACCGTGTGAATATGCAATCAAGTACCTGGAGCGGGCAGGGCAAGATCGTCACGGCCGACATCACATTCCGCGACTCGGCCTACGCCCTCACGACCACGCCCGCTGTAGCTCGCTATGCGCAGTGCACGCACACGCAGGCCAACGTCAACATCTGGCTCATGAAGGCCATGGGCGCCTTTTCTGGCGATACCGCCGGCAATCCCGCTACACGCAGCGTCGCGGCGAGCGCGGTCGCCACCCGTGCCAGCGCACAGACCACATGCCCCATCCCGGTCGCAATGAAGCCGAAGCCAGGCGGCACGGCACCGAACTACGGCTTCGCCGTCGGCGAATGGGTACCTCTCATCCAAGCGCAGAACGCGGCTACGGGTGGCCAGATCGGCTGGGCCAATCTCGATGGCAGCAACAGTGCTTCGGAAACCGAAGCAGAGCTCAACGGCCGTTGCGGCACCAGGGTGGGCGACACGCTCGGCACGCCCGGCGTGCAGACCTCGGTGGTCGACGTCTGGAACCAGCGCTTCGGCATCTACAAGAACACCGGCGATCCGAGCGTGGGACGGCCCGACTACACCGGCTATGCCTACACATCATCCAACTGGCCCACGCAGTTCAATGCCTACAACGGCGCGCCAGGTGCAGGAGCCGATGCGACCGCGCAGAACTTCGTGACCAAGCGGGCCGCCTTCGCGTCCTGTGCCGACACCGGCACCAAAGTGAATGGCGCGAACAGCTGCGAATCGATCACGGGGCTGTCGCTCAACAGCTTCCAGAAGCTGGCCAATCCCGGCAACGTTGCCGGAGGCCACATGCAGTACGGCTTCGACCGCCGCATCGTCACGGTGCCGGTCATTGACGGCAGCAACCACGTGATCGACTACGCCTGCATGCTGATGCTGCAGCCGCTGAGCATTCCGATGACCGACACGCAGCTGGAATTCCGCGGCAACGCGGGCGCCGTGGGCAGCCCCTGCACCACCAGCGGGCTGGCTGGCGGATCGGCGGGCCCGCTGGTTCCGGTGCTGGTTAGGTGAACGCCATGAAAAGATCCCATCGCACACAGCGTGGCGCGGCACTGATCGAGCTGGCACTGATCATTCCGCTGCTCCTGCTGATGACCTTCATCACCACCGAGTTCGGCCGCGCGATGTACGAGTACAACGCGGTCGTCAAGTCGACGCGAGACGCGGTGCGCTACCTGTCTGTGCAGACGCCCGGCACGCACGTCACCGAGGCGCGCAACCTGATCGTGTACGGCAACACGGCCGGCACCGGGGCGCCGCTGGCGCGCGGGCTGAGTCTTTCGAATGTGCCGGCTGGCAGCTGCTGCACCTGGCAGTCGGTAGGGGCGAATCCGATCATCACCACGGTGACGGTGCGCGTCAGCAGCTACACATTCCATTCGCTGTTTCCCTCGGTGATCGGCGTCGTCCTCGCCGATGCGAACGGCAACATCGTCTTCAGCGAAATCGCAGCCACCATGAGGGCGCCATCATGAGAAAACGCATTACCGGCGCGACCACGGTCGAGTTCGCCTTGGGCCTGATCATCTTCCTCATGTTCGTGCTGGGCATCGTCGACTTCTCGCGCATGCTGTTCACGTGGAATGCGGCCCAGGAGGCAACACGCGCGGGGGCCAGGTATGCGGTGGTGTGCGACGACACCGGCCAGCAAGCGCTGGTGCTTGCCCGCATGAAGGCGCTGCTGCCGCAGATCAGCGCTGTGTCGGTGGCGTGGGAGCCTTCGGCCTGCACGGCCGCGACCTGCCAGGGCGTCACCGTCAGCATCACCGGCCTCAACTACCAGTGGATTTCACCCATTGCGGGTGGTGTCGCGCCGCTGATCCCGATGCCGGGCTTTTCCACCTACCTGCCGCGCGAGGTGATGCGCAAAGACCCGAACAGCGCGGCCATCTGCTCCTAGCAACGCACCGGACACGACCATGAAGATCGCCATCATTTCCCCCAATCCGAACCATCTCCAGGACATGCGCAAGGTCCTCGAGGCGCGCTCGCATCACGTGTCGCTTTTCGAAGGCGGCAAGAGCCGTATGCAGTGGGTCGTCGAGAAGGCGGCTCCGGAGCTCCTGCTGGTGGACGGCATGTGCTGCGATCTCCAGGAGCTCGCGCTGGTGGAGAAGCTCACGATGCAGCACCCGGCAATCGCGGTGGTGCTGCTGTGCGCCATGCAGACGCCGGAGTTCCTGATCCACGCGATGCGCGCAGGCGTGCGCGAGGTGCTGCCGTCGCCCTCCGACACCGCTGCGCTCGAGGCAGCGGTCGAGCGCATTGGGCTGAAGATGGCTGGAACGCAGGCGCGCAGCCCCGGCCAGGTCGTGGCATTCATGCCCTGCAAGGGCGGCAGCGGAGCCACCTTTCTCGCGACCAACATCGCTCACCAGCTCTCGCGGGAGCGCTCGGTGCTGCTGATCGACCTGAACCTGCAGTTCGGCGATGCGCTGTCGTATGTAAGCGATATGCGGCCGACCTCCACGATGGCGGACGTTGCACGAGACATCGGCCGCCTCGACGCCTCGCTGCTCGCGGCCAGCGTGGTGCGCGTGGCGTCGGGCTTCAGCATCCTGCCCGCACCCGACGATCTTTCGCGCGCGCTGGAGGTGAAGGCCGAGCACATCGACGCGATCCTGCATGTTGCGCTGCCGATGTACGACTTCGTGCTGTTCGACCTCGGCACGCGCATCGACACGCTCTCGATCAAGGTGCTGGATCGCGCCGACCGCATCTTTCCCGTGCTGCAGCCAAGCCTGCCGCACATCCGCAACGTGACGCGGCTGATGCAGGTGTTCAAGTCGCTGGGCTACGCACCAGGCAAGGTCGAGCTACTCGTGAACCGCAGCGCCGGCGGCGGGGAGATCGGGTTGTCGGACATGCGCCGCTCACTCGTCGGCGCGACGCTCACGATCGTGCCGGACGGTGGCAAGGACGTGGATGCGTCCATCAACCGGGGCGTGCCGCTGGCGGAGATGTCGCGCGGCAGCGCGCTCGCCAAGCGGCTTGCCGAAATTGCTCAAACGCTCAGTCCGCGGCAGGAGGCGACGCCCAGCTTCATCGGGCGGCTCTTCCGCCGCGCATAAGTACCACCGGATCATTCCTCAACAGCAAGGCAGGTTCCCATGTCATTCAGAGAACAGCTCAACGCGATCGAAGCCGATCCCGCCTCGCGGTCGGAGGGGCACGCGGCCGATCTGACCACACCGCCCTTTGCGTCGGATGCCTACAAGTTGCTGAAGGAGCGCATGCACCTGAAGCTGCTGGAGCGCTTCGATCTGGCGGCGCTGGAAACCCTGAAGCCCGAAGTGCTGCGCCAGGAAATCTCGACCATGGTCACGCGGCTGCTGCAGGAAGAGCCCGAGGCGCTCAACGACATCGAGCGGCGCACGCTGATTCGCGACATCCAGCACGAGATGCTCGGCTTCGGGCCGATCGAGCTGTTGATGGCGGACCCGTCCGTCTCGGACATCCTGATCAATTCGCACGAGAAGATCTACGTCGAGCGCCGGGGCCGGCTGGAGCTGACCAACGTCAGCTTCACCGACGAGAAGCACCTGCTGCGCATCATCGACAAGATCGTCTCGCTGGTGGGGCGGCGCATCGACGAGTCCAGCCCCATGGTCGATGCGCGGCTGCCCGACGGCTCGCGCGTCAATGCGGTCATCGCGCCGGTGGCGCTGGACGGGCCGATGATGTCGATCCGCCGTTTCGCGAAGATCCCGCTGCGCATGGAGAACCTGGTGAACGAGCTCAAGACGCTGACGCCGCCGATGGCGCAGATGCTCGAGGGGCTGGCCCAGGCGAAGGTCAACATGCTCATCTCCGGCGGCACGGGCGCAGGGAAAACCACGCTGCTGAACATCCTGTCGGGCTTCATTCCGCCGACCGAACGCATCATCACCATCGAGGACGCGGCCGAGCTCCAACTGCAGCAGCCGCACGTGGCGCGCATGGAAACGCGGCCGATGAACATCGAGGGCAAGGGAGAGATCACGCAGCGCGCGCTGGTGCGCAACGCGCTGCGCATGCGGCCCGACCGCATCGTCATCGGCGAAGTGCGCGGCGCCGAGGCAGTCGACATGCTGCAGGCGATGAACACCGGCCATGAGGGCTCTCTCACCACCATCCACGCCAACACGCCGCGCGATGCGCTGGCACGGCTGGAAAACATGATCGGCATGGCGAACCTGAATCTGCCGCACCGCACCGTGCGCCAGCAGATCGCGTCGGCCATCACGGTGGTCGTCCAGGTCTTGCGGCTGGTCGACGGGCGGCGCAAGGTCACCAGCATCCAGGAGATCACCGGCATGGAAGGCGAGGTGGTCACCATGCAGGAGATCTTCACTTTTCACCAGACTGGCATGGGGCCCGACGGCCTGGTGCGCGGCCATTTCCACGCGACGGGTGTCAGGCCGAAATTTGCGGATCGGCTGCATGCCTACGGCGTGGATCTGCCCGACACCATGTTCGAGCCGACGAAGCACTACGAATAGGAGACCGCCATGTTCAGCAATCTTGGAGGCAATACGCTCATCACCGTCACGGTGCTGGTCTTCGTGACCGTGCTGCTGATGATCGAGGGTCTGTATCTGCTGTGGCGCTCCTACAAGGGGCCCGAGGCGCGCAAGATCGCGAAGCGGCTGCAAGCTTTTTCCGCCGCGGTCGACCGGACGCCGCAGGCCCACCTTGTCAAGGAGCGCATGCTCAGCGAGGTGCCGTGGATGCAGCGCATGCTGCTGACGCTGCCGCGGGCGCACCGGCTGGACCGCTTCATCCTGCAGGCGGGGCTGGACTGGACGGTTTCCAGCTTCCTGCTGGTGTGCGGGGCGCTCGGCGTGCTCGCGTTCTTCGTGACGGCGTGGATGGGCCGCCAGCCGATGCTGCTGGCGCTCGCCGCCGGGATCGGCGGGGCGATGCTGCCTGTGCTCTACCTGCAGCGCCAGCGCAGCCGCCGGCTGGCCCGCATGGAGAGGCAGCTTCCGGATGCGCTGGACCTGGTGACGCGCGCCCTGCGCGCAGGGCACTCGTTCGCGAGTGGCGTGCAGATGATCGGCGAGGAAATGGCCGACCCGATCGCCACCGAGTTCCGCATGGTTGCCGACGAGGTGAATTTCGGCGTCTCGCTGCAGCAGGCCCTGACCAACCTCAGCGAGCGCGTGCCGCTCACCGACCTGCGCTACTTCGTGGTGGCGGTGCTGATCCAGCGCGACTCCGGCGGCAACCTGACGGAGGTGCTGGGCAACCTGAGCAAGCTCATTCGCGACCGGCTCAAGCTGCTCGCGCGGGTGCGGGTGCTGTCGTCGGAAGGGCGGCTGTCGGCCTGGATCCTGGGGCTCATGCCGTTCGCCCTGGCGGCGCTCATGAACATCTTCAACCCGGAATTCATGGCGCCGCTATGGACGGACCCGATCGGGCAGATAGTGCTCAAGTACATGCTGGGGCTGATGCTCGTGGGCATCGTGCTGCTGCGCAAGATCGCGAAGATTCGCGTCTGAAGGAGAAGAGCCATGACCATACTGTTTCCCATCCTCGTTTTCCTGGCCGTGTCGCTGGCGATTGCCGGCCTGGCGGTCTGGATGTCTCCGACGCGTACCGAGCAGCGTCTGCAGGCGGTAACGCCATCGGCAGGCAAGTCGGCCTGGACCGAGACTGCCGTCAGGATCGTCGGTCCTTTCGCGCAGTTGTCGTCGCCTACCGGCGAGGCGGCTCTGTCGCCGCTGCGGGTGCGGTTCCTGAACGCCGGCATCCGCTACCCGGACGCCTACCTTGTCTACTTCGGCATGAAGACGCTGCTGCCGCTGGGCTTTGCCGCGCTCGCGTTCCTGGCGATGCGGACGACGGGAGCAGCGGACGGCACGGAGATGCTGCTGTACCTCGCGGTGGCCGCTCTGGCCGGCTGCTACCTGCCCAACCTGGTGCTGCGCCTGCTCATTCGCGCGCGTCGCCGCGAGATATTCGAGAACTTCCCCGATGCAGCCGACCTGATGCTCGTGTGCATCGAAGCGGGCCTGGGAATGGACGCCGGCCTGGCCAAGGTCACCGACGAAATCCAGGTCAAGAGCGTGGCGCTGGCGCAGGAACTGCACTGGACCAACCTGGAAATGCGTGCCGGTGCTACGCGCGAGAAGTCGCTGCGCAACCTGGCGCTGCGCACGGGTGTGGAAGAGATAGGCACCTTCGCGACCATGCTGACCCAATCGGACCGGTTCGGCACCAGCATCGGCGAATCGCTGCGTGTGTTCTCCGACGATCTGCGCCACAAGAGGCAGGTTCGTGCGGAAGAACTGGCGGCCAAGGTGCCGACCAAGATGCTGCTGCCGCTGGTGCTGTGCATCTTTCCGTGCATCTCGATGGTGATACTCACGCCGGCGGCGATCCGGGTCGTCCGGATGATCATGCCGATGCTGAGTGGAACTTGAATTGAGTGCCGCCGCTCTCAGGGCAACCTGGTGCGGCGCGCTGCTTCAGTGCGCCGGCGCCGTATCGAGCTGGTGCTTCACCGCGTAGATGTACAGCTCGAGGCGGTTCGTCACGCCGAGCTTCTGGTAGATCGACGTGAGGTGGTTGCGCAGCGTGTGCTCGGTGACGAAGAGCTTCTCGGCCAGTGCCTTGTTCGAGGCACCGCTGCCGGCCACGACGATGCGGACGATCTCCCGTTCTTTCTGCGTCAGGCTCGCCAGCCTGGCGGCTTCGGGGTCGGCCTTCGGGGGCTTCTTCACCGAAGTCAGCTGAGAGAAGACGCGGCCCATGGTTTGCGCATCGACGCAAAGCTCGCCTTTGTAGACGCGCTCGATGGCCTCTAGCACCTGCTGGGCCGGGGCGTCCTTGCGCATCACGCCGCGCGCGCCGTGCAGCACGGCAAGGTCGATCGTGCGCTGCTCGCGCTCCGCTGTGAGCACGACGACGCGCGACACCTCGTTCGACAAAAGCCTGGGCAGGATGTCGATGGCGCACCGGCCGTCGAGGTCGAGGTCGAGCACGATGACGTCGGGGGCGAGATCGTCCGAGGTTGCCACTGCGTCTTCGCAACAGCTGGCCGTGCCGACGACCCGCATGCGCGGCTGCTCGCCGTCGATCAGCCTTGACAGGCCCCACAGCATGGTCTGGTGGTCGTCCACGAGCAGGACACCGATGGAATGGGCAACTGGTTGCATGATTGATTCCTTCCTTGGCTTGTCTTTTTTAGATGGGAATTTCCACCAGCACCGCAGTGCCGCCACTCGCGCACTGGCGCACCTGCGCCCGCCCGCCGAGGGCCGCAGCGCGCTCGGTGATGGAGCGTGGGAGGAACTTCGTGAAGCTCTCTTCGCAGGCTTCGTTCTCGATGCGCAGCTGTAACTGCCCGTTCTTGCAACCGAGGCGGATGCTGCCGTGACGCGCCTGGGTGTGCTTGCAGATGTTGTTCAATCCCTCGCCCACCAGCTGCAGGACTTCCGCGGTCATCCGGTCGTCCAGTTGGACCTGGCCGTCGACGGTGATGGCGATCTCGATGCCGTAGAGCCCCTTGATCCGCTCGGCCTGGCGATGCAGATGGGGCAGTACAAGCCCGCAGGGGCTGTTCGCGCTGTGCTTGACCGCACCAGCGTAGCGGCGCAGGTCGGCGATCACGCCGTCGGCCACGCTCGCAAGCTTGTCGAGGTCTTCGCGCAGCGGGTTGTCGGCGGTCGCCTTCTTGCGCAGCGCGCACAGGCCCATCCGCAGGCCGATGTACGGCTGCACGGCCGTGTCGTGCAGGTCCAGCGCGAACTTCAGGCGCTCTGTAGCCGCGGCTTCGGAGGCCATCCGGTCGAGCACCTCGATGGTCTCGATGACCGGGAAGATCTGTTCCATCAGGTGCGCCAGGAACAGCGCGTCGGACTTGTTGAACAGTCCGTCACGGGACGACACGAAGACCCGGCCCTCGCCCAGCCGCATCGGCAGCGGGGCGCTGATGAAGGCGCGGGCCTCCAGCATGGCGATCACTGCGGCGCAGCGCTGCGCGCCTTCGTCGTCCTCTATGCGCCAGCCGCTTGCGCCGGCTTCGAAGACATGGCTTTGCGCGCACAGCCAGTTCATGGGCCAGGGCAGGCGGTTGCAGAGCACGGTGTGGTCCGGCGCCAGCGCCATGAGAGGCGATTCGGCAATGCGGCCGATCGTTTCGACGCTGATGTGTTCACAGGCGTCGTTCTTGCGCAGCGTGCGCAGGATCCAGTTGCCGGTGGATGTGTCCCGCGTCAGGAGGATGCAGTGGCTTGCCCTGAAGAAGGCCAGTGTCTTTTCCATCGTGCGGGCGACGGTGCGGCCGGCCCCGAAGCGGGGGTTCGAAAGCTGGCAGACATCGCCCAGGAGAGCGAGGCGCCGCTGCAGGCCCAGCTTCGAGCCGCCCCAATGCACGATCATGTGCCCCAGCGCCAGCAGGAAAGTGGTCCGCATCAGCAGCTGCGGCGAGTCGCCGCCCGTGCTGGTGGCCAGGCCGCAGGCGGCGAACGACGCGACCGACGCGACCGTCACGCGGGCGCCTTCCTCGAAACCCCAGCGGAAGGAGGAGGTGAGGATCGCGAAGAAGTAGAAGAGGAAGAAAAGACTCTGGACGCCGTCGGTCACGAAGATGATCAGCGTGAACCACAGCACGTCGGACCAATGGATGGCCTTGCCCTGGAAATACGGGCGGCCCATTCGCGTGCAGGCATACACCAGCAGGCTGTGCAGGATGTATCCGGAAAAAGCCAGCCAGACGGGAATCTGCAACCGGTTGTCACCGGCATCGACCGCGACAGCCAGCAGCGCGGAGACCGAGAGCACCAGCCGCATGCGGGCCACCATGAGGGCATCCGCGGCGACGCTTGCGTCGACGTCGGGAGCAGCAGTGGTGCGAGCCAGCATGGCGAAGGATCCTTGGCACCAGGCGCATCACGCCAGGCAGGCCATTCCGGAGTGGGTGGCAAAGCTCGGTGGTGTCATTTTGGAATTCATTCTTCGCACCTGAAAGCGATGTATGTGAAGGTTTCACATTACTACTTTCGTAGTCGAAGACAATTGGGGGTCGATGAGCCTGGCTGATTTGTGACGTCTGTTGCATTAAGAAACATTCATCCAGGTCACAGGCTTTTTCGAATACCTGTCGAGGGGGACGGCCCCGCCCGATGGCGAGAAGTACGTTATTTGCAGGTACCCGTTCGATGCGTTGCGGCGAGCCACCCGCCGCCCCTCCAAGTTCACATCCGCCGTGCAACCAGGGCCGTGCGCCCCAGGGGAGTGACCCGCAGGACTACCGCCTGCTTGAACTTCTGCTGGTTCTGCCGGGTGCGGCAGGTCGGGGGAAGCGTGGCTTCCACCATGCCCGCCGCATTCAACACGGCCACCGAGTTGATCTCCGCTGGATCGTCGATACGCAGGGGGAAGATCGAATTGCCGATCTTGCGCAGGTAGTCGAGTGGCATGACAGGCCATTCCTGGCCCTCGGCAGTCGTTGCAACATTGCCGGTCTGCAGGCTGGCGATCTCCGCGTGTCCCGCGTCCGTGATGGCGAACACCACGGCGCTCTCGTACTGTTGATAGCCGAAGTGATCGAGATGAAATTCGGCCTCGATGAGTCCGGTCGCCAGCAGGACCGATGCGTTCCTGATGTCCGGGTCAGCCGTGAGCGTCGCCGGAAACTTCTCGTGCAGAAGTCGAAGGAGGAGGGTAAGCGGCATACATGCTCCTATCTGGACCTTCCGTGCGTATCGAGCGGTTCGTCACGAGGTCCGAGGGTCGTTCGGGTTTAAATGTGATTTTTTCACTTTAGTTATTTTGTTTTACATCAACCGCCCGGCCTTGTCGATAGGAGGCACTCCACGACCATGAGGCCGTGGATGAAATCTGCTGTGGATAGCGAAAGAAGAGGGCGCCCAGGCAATGCGGGCGCCCCCTGGCAGCCTCAAGGCGTGGTGAATGTCACCCGCTGTGCGATCAGCACGCCGTCGACCACCCGGTCTCCGACAACGGTCACCCGCTGGCCGTTGCCCAGGTTCGCTGCGGTGCCGTTCTCGAAGATGACGCCGCTGCCGCTGGCGTCCACGGGCTGACCGCGGACCTTGAAACTGGCAGGCGACTGGTACGCGCCGATGGCGCCGATCAGCGTGAACGATGCCGGGCCGCCCGTGCCCGGAACGTTGCGGATGCGCAGCTTCTTCACCACCAGCACACCGCCCGACATGAAGCCGTCGACCTCGACTTTCACGCCGTTGCCGAGCGATCCCACAGGGCCGCCCGTGATCTGCGCATTGGTCGCGTCGACCGGCGTGCCCAGCACCTTGAACGAGCCGCGCGAGGCGAAGTCGGTGATGACGCCCGCCAGCTGCACAGCGATGCCGTCGCTCACTGGGATGGCATACCAGCCCTGCACTGTCGTGGCCGTGAGCACGCCCGCGATCGGCGCGACAGTGCCACGGGCGCGAACGATGATGCCGTTGGCGAGCGACGATGCGTTCATGCCCGTGAAGGCAGCCGAGCTGAAGTTGATCGTGAGCTGGCCGAGCGTGAAGGTCTTGCGCACGGTATCCAGGTTCTGCACGGTCCCTGTGACCAGCGGATCGGTCAGCGTGGGGGCGATCTGGATGCGCGTGGCGCGCAGGGCGCCCGGTGCGCTTGGCAGGCCCCACACCTGGACGATGCTGTTCAGGTTGATGTCCGCCAGTCCGTTCGCGTCGGCCCAGACGGTGGCCGAGTCGATGCTCACGACGGTGCCCATCACGACGAAGCTGCCGGCCGAGGTGTCGATGCCCGAGGCCGCGCCGCGCAGTTCGGCAGCCGACTGGACCTGCGTGGCGACGCCGCTGGTGAAGTTGGCGTCAACCTTGCCGGCGACGCGCGCACTCATGCCGATCTGCAGCTCGGTGGCGTCTTCAATGGTGAAGGTGGCGGTGTCGGTGTCGTAGCGCAGCCCATTGAGGATGATGCTGCCCAGGCCGTCCGCAGCACCGATGCCGGCGGCGTCGGCGGTCACGCCGGTGCCGCCCGAACCTACGCCGGAGCCGTCGGTGTTGCTGTTGCCGGCGGTCGTATCGCCGCCCGTGCCGCCTGAGCCGCCCGAGCCCGTGGAACCTGTGCCAGTTCCAGTTCCTGTCCCCGCTCCTGTAGAGGTATCCCCTCCGGTGTCTGTCTGCGTGGCGCCACCCGCGCCGACGCCCAGGCCGCCCACGGAGCCGCTGCCGCTACCTCCCCCCCCGCCGCAGGACAGCAGCAGGGCCATGAGGCCGACGGACAAAAGGCCGAGCATGAGCCGGCGGGGTGTCTTCATCGTGTTCATGGCTTGGGCTCGCTTTCAGAGGGGCGGGGCGGCACAGGCGCGCTCTCGTCTTCGTAATAGGTGTAGATGCCGACCCTGATGCGCCCCTTTGCTCCGTCAGGGGCGCGGTCGACTGCCTGTGTCATTTCCTGCGTCAGCTCGTGGTGCAGGGTTGCCCAGCGTTCCCGGACGAGGCGCTGGATCTGCTCGCATTCCTGCAACGTGAGCCCGCGCGCGTACACCGCCCGCTCGAGCATTCTGGGCTCCTCGCCCAGGGTGTTGGAGACGGCCGCCAGCAAATGGTCGCGGCCGTTGTCTCCCAGGAAGGCGAGCATGGACTGGAGATCCTGCACCGGCACGAAGCCGTCGGCCGTGAGTTCGACCACGCCTTCGCTCTCGGTCACCATTTGCAGGCGCACCAGCTCGTCGAGGATGGTGCGATGGTGCACGTCGCCGCGGCTGCTCATTCGCGCCACGGCCTCGAAAGAAGGCGCGGCATTGCCTGCCGTGATGGGCAGGCGCCTGAAAGTGTCATCCTGAGTAAGCATCTGCAACCACAACGTGAAAGTCTTGGCTGCTGCCGACAGCTCGGTGTGGGGCAGGGGGTCGACGGTGGAGCGGACCTTGGCGGTCACCGCCTTGCGGTTCAGGCCGGTCGTGATGGACAACTGGCTCAGATTGGGCTTGGGCACGCCCTGGTTGCGCCAGCTTCGCTGGGCCTCTTCGAGCAACAGGTCGCGCAGCAATTCCTCGAGGTGGGGGTGCTTGACCCCCATCGCGAGGGCGAGCCTTACCACCGGTCGAAGAATGCGAGCGCAGGCGGCGAGGGCCCAGTCCAGCCGATGTTCCATGGAGGCGAGCGTTATTCCTGAAGGTGCGGTTCAAAAGAGAATCAGCGGCACAAGCCGCCGATCACGGCCCACTATTGTCATGTGCAATAGTCACATGTGAAAGCTTTGGACCACTGTTTGCAGTTCGCCTTTACCCGACGCAGGTTCCATCGGCCACACGCTTGACGCTGGTCCGGCCCGTGGCGCTGATGTTGACCAGGCGGGTCTGGCCGGCGCTGGGCGAGGCCCGGCAGATCGTGATGCTGGCCGGGCTGGCGCCGACGCCGGTGGCCTGGAAGGTGAGGGCGCTCGCCCCTCCTGTGTCGCGCAACTGGTAACCGCCGGCCGCGGCCGGCTGCTGCAGCAGCACTTTTGTGCCGCTCACCACGATCCAGCCGGTTTCCCATTGGCCCGAAGTGCTGCAACTGGCGCCGTCGGCCGAAACGCACAGGGTGACAGGAGCATTGCGCTTGATGGCCTCGCTGCGCGCAAGCTGGCCGCCGGCGACCAGTGCCGTGGCGTAGGAATTCAGCCGTGTCGACAGGCGTACGCCGTCGAACGAGGGCACGGCAATGGTGATCAGCACCACCAGCACCGTCAGCGTGACCATGAGCTCGATCAGCGTGAAGCCGCCATGACGGCCTCGTGTGCTCTTGCTTTTGCGATTCACGGATCCGCCTATTTCTGGATGAACCAGTAGACCCGCCCCTTGGGCTGCTTGAACGCCGACTTTGGGGTGGCGCCCTTGGGGCTCAGGAAGGAGTCGGGTCTGGCGCCGATCACCACGTCGCGAATGCTGCCGTCGTCCAGCTGGACCCGGCCCACCACGGGCGAGGGTGCCAGGCCGCCGCCCACCACGTTCTGGAACCGCCCGTTGCTGTCCTGGGGCGCAGCGTTGGCATACGACACGTTGTAGACGTTGGCGGTGCCCAGGTCGGCGCGGCACGACTGCTGCACGCTTGGGTTGGTAGGCGTGTGCGTGTTGAAGGTGGTGATGCCGTAGGCCGTCACCGAAGCGGTCACAACCTGCTCGCCCGGGGCCAGGGCCAGATACCAGCCCTTCTTGCTCGCAAGGTCGGTGGCCGTGGGGGTCGCCGTGGTAGTGATGGCCTGCAGGGAGGCGTGGCACAGCACGGGGGTGCTGTTGCAATGGTCCGATTCGGAGCTCAGCCAGGCGGTGTCGGTGGGCTTGTCCACCAGCATGTAGAAGCGGTTGGCCACGCCGAGCGCGGAGTTGTAGTAGCGCAACGGCTTCTCGCGATCGCCGGAGCCCAGCAGGATCACGTACACGCCGTTGTCCATGACCACGTCCGGCCCGAACATGAACTTGCGGTTGGGCGTGCAGGTGCTCACCGTATCGCAGCCGAGCGAGGCGATCTTCGTCATGCTCCAGCTGCCCGGCGTCGCGTCGCCGATGGTGATCCGGTAGACGTTGCCGCCCAGGTCGGCCGCGTAGGCGATCTGTGCCAGGCCGAGACTGTCGCTGACGATGGTGACTTCGCCCGCCACCGCGCGGTCGGTGACGAAGCTGTTGAGCTGCGCGCCGGTGGCCGCATCGAGCACGTAGATGCGGTTGCCCTTGGTGCCCGTGCCGCAAGCCTGGGCGGCCGAGTTGGTGTCGACGTCTTCGCACTTGTCGTAGCCGCCGCCGAACACCAGCATCGGACTGTTGCCGGCGCCATAGCCGGTCGACTTGACAACCTTGGGCGCCGACCAGGTCTGTCCGATGCCGTCCATGCCGGTGTCGCAGCCGGTGTCGTTGTCCTGGTTCGGGCAGCCCTTGCGCCACTTGAGAGTGGGCGCCGCGGGATCGGACACGTCGAAGGCGTAGATCAACCGGCCGCCGCGGCGCATGCTCGCGAACAGCCAGGCGGTGGTGGTGCCCTGCCGGTAGGCAGCTACCGCGCCGTCCATGCCGTAAGGCTTGGGCGCCACGCTGCCGGTGGTAACCAGCAGACCGGGGAAATTGATGCGCGTGCTGTTGTCGTACAGCCGCTTGAGGCTGCCGTAGAACTCGGGCGGCACGAAAGACCATAGCTCATCGCCCGCCGCAGCCGAGCCGATGGCCGTGCTGCGGTTGCCGTTGACGGCGCGCAGCACGCCGTCGTTGCCGCCGTAGAAAACCACCACCTGGGGCACGGCATCGGTGCCGTAGTTGATGGCCACGGGGCGCGAGTGCACCACGTCGCCGTGCACCGAGGCACGCATGCTGGTGGAGGTAAGGGGGTTGCCGCTGGCGTCGGTGCGTTCGTCGCCCTTGTTGTCGGCGCCGCGGACCCAGTTGATCAGGTTGGTGCGGTCGGTGGCGCTTGCCACACCCAAAGCCGCCTGCGTGATGCTGCCGTTGCCGTCGGCAAAGCTGGTGAGCGCAGAGCAGGCGCCGGGTGCGCAGGTCTTCATGTTGCGGCTGGCCACCGCGAGGCGGCGCAGCATGTAGCCCTGCGCGCCTTTCTCGACCACGTTGCCGTCCGGGCTGTCGGCCGCCTCCTTGCCGAGGCAGTCGCCGGAGGGGCGGAAGCTCCAGTAGGCGTCGGTGTCGCTCGGCAGCGGCGTCCAGTAGCTGCGCGCGCAGGGCGCAACGAAGCCGGTCTGGTTGTTCACCGCGTTGGCGCCGGCAGCGTCCTGCAGGACGAGCTGGCTGCTGCTGTCCAGGCCCAGCTTGTATTGCTTGAGGTTGCCGTTCCAGCGCGGCAGTGCGTCCTGGTCGGGGCGGAACATGCCGACGAACACCTGGTTCAGGTAGGTGCCCTGCGTATTCACGCTTACCGGCAGGCTCACCGAAGAAAACACGCTGTTGACCGACTGGATCTTGCTGAAGATGTCATCGAGCGCCGCACCCAGCGAAGCGCCCAGGTCGGGATCGGACGAAATGTCGTAGTACTCCCCCTTGCTCTGGGTGGCCATGCTCTTGAGCAGTGCGCTCCAGCCTGGGCCCTGGCCGCCGGTGGCCTTGGCAGCCTCGACCGTGTAGACCTTGACGCCCATGCTGGTCTGCAGGAACCGCGCCCATTCGTCGGCTGTGTTGTCCTGCGAGCCGCTGGGGCTCAGCACGATAGAAGTGGTGCTGCCACCTGCGGCGAGCAGGGCGTCCGCGGAGGTCTTGCTGTCGCTGGTGTTGTCCTGCGCGGCGCCGTTGCTGATGTAGATGACGTACGTGCCAATGCAGTTTTCGGTGCTGGGGCCCACGTAGGTGGTGCTGTTCACCGCGTTCAGCGCGTTGCGCGGCAGCGCGTACACGGCCTTCGACGCGGCGGTGCCGTAGACGCTGCCGCTGTAGTCGGCCTTCAGCTTGTTGTTGCCGGCGATCGGGGTGCCGCTGGCCAGATAGCGGTAGACCTCGGCCATGGTCTTGCCGGCCTTGCCGCCATTGGACTTGTCGTCGAGCTTGTTCAGGCTGCGGATGAGCGCGCCGTACTTGACCTTGGTGCCGTCGTCCAGCGTGCGCACCGCAGCGCGCACATAGCCTCCATCGGAGTTGGAGTTGCCGCCACCGGTCTCGGTGAACATCATCAGGCCGACCTTGAATTTGTTGGACGGCAGGCTTTCGAAGGCTTTCGCCAGCGCGGTGATCTCGGCCGTGAACGGCTGATTCCAGTTGGCCGTGTTGTCCAGCACGAACAGCACATTGGGCGCCTGGGTGGCGGCCTGGTTGTAGCCCACGAAAAGGTCGATGTCCTCGGCTCGCGCCTGGCTCAACGGCAAGGCAAGCAGGGCGGCGGCGCACAGTGGTGCGAAGAGTTTCTTTGTCATCATGGTGTCGGCCCGGTCGTATTACACAGCGCTTCGAACTGCGCCTTGTTGAGCAGCGCTCGCACCCCCTGGCGCACGGCGGTGGTGGTGCCGCTGGTGGCATCGGTCACGGTGGTGCTGATGTCCCAGACCGAGTTGTATTGATCGGGCAGAGTGGACAGCCCCGAGCCGCTGCTGGAGGCCCCGCCGGTGATGCCGCTCGGTCCGGTCACGGTGCCACCGCCCGTGTCGACAGCCTTGGTTGCACGCACGCACACCGGCGCAGCGACCACGACCGTGTAGTCGGTGGTGCCGTCGTTATTGATGTCGACCAGGCTCACGGTGGCCTGGGGCGGCGTCAGCGACGGGGTGCCGTCGGAATCCGGCGCCAGCAGGCTGCTGGCAACTTCCTCGATGGCGCGGTTGGCCGCGGCAACGGCTTCGTTGCGAGTCTGCAGGTTGCCTACCGATTTGAGATTGGAGCTGCTGAGATTGAACGCCGCGGTGACCGTGAGGGTGATCAGCAGCAGCATGATCATCCCGATGAGCAGCGCAGCACCCTGCTGGCGGCGCATGGCCGGTGTATGAGTCATGGCGTCTCCCTCCGCCCGGTCACGTTGGTCAGGCGCACGGTGGTGGAAAACGCGTGGCGCTTGTAGTGATCGTTGAACGGGCCCAGGGTGGCGGAGCCCAGGTTGTAGGTGCGTGTGTCGGTGTGGCCCGGCGAAACCTCGGTGCTGCGCGCGAGCACATGGAGCTTGACCGCCACCACGTTCACCAGCTGGTCGGCAGTGCAGGGCGCGGCGACGCTGCAGTGCACGAAGCTGCCGTCGGGGCTGCCGTCGCCGCGGTTGGCGGGAGTCAGCCTGACCGCCGGATCGGCCCAGTCGATGGCCGCGGCGTAGTTCACGGCGGCGCTGGTCTTGCCGATCGTGTCCAGCCCGAACTCGACCCTGAACCCCTCGACGCCCTCGATCAGCGGTACCGGGGGCTGCTGCGCCAGGGCGCCGCCCACGAAGTCGAAGCGCGAGCGCGCCAGCGTGGGCACACCGTCACCCACGGTATCGGCGTAGTCGCGCACGTAGTAGATGTCGGCAACGAGCTTGCGCTTGGGCGAAGGCGTCGTGCAGTCCTTCTTCAGCATGTTGCCGAATCCGGCGGTGGACAGGTCGAAAGACGAAGGCTTCTGCGTGCCGCACAACGAAGACTGGAAGTACAGGTTGCCGGCGATGTCCGCCTCGCAGTTGGGTGCGCCGGGCAGGCAGGTCTCGGCGTGCCGCACCACGAGGACGTCGGTGTTGGCCTTCTTGTTCTTGAGCAGGTCGGTGCAGCTGGCGGGCACGGTCTCGTAGCTCTGCACCGGCAAGTCGAGCAGCTCGCGCTTGTAGTCATCGGTCCAGTTGACCAGGGAGTAGGGCAGGCAGGGGTCGGGCGGCGTGCCGGTTGGCACGTGCTCCGGCACACCGTTGACCGTCAGGTCGTCGAACTGGGGCATGTAGTTTTCCCAGAACCCGGCGTGGGTGAGCTCGTTCTCCAGCACGAAGACACTGAGGCGCCCACTTTCGATCTGGCGGTTCACGCGTTCCATTTCGCGCTGGGTGTTGCTCACGTTCAGGAACAGCGCGAGCAGGGCCGCCACCACGATGAGCATGATGGTGACCGCCACCATCAGCTCGATCAGCGTCAGTCCGCGCTGCCGGTTGCGCGACGGGCTCATGAAAGGGCTCCGATGCGCACGAGCGTGGTGACTGTCCTTCGGCACATGTCGCTCACGCAGCGCGTGCCAGCGGTGTCATACAGGTCCTTGCCGCAGGCCACGCCGGCGGGTGGAGCGCTGATCGGCACCAGGCCCTGCCAGGCGATGGTGACGAGGTATTCGTTGTTGCCCATGTCCTGCACGCAGCCGCGCCCGCCGATCACTGTGCCGAGCCTGCTGCTGCCCGAGGTTTCTGCGGCGCCCTGCAGCGCGTTGCACCACTCGGCGCTGTCCACCTGCTGGCGCGTGCCGGTGGCAGTGGGACACGTGTTGCCGCTGCCCAGCGGGGCGCTGGTGACGTAGCTCGAGGCCATCCGGCGATTGATCGCGATACGGCTGGCCATGTCGTTCAGCATGATCAGCGCCTGCGACCGCTGGTACGACTCCATCTCCGACGCCTGCAAGCGCGCCTGCAGGCCCACCAGGCCGAACAGTCCGAAGGCCACCACAACCAGGGTGACGAGCACTTCCAGCAGGCTGACGCCGCGCTGGGCGCTTCTCAACGCGCTTCTCACCATTTCTCCGCCGGCGTCTTCACGCCGTCGCTGTTGAGGGTGAGCGCGCCGTCGCCGGTCTGGCCGCCGATCGGGGTCAGGGTCAGCGTGTAACCGGGGACGCCGGTCGTCGACAGGACGATGTCGTAGCTGTAGTTGCTGTTGACTTCCGCCGGCAGCGCATAGCCGCTAGCCGTCAGCGCGGTTTTGTCGGCATAGCTGCGGTTTGCAAGGAGGAACTGCTGCTGCCGGTTGGCAATGTCCATCATCTGCGCCTGCGCCGCCGACCGTTTGGATCGGACGACGTACTGCCGGTAGCTGGGTAACGCGACAGCCGCCAGGATGGCCACGATGGCCACCGTGATCATCAGTTCGATCAGCGTGAAGCCACCGGTTTTGCGCTTGTGCGAGGGCTCGTTCATCCGTGATCCGTCAGAAGTGTTTCACATTGTTATAAATGTGAATTTATCACATTGAGGCTGGCCGCGGACCTTTTTCTAGCTTTCGCGGCATGGACGCAACGCGTCGCAGCAGGTGGTCAGAGGGGATGTTTTGTCGAGGCCGGAGCAGGCCGGAGGGCCTGCCAAGAACAGGACAAATGCCCCTTTCAGTTCCCGCGCGAGGTGCGCAAACTGAAGCAATGGACCCGAACCCGACCAGAAATTTCGAAAGCTTGCGTGCCGGCCTGAATGTCCTCAGAGCGGACGTCGGCCCAGGCGCAACCTTGACCAAGTTGTGCACTCAACGGCACGGAACAGGCGTGCTGATCCCGGACCCATTGGCTGGAATCTGTCGAACGGTCAGGAAGACATGCGACGCGTATCTGGAATTCGAGCCGACTCAGCTGAAAGGCGCGGCGCGCCTGGTACGTGCGCCCGCGGAAACTGCGACTCGCTTCTTCTGGCCGGAAGTCCCCGGTTCGAGCGTTCTTTTCCCCGTGAACGGGTTCATTGCCGGCTTCCTTTCCAGCAATGAGTTCATCGTGGATGACCAGATCACGTACTCCGTCTACTCGCTGAAGCCCGCAAATTCAGCGCTCATGGAGAAGATCGTGATCCGGTGCCACTGCTGCCAGCAGCGGATGCGAGTCCGGCCGGGCCGGAATCTGGTAGTCACGTGCCCGTCTTGCGGAGCCGACACGGATCTGGATCCGTTCTGCTGAAGCCGCCAGGCATTGACGCATCTCTAGTTCAGGCTGGTGTCGCCACCTGAGGCCCGAGGAAGAACTCGACCGCCCGCGCGACCACCCACGGCACGATGACGTGATCGCCGTCGAAGGGCTGCAGCGTCAGGTCGTGCCCACTCTCCAGCAGCCGTCGTGCATGCGGGTGGGCGCTGGTCTCGATCGGCAACTGGCTGTCCGAGCGCCCGTGCGCCAGGAACACGCGCGGCTTCCCCGTCTGCGTGAACGTGTTCATGAAGCCCGCCGACAGCCCGATCACGTGGCTGGCCACGTCGCCATTGGTCAGGCCGAGAGACAAGGCGTAGCTACCGCCATCGGAAAAACCGGCGAACGCCAGGCGCTCGGGGTCGATGCGGAAATGCGTGGCAACCGTCGACAACGCGCCGTCGAGCCGTTCCAGATCGGGGCCATGTCCGCCGACCACGATGTCCCACGTCGGGTACATCGACTGCGGGGCCAGCAGAAGAAAGCGCCGCGCACGCGCATGGGACACGAGATGCGGCAGCACCCGGTTGGCCTCGCCGCCCGCGCCGTGGAACATCACCAGCAGCGGCAACGGTGCATTGGTGGGCAGCCCCTCGGGTACCACCAGCACCGCTTCGCGCCCTTCGGCGAACGAGAGGCCGTGGCGTCCGGGTGGCAGCGGGGCGGCTACGGGCGCGGCGCCCGGACGGAAGCTCATGCGGCCGGTCAGCGCGCCGCCCAGCAGGCTGGCGTCGATCATTCGATCGCTCCCACCTGCGACGACATCTGCGACGAGGCGCAGGCAATGCCGCGAAACACCGCGCACTGCGCGAAAGACTGCGCCGACAGCGGCAGCTCCTTGCGGCGGCAGTACTTGCTGGTGAGCTTGAGCAGTTCCTTGATGTCGCGGCCGCTGGCGCCGGCATATTCGACCACCAGCCTGTCGATCACCGCGCCCGGAAGCTCCACGCCCAGTTGGGTCGACAGCGTGGACCAGAGTCGGCGCGCGTCGTCGGGTCCTGGCGGCTGATAGTCGATCACCGCGATGCAGCGCGACAGGATGGCCTCGTCGATATCGCCGACCCGGTTGGTGGTCATGAACAGCAGGCCGCTGAAATACTCCAGCGTGCGCAGGAACTCAGCCACGATGGCGTTGTGCTGCAGGTCGTTGTCGCGTCGTCGGATGTACACGTCGGCCTCGTCCAGCAGCAGCACGCAGTCCCAGCGCGCGGCGCGCTGAAGGATCTTCGTCAGGCTGGCCTCCACCGAGTCGGCCGTCACGCCGAGCTGGCCCGAATGCACGCGGTACAGCGGCTTGCCGACCACTTCCGCATAGACCTCGGCGGTGAGGGTCTTGCCCAGGCCCGGCGCGCCCTTGCACAGGATGGTGGTGCCGCCTGACTTGCCCGGCACCACGTCTTCCACGAGGAAGCAGCGGTCGGCCGTCAGGATGTCGATCAGGTCGCGGTGCGCCTGCGGCAGCACCAGTCGCTCGCGCAGGCCGGGCTGGTACTTGTATTCCTGCACGTGCTGCGCATGGACCCAGATGTTGCGATGCCAGTCGAGGTGGAACAGGTGCAAGTAGCAGTGCTGGGGAATGCGGTCGAAGCCGCTGTCGACACCACTCTCGCGCCAGTAGTGCGGATCGGCGGCCAGGTCGAAGCGGCGCTGCAGCAGTTCCTCGTCGTTCACGCAGCGCGCCAACGCGCCTTCGGGCAGCCGGTGGCACGCCATACTTGCCCGGGGGCCTTCGCCGGCCGTCCAGGCGCTGCCGTCGATGGTGAACTGGGCACCGAACTGCGGCTGCAGCTTCGTGAAGCACGCCACCTGCTTGTCGTACTCGCGCCTGAACTCGGCGCACTCCTTGTGGAAGCCGTGGTCGGCAAAGAGGCCGGCCAGCGTGCGGCCGGGCAGGTCTTCCGCGTAGAAGCTCAGGCCCCAGGTCATGCCCGCGAAACGCAAGCGCGGTTCGGAGGGCGGCTCGCGGCCGGCGGCCTGCAGCGTGTTGGCCAGCAGGCCCACCAGCACGTAAGCCTCGTTGTCCGCCGGTTGCACAAGGCGCACTGCATGGACCAGCCAGGGCAGCAGTACGCCGTCCTTGCCGCGCTGGTAGAGCCAGCCATCGATCAGGTCACGCGAGAGCCACTCGGTCAACGCCGGGACCATCGACTCCAGGCTGGAGATGGGCTTAGCGGGCGGTTCGCCGTTGAGGTTGTCCAGCGCGAGCAGCTGGAACACCAAGTCGCGTGAGCCGGCAGCCAGGCCCAGCTGGAAGAGCAGGTTGAGCGAGTGGCCGTCGAAATGGCAACTGGACACGACGCGCACACCGCTGCCGGCGCCAAGCCCACCCAGTTGAAGGCCAAGCGGCGTTTGCGCGCCGACCTGACCCTGCAGCGCAGCGGCCAGCATCTCCGGTATCTCGAGTTCCACGGTGTCTCCTCGTGTCGCCTTCGATGCTAGCCACGAGGTAGGGCCTGGCGCTTGACCTGGGTCAAGACCGGCGGCAGGACGCTAGGAGTCGTTCACCTGCGCCAGCAGCCATTGCCTGAAGACCTGCAGCGACTGCATCTGCGCCGACTCTTCCGGATACACGAGGTAGTAGCCCTTGGCATAGCGCCATTTGCGGCGCGACAGCCGCCGCAGGCGCCCCGACGCCACCGACTCGTCGCTCATGTAGGGCGGCAGCAGCGCCACGCCCATGCCGGCCAGCGAGGCGTTGAGGGCCATCGACATGATGTCGTAGCGCGGCCCTTCGCGTCCTGCCTCGCCCACAATGCCTTCGCGTGCGAACCATTCGTCCCATGCGCCGGGCAGGGTCTGGTGGTGGATCAGCGCCGAGCGCGGCGTGTTCACATCGACCGCCTTGCCGTGCTCGGCGATCCAGGCTGGCGCCGCGTAGGGCGAGAGGTCCAGCGGCAGCACGAACTCGCTGCGCAGGCCCGGCCGCTGGCCGTCGCCGAATTCCAGCGACGCATCGACCGGCGTGGCGCTGAAGTCCACCGGCCCCACGCGTGTGCCCAGGTTGAGCGTGATCTCGCCATGGTCGCGCGTGAACCCGGGCAGGCGCGGAATCAGCCAGTAGCTGCCGACCGAAGCGCCAACCGACAGCGAAAGCTCGCCACCCCGGCCCTTGAGCGCCATCACATTGGCGGTGGCGCGCTCCAGCCGCTGCAGCAGCGGCCCGACTTCGCCCAGGTAGTAGCGGCCCGCGTCCGTCAGGGCCAGGGCCTCGCGCCGGCGCGTGAAGAGCTTTACGCCGAGCCGGTCTTCCAGTGTCTGCACCTGCCGGCTCACAGCGCCTTGCGTGAGGCGGAGCTCCTGCGCGGCAGCAGTGAAGGAGCGCAGCCGCGCGCTGGCCTCCAGGCACATCAGGGACATCGTCGAGGGAGCGCGAACGTGATGGTTCATGAGAAAAGAGCAAGTCTGGTGCATGCAACCGATGGAGCTGCCTATACGCACCGGCCTCGTGCATGAGGAAAGCTCATGCTAAACCCAGGAAACATGGCTTGTCCAACCCGGTTCGCGGGCAGATCATCCGCACACCGATCCTTCATTGCCGGAGTTCTCTGCCATGCGTCTACGTGCCTTGCTGTGTACTCTCGTCCTCGCCGCGCTGTCGGCGGTTTCGATGCCGGGCCTCGCGGCCTATCCCGACAAGCCGATCCGCCTGATCGTGCCCTCGGCCCCGGGCGGCGCACCCGACGCGTTGATGCGCGCGCTGGGCGCTCAGTTGTCGCAGCAGATGGGCGTGCCTATCGTGGTCGACAACAAGCCCGGCGGCTCCTACACGATCGGCACCATGGACCTGGTGCATTCCGCGCCCGACGGCTACACGCTGGCCTACGGCAACATCGTCTCGCTGGCCACCAACCGGTCGCTGCTGCCCAGCGTGCCGTACGACGTCGAGAAAGACCTGACGCTGGTCGCCAACACGCTGCGCCTGTCCAACCTGCTGATCGTCAACAACGACCTGCCGGTCAAGACCGTGCCCGAGCTCGTTGCCTACGCGAAGAAGAACCCCGGCAAGCTGGCCTTCGCGTCCGACGGCAACGGCACCACCGCGCACCTGGGCGTCGAGCTCTTCAAGGCCATGACCGGCACCGACATGCTGCACGTGCCCTACAAGGCCGCAACGGCGGCCATTACCGACCTGATCGGCGGCGGCGTGCAGCTCATGATGGTCAACACGCCGGTGTCCGGCCCGCAGGCCCAGGCGGGCAAGGTGAGGGCGCTGGGCATCTCGTCGCGCCAGCGCTCGCCCACCTATCCGGACATTCCTACCATCGCCGAGGCCGGCGTGCCGGGCTTCGAGGTGGAAGCCTGGGGCGGCATCATCGGGCCGGCCCGCATGCCCAAGGACGTGGTGGCGCGCCTCAATGCCGAGATCCGCACCGCACTGGCCAACCCGGCATTGCGCGAGCGCTTCAGGCTGCTGGGCGCCGAGACCGATTTCGCCACGTCGGAGCAGTTCCTCGACCTCTCGCGCCGCGAGACGCTCAAGTGGGCCAAGATCATCAAGGACTCGGGCGCGAAGATCGACTGAAGGCCAACTCACCATGACTCCCTGGAAAGCCGCAAGGCCCGGCGATCGCCTCGACGCCATCGACACCCCCGCGCTCGTGCTCGACCTCGATGCCTTCGAGCGCAACCTCGCGCGCATGGCCGAGGCACTGCGCGGCAGCGGCGTGCGCCTGCGCGCCCATGCCAAGTGTCACAAGACGCCGGAAATCGCCCTGCGCCAGATCGCCCTGGGCGCGGCCGGCATCTGCTGCCAGAAGGTCAGCGAGGCGGCCGTGTTCGTCGAAGCCGGCATCGCTGACGTGCTGGTCACCAACCAGGTGATGGGCGAAACCAAGCTGCGCCGCCTGGCCGCACTGGCCCGCCGCGCACGCATGGGCGTGCTGGTCGATCACCCGCAACAGGTGCAGGCGCTGGTTGCCGTAGCGCAGGCTGAGGACGTGACGCTGGATGTGTATGTCGAGGTCAACGTCGGGGCCAACCGCTGTGGTGTGGCCCCCGGCGAAGAAGCAGTGCGGCTTGCGCAGCAGATCGCGGCCAGTGCACCGCTGCGCTTCATGGGCCTGCACTGCTATCACGGGCCGGCCCAGCACCTGCGAGCGCCGCAAGACCGCGCCGCGGCCATTGCCGTCGCCGCAGAGGCCGCGCGCTTGACCCGCGCCGCCATCGAGGCCTGCGGCATCCCCGTCGAGCGCGTAACGGGGGCGGGCACCGGCAGCTTCCTGCACGAGCGCGACTCTGGCGTCTTCAACGAAATCCAGGCCGGCTCCTACGTCTTCATGGATCGCGACTACGGCGACAACCAGCGTGGCGAGCACGACATCGCGTTCGAGCACGCCCTGTTCGTGCGCACCACCGTCATGAGCCGAGCCACGCCCGAGCGTGCCATCGTCGACGCGGGCCTCAAGGCCTCCAGCGTGGACTCGGGCATGCCCACCGTGTGGCAGCGGCCCGACCTGCGCTACGTGAAAGCCGCCGACGAGCACGGTGCGCTGGCCACGCCCGATGCCGCCGCGCTTTCTCTGGGTGACCAGCTGATGCTGGTGCCCGGCCATTGCGACCCGACCGTCAATCTCTACGACGACCTGATCTGCGTGCGCGGCGAGCGGGTGGAAGCCCTGTGGCTGATCGCCGCTCGCGGCGCGCTGCTTTAACTCCTTTCAATCCAAGGCAATCGATGCAGGAAAAATTCGACCTTCTGATCCGCAACGCAAGCATCGTCGACGGCACCGGCGCGCCCCGCTTCACGGGCGACATCGGCATTCGCGGCGACCGCATCGCGCGCATCGGCGATCTGTCCGCAGCGCACGGCGAGGTGGAGATCGACCGGGCAGGGCGTGTCGCGGCGCCCGGCTTCATCGACGCCCACACCCACGACGACCGCCTAATGCTGTCCAGCCCCGACATGGCGCCCAAGGTCAGCCAGGGCATCACAACGGTGATCGCGGGCAACTGCGGTATTTCGCTGGCGCCGATGCCGGGCGGCATCACGCAACCGGTCACGCCACCGCTGAACTTGCTCGACGAGCAGGGCGACTGGTTCTCCTTTCCCACCTTCGCCTCGTACATCGAGGAACTGCGCGCCAAGCCAGCCGCGACCAACTGCGCCTTGCTGGTGGGCCACACCACCTTGCGGGTTGCGACGCTGGACGACCTCGGACTGCCGGCGACGCAGGAACAGATCGCCCGCATGCGCGAACTGGTGCAGGAGGCGCTGCAGGCCGGCGCCATCGGCGTGTCCACCGGCCTGTTCTACGAACCGTCGATTGCCGCGCCCACCGAGGAGGTGATCGAAACCTGCCGTCCGCTGAAGGAATTCAACGGCGTGTATTGCACCCACATGCGCAACGAGGCTGACCAGGTGATCGACTCGCTCGAAGAAACCTTTCGCGTCGGCCGCGAAGTCGGGGTGCAGGTGGTGATCTCGCACATGAAGGTGGTGGGGCCGGCGAACCATGGCCGGTCGGAAGAGGCGCTGTCCTTCATCGAGAAGAACATGGCCAAGCAGCCGATCTGCCTGGACTGCTACCCCTACACGGCAGGCTCCACCATCCTGTCGGCAGACCGGGCGGCAAGCTCTTCGCGCGTGATCGTGAGCTGGTCGAAATCGCTGCCCGAACATGCCGGCCGCGACCTGGACGTCATCGCAAAGGAAATGGGCGTTACCGAGGAAGAGGCAATCCGGCGCCTCAGTCCCGCCGGCGGTATCTACTTCAGGCTGGACGAGGCCGACGTGCAGCGCATCCTGAAGTTCGACCAGACCATGATCGGCTCCGACGGCCTGCCGCACGATGCCGCGCCGCATCCGCGGCTGTGGGGCAGCTTTCCGCGCGTGCTGGGTCACTACGGGCGCCTGCTCGGGCTGTTCCCGCTGGAAACCGCGATCTACAAGATGACCGGACTGACCGCGAAGAACTTCGGCCTGAAGGACCGCGGTGTGCTGAAGGAGGGCGCATATGCCGACCTGGCCCTGTTCGACGCGGACACCGTGGGCGAAGCCGCCACGTACGAAGCGCCCATTGCACCGGCCCATGGCATCGAGGCGGTGATCGTCAATGGTGCGATCGTGTGGCGCGATGGCGGGTCGACGGGCGCGCGGCCGGGGCGGGTGCTGGCGCGCGAAGTGCCGCAGACGGCGGGTCATTGAACCATCTGGACGCACTGGTCGCATTGGCTCCACGGTCCTTCACCTCCAGGCTGCTGCGCTGGCGACCGCCTTCAATGCACGGTCCTGAGCATCGACAACGGCAACGCGATGACCGCAATGCTGCGAAAGACCGAACCGGTCCGGGGACTACTTCAACGCGGAAATCTCCCGACTCTTGATGAGCCTGGAGCGCAGGATGTTGCGGCTGATCCCAAGCAGCCTGGCCGCCTGCACTTGATTGCGGTGGCAGAACTCGAAGGCGGTGCGCATCACGGTGTCCTCGATCAGTTCGAACATCTGTTCGTGAGGCTCGTTGAACAGCTCGCGCAGCACCGTCTCCAGCGCTTGCTGCGGCGTTGCGTGCGCGGAGACCTCGCTCTCGGCTGGACGCCTCTGGATGTTCAACGAGGACAGATGCAGATGCTCCGCGCCCAGCACGCCGTGCTGGCAGATCAGCAGCGCGTGGTGAATCACGTTCTCCAGCTCGCGGATGTTGCCGGGCCAGGTGTGCTCGGAGAGCTTCTGTTCGGCACTCGCATCGAGCCGCACCGCGCCGTAGCCCAGCCGCTGGCGGTACTCCTCGATGAAATGCCGCGCCAGCGGAAGAATGTCGCCGGGCCGCTCGCGCAGCGTCGGCAGCGCAAGGTGCACCACGTGCAGCCGGTAGAACAGGTCTTCGCGGAAGTTGCCGGCGGCCACCGCGTCCTGCAGCCGCACATTGGTCGCGGCCACCACGCGCACGTCGATGGGCACGCTCTTGCGCGAGCCCAGCCGCACCACCTCGCGCTCCTGCAGCACGCGCAGCAGCTTGACCTGGATCGACAGTGGCAGGTCGCCGATCTCGTCGAGGAACAGCGTGCCGCCGTTGGCCGCCTCGAACCAGCCCGACTTGGCCGAGAACGCGCCGGTGAAGGCGCCTTTCTCGTGGCCGAAGAGCTCGCTCTCGACCAGGCTCTCGGAGAAGGCACCGCAGTTCACAGCCACGAAAGGCCGGCTGCTGCGGCGGCTCAGGTCGTGTACGTGGCGCGCGATCAGCTCCTTGCCGGTGCCGGTCTCTCCGATGATGAGCACGTTGGCATCGCTGGGCGCCACCATGCGCACACGTTCGAGCAGCGCAGCCGAGCGCGGATCCTGGAACACCTGGGCCGTGGCGCGGATCGAGGTGGTGAGCTTGCGCGGGTTGGGCAGCGTCAGCAGGGTGGGGGCATCCCAGTCCTCGTCCGATGCGGGGGAGGCGTCGGCCGGCGGCAGCACAGCGAGAGGGCGGGTGAAGGCGGTCATGAGTAGAAGGTCGGTACGGGGTATTGCTGCTTGAGGGCCCATTCGCCGAGTTCGCGCAGTTTGTAGGCCACGGGGTCATGCAAGGTCTGGGTGCGCAGGTTGCGCCAGTGACGGTCAAGGCGCAGGCCGCCATGCGTGGCACGCGCGCCGGCCACATCGAACATGCGCGTACAGATGTCCAGCCCCGTGTTTGTCGCCGCGACCTTCGCGGTGGCCACGGCCACCGCGACGTCGCCGCGCTCGGCCTCGGTCAACGCGGGGCCGAGCCGCCATGCCGCGTCGAGCCGGTCGGCCGCGCGGTCGGCCAGCACGCGCACGCTCTCCAGGCCGACCCAGAAGTCGCCGTAGTGGCCGAGCACATAGGGGTCTTCGTGCATCTGCGACACATGGGCCGTATGCCACGGGCGCGACTCGTGCAGCGTGTAATGCCTTGCATCGTTGAAGGCCGCCTCCGCAATGCCGAGGTAGATGTTGGCCAGCACGAGTTGCGACACCAGCGGCCGCAGGCAGGCGAAGGGCGTCGAGAGCGGGCCCGGATCGGCCAGCACCTCGTGCTGCTCGACGCGCACCTTCTCGAAGGTCACGCTGCCGCTGTCGGTCTGGCGCTGGCCGATATTGTTCCAGTCGGGCGCGACGAAGATGCCCGAGCGGCCGGTGGGTACCGCCGCGACGATGAAGGCGCCACTGCCTTCCTCGCGCGCCGAGGCGATCAGCATTTCGGAATCGAGCGCGCCCGAGCAGAAGCTCTTCTGCCCGGTGAACTCGCGCCAGCCCTCGTGCGCGCTGGACACCGTGCGGTCGTCCAGCGGGTTGAGGGCGTTGCCCCAGAACCACCGGCGGCGCGCGGTCTGCTCGAACCATGGCTGCCATTGCACGGGCCGCGCGAAGAGGCGCACCGTGGCGAGCATCAGATGATGAAAGCCGAATACATGCGCGAGCGAACTATCGGCCTGCGCGAGCAGGCGCACGACGTCGAGCGTCTCGCGCCAGTCCGCGCCACCGCCGCCGAATTCGGACGGGATGCTCAAGGCGAGCAGGCCGCTTTCACGCAGGGCATCGCGCTCGGCCTTCGGCGTGCCACCGCGCTCGTCGCGCTCCACCGCGGTGGCCGCGAAGCGCTGCATCAGCTCGCGGGCGATGTCGCGAGGGGATTCGGAAGCAGGAATGGAAAGAACGGAACTCACTGAACTCACACAAGGCCTCGGTATGTGCAGGCAGCACGGTTGCTGCGCCAGCAGCATGTTGGCGGCGCGCAAGCGCCCGGCCAACGATGCGATGCGTATATCGATCCTTGTTTTGCTTCCATGGCAGCAGTGCGGGCGGGCAATGTGCCGCGCGCAGCAGATGTGGTGTTCCGCTGCTGCTGGAGCAGCACAAATCGCGCGTTTCGGCGCGTTCCCACAGGCAGCTCGACTGGCACGCTAACTGCTGAACCGCCTCATGCAACTTTTCTGGTTTCTTCCCACGCACGGCGACAGCCGCTACCTCGGCACCTCGCGCGGCGCACGCACCGTGAGCCATCGATACCTGCGGCAAGTGGCACAGGCCGCCGACGAACTGGGCTACGAAGGCGTGCTGATTCCCACGGGGCGTTCCTGCGAAGACTCGTGGGTGGTCGCCTCGTCACTCGCGGCGCAGACCGAGCGACTCAAATTCCTGGTGGCGATCCGTCCCGGCATCATTTCGCCAACGGTCTCCGCGCGCCAGGCCGCGACGCTCGACCGCTTTTCCGATGGCCGCCTGCTCATCAACGTGGTGACCGGCGGCGACCCCGATGAGCAACATGGCGACGGCAGCTTCCTGACGCATGCCGAGCGCTACGAGGTCACCGATGAATTCCTGCGCATCTGGCGCGGCGTTGCGGCCGGCGAGACCGTCAACTTCTCGGGCAAGCACCTGCGCGTGGAGAACGCCAAGACGCTCTATCCGCCGGTGCAGAAGCCCTATCCGCCCCTGTGGTTCGGCGGCTCGTCGGACGCAGCCATCGCACTCGCGGGCGAGCAGGTCGACGTGTACCTCACCTGGGGCGAGCCGCCGGCCGACGTGGCCGACAAGATCGCGAAGGCCCGCGCCGCGGCGGCAAAGCACGGCCGCACGCTGCGCTTCGGCATCCGCCTGCATGTGATCGTGCGCGAGACCAGCGAGGCGGCCTGGCGCGCTGCAGACGAACTCATTTCCTACGTGACCGACGACACCATCGCGGCCGCGCAGAAGGCCTTCTCGCGCTTCGACTCGGTGGGCCAGCAGCGCATGGCCGCATTGCACGGCGGGCGGCGCGACAGGCTGGAGGTGTCGCCCAACCTGTGGGCCGGCGTGGGCCTGGTGCGCGGCGGCGCGGGCACGGCGCTGGTGGGCAGCCCCGAAGAGGTGGCGGCGCGCATCAAGGAATACGCGGCACTCGGCGTGGAGACTTTCATCTTCTCGGGCTATCCGCATCTTGAGGAGGCCTATCGCGTGGCCGAGCTGCTGTTTCCGCTGCTGCCGCTCGACCATGCGCGCCCGGCGGGGCAAGCCAACATCACCGGCCCTTTCGGTGAGGTCATTGCCAACGACATCGTGCCGCCGCCTTCGCAGGCTCTGCAGGCGCCCCTGTCTGTGCCCGTGCCCGAGAAGGCCGCCGCATGAAGCATTTCTCCGCGGAGGCCGGCGACGAAGTCGTGCCGTGGCATGCGAGCGCGCAGCGCGTCGCGCAGACATTGGCGCAGACCGCCGTCGAGCGCGACCAGCGTGGCGGCACCCCGAAGGTCGAGCGCGACCTGCTGCGGGGCAGCGGCCTGCTGATGCTCAGCGTGCCGACCGAACTCGGCGGCCTGGGCGCGAGTTGGCAGCAGACGCTCGACGTGGTGCGCGGCTTTGCGCGTGTCGACAGCTCGGTGGCGCACCTGTTCGCCTTTCATCATCTGCTGCTCGCGACCACGCAGCTCTTTGCGCAACGCGGGCAGTGGCAGCCGTGGATCGAACAGACCCGCGCGCAGCGCTGGTTCTGGGGCAATGCGTTGAACCCGCTCGACAAGTCCACGCGCGCGCAAGCCGTCGACGGGGGCTATGTGTTCTCGGGCCGCAAGAGCTTCTGCTCCGGTGCCAGCGACTCCGACATGCTGCTCGCCTCGGCCCTCGACGCGAACGATCGCCTGCTGATTGGCGTCGTGCCCACGGGGCGCGCCGGCATTGCGGTGCAGGGCGATTGGGACAACATGGGCCAGCGCCAGACCGACAGCGGCAGCGTGGTGTTCGATGGCGTGCGCGTCGAGACGAATGAACTGCTACTCGACCCCGGCCCGCTCTCGACGCCGTTCGCCTGCCTGCGCCCGCTGCTTGCGCAACTGATCCTCGCGAACATCTACCTCGGCCTGGGGGAGGGCGCGCTCGAAGAGGCGAGGTCGTTCACGCTGCAGCAAGGCCGGCCCTGGCTGTTCTCGACGGCTTCGGCGGCAAACGAAGATCCTTACGTGCTCACGCACTACGGCGATTTCTGGCTCGCGCTGCAAGGCGCCCGCATGCTGCTGGACCATGCGGCCGCGGCCTTCGATCAGGCGTGGCTGCGCGGCACTTCGCTCGATGAGCACGAGCGCGGGCAGGTGGCTGTTGCTGTTGCCGCAGCCAAGGTCGCGAGCACACGCGCGAGCCTCGAGGTGGCGCACCGCATGTTCGAGGTGACGGGCGCGCGCGCCACCACTGCCGCGCTGCGCCTGGACCGCTACTGGCGCAACCTGCGCGTGCACACGCTGCACGATCCGGTCGACTACAAGCTGCGAGAACTCGGCGACTGGGCGCTCAATGCGCGCGTGCCGCAACCCAGCTTCTATTCCTGAACTTCGGCATTGCCTTGCAACGGGCCTGCGGCTTCGCGTCGCAGGCCCGTTGTGCTTTCCAACGCGCACATCACCCTGCTGCGGGGGAAGCAGATTTTTCATCGGATTGCTGCCTGGCGTTCATGCGACGGCCGCATACCGATCTACCCCAAACAACTATCGCTGCGGAACTGCTGACCCATCAGCAACCTACCCGCAGCCTGCTGCCGATCCAGCATGAGCGCAGATAGCCATTTCGCCCTAACTCGTTGATTCATAAGGAAAAAGGAAGTGGCACGCCATTCGCTTATATCGAGTGCACCGCGAATCGATCGCAGCTTCCAAACAGAGGTCATATCAACATGAGTCGAAAACTGAAAGTCGTTGCCGTCTCCGGCAGCCTGCAACGTCCCTCACGCACCCTGGTGCTGGTCGATCAACTGCTGGCCGCGCTCGGCAACGAGATCGCCATCGATGCGCACGTGCTCTCGCTCGGCGAGATCGGCCCGCAGTTTGCCGGCGTGCTCTACCGCAACCAGTTGCCTGCCGCCGTCGAAGAGAGCATTGCCGCCATCGAGTCCGCCGACCTGCTGCTGGTGGCGAGCCCGGTCTATCGCGGCTCGTACACCGGCCTCTTCAAGCACCTGTTCGACTTCGTTCACCACGAGGCACTGACCGACAAGCCCGTGCTGCTCGCGGCCACCGGTGGAAGCGACCGCCACGCACTGGTCATCGACCACCAGTTGCGCCCGCTCTTCAGCTTCTTCCAGGCCCGCACGCTGCCCATCGGCGTCTACGCGGTCGAGAAGGACTTCGAGGGCTACGAGATCGCCAACCCCGCGCTGCGCGAACGCATCGCGCTGGCCGTGGCGCGCGCCGTGCCGCAACTGCGCGATGCCTCGCCGGCCACCACGTCCGCCACGCCCGCCATCCGCAAGCCCGCGCCCGTTGCGCTGGCCGCCTGAAGCCCTCCCACCGACCGTTCACAGAGAGAAACCTGCCATGAGCCAACCGTCTTCCACCGCCGCCCCCGTCAAGTTCGCCTACTGGGTGCCCAACGTCAGCGGCGGCCTCGTGGTCAGCACCATCGAGCAGCGCACCGACTGGAGCCTCGAATACAACCAGCGCCTCGCACTCGCGGCCGAGAAGGCCGGCTTCGAATACGCGCTGAGCCAGATTCGCTTCACCGCTGGCTACGGTGCCGAGTACCAGCACGAGTCGGTGTCCTTCAGCCAGGCGCTGCTGCATGCGACCACCAAGCTCAAGGTGTTGGCTGCGATCCTGCCAGGGCCGTGGAACCCGGCCGTGGTGGCCAAGCAGATCGCCACCATCGACCACATCTCCAATGGCCGCATCGCCATCAACGTGGTGAGCGGCTGGTTCAAGGGTGAGTTCCAGGCCATTGGCGAGCCGTGGCTGGAGCATGACGAGCGCTATCGCCGCTCCAACGAATTCATTCGCGCGCTCAAGGGCATCTGGACGCAGGACAACTTCACCTTCAAGGGCGACTTCTATCGCTTCAGCGACTACACGCTGAGCCCGAAGCCGGTGCAAAAGCCCCACCCCGAAATCTTCCAGGGTGGCAGCTCGCGTGCAGCGCGCGACAACGCGGCCAGCGTGTCGGACTGGTACTTCACCAACGGCAACACGCCCGAGGGCCTGAAGGCGCAGATCGACGACATCCAGGCCAAGGCCGCGCAGAACGGCCACACGGTGCGCATCGGCGTGAACGCGTTCGTCATCGCCCGCGACACCGAAGAGGAAGCCAAGGCCGTGCTGGCCGACATCATCAAGCACGCACACGTCGAGGCGGTGCACGCCTTCGGCGATGCGGCCAAGCAGGCTGGCAAGTCTTCGCCCGAAGGTGAGGGCAACTGGGCCAAGTCCACCTTCGAAGACCTCGTGCAATACAACGACGGTTTCCGCACCAACCTCATCGGCACGCCGCAGCAGATTGCCGAACGCATCGTGGCGCTCAAGGCCATCGGCGTCGACCTCGTCCTGACGGGCTTCCTGCACTTCATCGAGGAGGTGGAGTACTTCGGCGAGAAGGTGCTGCCGCTGGTGCGCAAGCTCGAAGCGGAGCAGGCCGCTCGCGGAGAAAAGCCGAGCAAGGCGGCACTGGAAGCCGTGGCGTGAGCCTCGTGATGCCCGATCTTTTCTTCGAGGCGGGGCCCGTCTCGCTGGGCGTCGATCCGGTGGCCTTCGTGCCGGCGGGGCGTGCGGCTGCGGCAGGGGACGACGCCACGACCTCGGCCGTGCTGCGGCTGGAGGGCATCGACCTGTCCTTCGGCGGCGTCACCGCGCTGTCGGGCGTGGACCTGTCCATCGCGAAGGGGGAGATCCGCGCCGTCATCGGCCCCAACGGCGCCGGCAAGAGTTCGCTGGTCAACGTCATCAGCGGGCTGTACCGGCCCGATCGCGGGCGCGTGTGGATCGGCGGACGCAGCTTCGGCCATGTGCCGACGGCGCGGCTGGCACGGCTGGGCGTTGCGCGCACTTTCCAGAATCTCGCGCTGTTCAAAGGCCTGAGCGTGCGCGACAACATCGTGCTTGGCCGCGTCGATGCGGCGCGCTCCACTTTCATCGAACAACTGGTCGGGCTGGGCCGCGCACGTCGTGAGCGCGAGGATGCGCGCGCACGGGCCGAAGCGATCATCGGCTTTCTCGGGCTGCGCACCGTGAGCGAGCGGCTGGCCGGCACGCTGGCCTATGGCCTGCAGAAGCGCGTGGAGCTGGCGCGTGCGCTGGTTGCATCGCCTCGACTGTTGCTGCTTGACGAGCCGATGGCCGGCATGACCGTCACCGAGAAAAGCGAGATGGCGCATTTCGTGCGCGCCGCGCGCGACGAATTCGGCACCACCATCCTGCTGATCGAGCACGACATCGGCGTGGTGCTGGGCCTGTCGGACCGCGTGGCCGTGCTCGACTACGGCCGCAAGATCGCGGACGGCACGCCGGCCGAGGTGCGCAGCGACCCGGCCGTGATCGATGCCTACCTGGGCGTGGCGCATGACGACGCAGAGGGGCAGGCCTGATGGACGGCGCTGACTTCAGCTTCTTCGCCGAGGTGCTCATCGGCGGCCTGCTTTCGGGCGTGATGTATTCACTGGTGGCCATCGGCTTCGTGCTGATCTACAAGACTTCAGGCGTGCTCAACTTCGCGCAGGGCGCGCAGCTGCTGTTTGCTGCGCTCACCTTCGTGAGCCTGGTCGAGCGCGGCGTGCCCTTTGCGCTTGCGCTCGTGCTGACCTTCGCCCTCATGGTGCTGCTGGGCCTGACCATCGAGCGCACCGTGCTTCGCCCGCTGGTGAACCAGCCGCCGATCACGCTGTTCATGGCAACGCTGGGCCTGTCGTACGTGATCGAGGGCGTGGCCCAACTGGTGTGGGGCACGCAGGTGCATGCGCTGGAGCTTGGCATCGCAGACGAGCCGCTGCAGTTCTTCGGCATCATGGTCTCGACCTTCGACCTGTTCGCCGCCGCGACGGCCGGCGTAATGGTGGCGGCGCTTTCGGCCTTCTTCCGCTACACCCGCGTGGGCCTGGCGTTCCGCGCGGTGGCGGACGACACCTATGCGGCGATCGCGGTGGGCCTGCGCCTGCCGCGCATCTGGGCCACGGTGTGGGCGGCGGCCGGCGTCATCGCGCTGGTGGCCGGGCTGTTGTGGGGCGCGCGGCTGGGTGTGCAGTTCTCGCTCTCGCTCGTGGTGCTGAAGGCACTGCCTGTGCTGGTGCTGGGTGGGTTCGACTCCATTCCTGGCGCGATCGTCGGCGGGTTGGTGATCGGCGCACTGGAGAAGCTGGCCGAGGTGTACATCGGGCCTTTCGTAGGCGGTGGCATCGAGAGCTGGTTCGCTTACGTCGCAGCGCTGGCCTTCCTGCTGATCCGGCCAAGCGGGCTGTTCGGACAGAAACTGGTGGAGCGCGCCTGAGCCATGCGTACCGCTTCTGTGCATCCATTGACCTGGCCGCTGGCCGTGCTGGTCATTGCCTTCGGCGTCGTGCCGTTTGTCGCATCCGGCTATGTGTTCGACGCGCTGCTGATCCCGTTCCTTGCGCTGTCGCTCGCGGCTGTCGGGCTGAACCTGCTGACCGGCTACGCAGGCCAGCTGTCGCTGGGTACCGCGGCCTTCATGGCGGTCGGCGCCTTCGCGGCCTACAACTTCAACCTGCGCGTGGAAGGACTGCCGCTGCTCGTGAGCATCGGCCTCGCTGGCCTTGCCGCCACGGCCGTCGGCCTGGTGTTCGGGCTGCCGAGCCTGCGGCTGCGCGGCTTCTACCTTGCGGTGTCGACGCTGGCCGCGCAGTTCTTCGTGCAATGGGCGCTGACCAAGTTCGGCTGGTTCAGCAACGACAACGCCTCTGGCGTGATCGACGCGCCAGCGCTCGAAGTGGCGGGCATCGTGTTCGACACGCCGGTGGGACGCTACATCTTCTCGCTGACCGTCGTCACGGTGTTGACGCTGCTGGCATGGCGCCTCGTGCGCACGCAGACGGGCCACCACTTCATCGCCGTGCGCGACAACGAACTGGCGGCGCGCGTCATCGGCGTGCCGGTGCTGCGCACCAAGCTGCTGGCGTTCGCGGTGTCGTCGTTCATCGTCGGCGTGGCGGGCGTGCTGTGGGGTTTCGTGTACCTGCGCACCGTGGAGCCGGCGGGCTTCAACCTCGACCGCTCGTTCCAGATCCTGTTCATCGTGATCATCGGCGGGCTCGCGACGATCCGCGGGGCCTTCTTCGGCGCGGCGCTCATCGTGGTGTTTCCGCTGCTGCTGTCGCGCGTGGGCAGCTTCTTCTTCGGCGGCTGGTTCGATTCGGGCGTGCTCGACATGAGCCAGCGCATCGTGCTGGGCGCGCTGATCATTTTCTTTCTTGCCGTGGAGCCACGAGGGTTGGTCGCCCTCTGGGATCGCGCGCGCAAGCGGCTCTCACCGGCCTGAGTGCAGATTTCTCTGGTTTTTTCCTTCGCATCCCAGGATGCCTTCATCACCATGTCCTTCATCAAGCACCTGAAAACCGCGGCCGTGGCCGTCACCCTGGCCGCGAGCGGCCTGCAGCTCGCGCATGCCGACGGCAACGAACAGTTCTTCCCGCTGCAGAGCTATCGCGTCGGTCCTTATGCGGCTGGCGGCACGGGCTTCTTCGGCGGCTTCATCGACTACCTCAACCTGGTGAACACGCGCGACGGCGGCGTGGGCGGCGTCAAGCTGACCTGGGAGGAAGGCGAGACGCAGTACGAAGTGGAGCGCGGCGTGGAGGTGTACGAGCGCCTCAAGCAGCGCCCCGGCATCGCGACCTGGAACCCGCTGTCGGTCGGCATCGCCTATGCGCTGATCGACCGCGTGACGGCCGACAAGGTGCCGCTGCTCACCATCAACCACGGCCGCACCGACACCACTGACGGCCGCGTGTTCAAGTACATCTTTCCGCTGTTGCTCAACCCGTACAGCGAAACCTCCGGCATCGTGAACTACATCGCGGGCAAGGAGGGCGGCACCGACAAGCTCAAGGGCAAGAAGATCGTGGTGCTGTACCACGGCTCGCCCTACGGCAAGGAGACCATCCCGATCTATGAACTGCTCGCGAAGAAGTACGGCTTCACGCTGCAGCAGATCGAGGTACCGCACCCGGGCAACGAACAGCAATCGCAGTGGCTCACCATCCGCCGCGTGAAGCCCGACTACGTGGTGCTGCGCGGCTGGGGCGTGATGAATCCGGTGGCGCTCAAGACAGCGCAGAAGACGGGCTTTCCGGTCGACCACATCGTGGGCAACGTCTGGTCCAACTCCGAGGAAGACGTGATCCCTGCCGGCGATGCGGCCAAGGGCTACGTGGCCATCACCACCGTGGCCGCGGGCGCGCAGTACCCGGTGCTGCAGGAGATCACCAAGACCGTCTACGGCGCGGGCAAGGGCAACCTGCAGGACCCCAAGCGCATCGGCAGCGTCTATCACAACCTCGGCGTGCTCAACGGCATCCTGAACGTGGAGGCCATCCGCATCGCGCAGGCGAAGTTCGGCAAGCGCACGCTCACCGGCGACGAAGTCCGCTGGGGCCTGGAAAACCTGAAGATCGACGAGGCACGCGCCGCGGCGCTCGGTGCCAAGGGCCTGTTCCATTCGATCAACGTGACCTGGGACAACCACGAAGGCGATGGCCGCGTGGCCTTCCAGCAGTGGGACGGCAGCAAGTGGAACGTGGTGTCCGACTGGATCGCGCCCGACTGGAAGCTGCTGCGGCCGATCATCGAGAAGTCTTCGCTGGCCTATGCCAAGGAAAAGAACGTCAAGGTGCGCAAGAGCATCGACGACTGAACCCCACGCACGTCCTCATTCGAAATCACTCGCAAGTCGAAAGGCCATCAGATGTCCGCTGTTCTCCAACCTTCCGCATCCGCACCGCCCGCAGCCAACGACGCAGTGCCCGGCCTGCCACTTCCCGACACGCCCGCGCATGTGATCCGCGACGACGCCGAGGCCATCGCCGTCGCGCATGCCCTGGCCGCGAAGCTGATCGTCGGCGCCTCCGAGCGCGACCGCCTGCGCCGCTGGCCTGTCGAAGAGATCGACGCCTACTCGCAAAGCGGCCTCTGGGCCATCAACGTGCCCAAGGCCTTCGGCGGTGCGGAGGTGTCGTATGCCACGCTGGCCGAGGTGATCGCGATCATCTCGGCGGCCGACCCCTCGCTCGGGCAGATCACCCAGAACCACCTGGGTTTCGTCGCCGCGGTGCGCACGGTGTCCGACGCGGCGCAGCAGAAGCTGTTCTTCGCCGACTTCCTGCGCGGCGTGCGCTGGGGCAATGCGTTCTCGGAATCGGGCTCCAAGCGCGCGGCCGATTTCGAGACGCGCTTCACCGATGCGGGCGACCACGTGGTGGTGACCGGCAAGAAGTTCTATTCGACCGGCGCGCTGCTCGCGCACTACGTGCCCATCGTGGCCAACGACGAACAGGGCAACACCTGGTACGTGGTGGCCGAGCGCAATGCGCCGGGCCTCACGGTGATCGACGACTGGTCGGCCTTCGGCCAGCGCACCACGCTCAGCGGCACGGTGGTCATCGACCACGTGAAGGTGCCGAAGACGCGCCTGATCCCGGCCTTCAAGGGCTACGACACGCCCTCGGCCGACGGCGCCATCTTCCAGATCATCCAGGCGGCGGTCGACGTGGGCATTGCGCGCGGCACCATCGCGGAGACGGTCGATTTCATCCGCACCAAGACGCGCCCGTGGATAGACAGCCAGCGCGACCATGCATGGGAAGACCCGTACTCGATCCAGGCGGTGGGCGACCTGCAGATCCGGCTGCATGCGAGCGAGGCCCTGCTGGAGCGTGCGGGCCGTGCGATCGACCGCGCGGTGGCCGCGCCAGATGCCGACAGCGTGGCCGCGGCGCAGATCGCGACGGCGGAGGCCAAGGTGCTGTCTACCGAGATCGCGATTCTTGCGACCAACAAGCTGTTCGAACTGGCGGGCACGCGCTCGACGCTGGGGCAGTACAACCTCGACCGCCATTGGCGCAATGCACGCACGCACACGCTGCATGACCCGGTGCGCTGGAAGTACGCCATCGTGGGCAACTATTTCCTCAATGGCGTGAAGCCGCCATTCCATGCATGGAGCTGAGGTGACGGCCCCCTTGTTGCGCATCGAAACCATCGAGGCCGCGTACCAGCGCTCCATCGTCGCGCTGCACGGTGTGAGCCTGGACGTGCGCGCCGGCGAAATCCACGCGCTGCTCGGCGCCAACGGTGCAGGCAAGTCGACCACGCTCAAGGCGGTGTCGAACCTGCTGCCGGCCGAGCGCGGGCAGGTGACGGCCGGGCGCATCGTCTTCGACGGGCACGACACGGGCCGCACCAGCCCGGCAGATCTCGTCAGGCTTGGCCTGGTTCAGGTGCTGGAGGGCCGCCACTGCTTTCGCACGCTGACTGTGGAAGAAAACCTGCTGACTGGCGGGCTCGGCCGCAGCACGCGGCGCTCGGAAGTCGCCGAAGACCTCGCGCGTGTCTACGCGATCTTTCCCGAGCTGAAGGAAAGGCGACGCACGCTCGCCGGCCTGAGCTCCGGCGGCGAACAGCAGATGACGGCCATCGGCCGCGCGCTGATGTCGCGGCCCCGGCTGCTGGTGCTCGACGAGCCGTCGATGGGGCTGGCGCCGCTGGTGGTGCGCGACATCTTCGAGCAACTGCGGCGGCACAACCGCGAGCAGGGCCTGTCGATCCTCGTTGCCGAGCAGAACTCCACCGTTGCGCTTCAGTACGCCGACCGCGCAACGGTGCTCGATGCGGGAGTCGCGGTACTTGGCGGCGATGCGCAGGCCCTGCGCCAGCGTGCCGACATCCAGTCTTTCTATTTCGGCGAAGGCGTTGCCGAAGCCGTGGCCTGAAGACCGAACCTAGCGCCCGGCAACGTCGGCCAGCAGCGCCTGGCTGCTCATTTGCGGCGACGGGGGAAGGGCCTCCGGCGCGCCGGTCGTGCGGATCACGCGGTTGCTGCTCAATACCCGGTTGCGGACCTGCTGCGCACCTGCCGTGAGGTTGTAGTCGATGCGGTAGTCCCATGCCGCGACCGGCACCTTGCGATCACCAAGGCGCTCGATGCGCACTTCCGCCGCGCTGCGCTCGCCCGGCCTGATCTCGCTGGCCTGCGAGAAGCCCCGGCCGAAGCCGATGACCGTTCCGGCACCGTCGTACAGCGTGACCAGCACCTCGATGCCGACCAGTGCCATTTCGTCCTTGCGCGCATTGACGAGGCGGCCGAACAGCCATGTCTCGCCATCCTGCTGCACCAGTCGCACGCGCGTGAACTGCAGCGGCGGACCCTCGATCTTCCAGTAAGGTGCCGATAGCGCATCCACCTGCAGCTCCTGCCGCGTGAGGGTTCCGTCGCCCGGCAGCTTGACCAGCACCGGCACCATTTCGCCGGGCATCAGCGTGCCGATGGGGACCGATTCGCTGTTCTCGCCGATGCGGCTGTCGCGGTCGAAGAAGATCGCCTTGACGTTCGGCCGCTCGAGGGCCGTGCCGGTTTCGTTGCGCGCAATCACCAGCAGTTGGGGTTTGGCCGAGCTGCCGTTGCCCACCAGCACCTGGCGCGCCTCGAGCTTGAGGCCTTCGCTCGGAATGGTGCGCTGCGCTGTCGAAGCCCCGCCGGGCCTGTACGCGCCCGCCGGCTGGTTGCGGTCGATGACGTAGGCCATGACACCGAAAAAGCCCGTGACCAGCACCACCACCGCCGCGGCGCCCAGGGCGATCATCCGGGCCATGCTCTTGCTGCGTGCCGACTGCTCGATCGCCAACCGTCGGCCGGCTTCGTTCTTGACCTGCTCGAGCACCCGCTCCAGCCGGTCGGAGACGTCGTCCTCGACGACCGACATCGACCCGCAATGCGCGCAGGTGTACTGGTTGAGGCCGGCGCGTTGAAGCACGCTGCTGCCGCATTCACCGCACTTCAGCGTCTGCAGGTCGATGGTCAAAGGTGCTCCCTCGTGGCGATTGCGCCGCGGCGGCAATGCCGGGCGTTACCGTGCGCATCTTAGCGAGGAGCCTGATTGCCAACGGCGCTCAGATCGGCGTGCCAGTGTTCTCCGTCCATCCACCGCCCAGCGTCTTGTAGAAGGTCACGAGGTTCGTCAGGCGCGACAGGCGCGTGGTGATGAGGTTCTGCTGCGCCGTGTAAAGCGAGCGCTGCGAATCGAGCACGCTGAGGTAGCTGTCGACACCGCGGCGGAATCGCGCGTCCGAAAGGCGGTAGCTCTCCGCCGTCGCGTTCACCAGCGATTGTTGTGCATCGAGCTGGCGGCCCAGCGTGTTGCGTTGCGCCAGCGCATCCGAAACCTCGCGGAACGCCGTCTGGATCGCCTTTTCGTACTGCGCCACCGAGATGTCGCGGCTCACGGTCGCGATCTTGAGGTTGGCGCGGTTGGCGCCACCGTCGAAGATCGGCAGCGAGATCTGCGGTGCGAAGCTCCAGCTGCCCGAGCCGCCCTTGAACAGGCCCGAGAGCTGGCTGCTCGACGTGCCGGCCGACGCGGTGAGGCTGATGCTCGGATAGAAAGCCGCACGCGCCGCGCCGATGTAGGCATTGGCGGCTTTCAGGTCGCGCTCGGCCTGCAGGATGTCGGGTCGCCGTTGCAGCAGCTCCGAGGGCAGCCCGGGCGGAATGGTGGCCAGCGGGCTCGCTGCGGCTGCCGTGCCATCGGGCAGCGATTGCGGCAGCAGTTCGTCCGGCACGTCTGCGCCCACGAGCAGCACCAGCGCATTGCGGTCTTGCGCTACCTGCGAGGTATAGCGCTCGACGTCGACGCGTGCGGTGTCGACGCTGGTCTGCGCCTGGCTCAGCGTGAGCGCCGACGCCGCGCCCAGTTCAAAGCTGCGCTGGTTGAGGCTGTAGGAGTCGCTCTGGCTACGCAGGGTGTCGCGCGCGAGCTTCAGCTGGTCCTGGTCGGCCGCGAGCGTGAGGTAGCTCGTCGCCACCTCGGCCACTAGCGCGATCTGCGTGCTGCGGCGCGCCTCGGCCGTGGAGAAGAACTGCTCCAGCGCCTGCGCGCTCAGGCTTCGCACGCGACCGAACAGGTCGATTTCGTAGGAGCTGAACCCGACCGAAGCGCTGTACTGCCGCGCCGTGAGGGCTTCGCCGGTCGACGACAGGTCGGCCGGCGTGCGGCTGCCGCTGCCGCCGGCACTGGCGTTGACGGTGGGGAAGAGCGCTGCGTCCTGCACCCGGTACTGGGCGCGGGCCTTCTCGATGTTCAGCACCGCGACGCGCAAGTCGCGGTTGTTGGCGAGGCTCATCTCGATCACGCGCTGCAGCGACGGATCGGTGAAGACATCGCGCCAGCCGAGGTCGGCCACCGGCGTGGAGGCCAGGGCGTTGCTCGTGTCGCCGGCGAACTTGCCGGCCACGGGCGCCGCGGGTTGCTGGTAGGTGGGAATCAGGCTGCAGCCGGCCATCAGGGCGGCGAGCGCGAGCGGAGCAAGGCGGAATGGTTTCATGGCAGACACCTCAGGAAGCGGCCGCGGCCGGTTGTGCATGCGAGTCCGGCAAGGCGGGCAAAGCAGGCGAGGGCGACCGTCCCTTGAAGAGACCGCGCACCAGCACGAAGAAAAGAGGCACGAAGAAGATCGCGAGCAGCGTGCCCGACAGCATGCCGCCGATGACGGCCGTGCCCAGCGCATGCTGCGCGCCGGCCCCCGCACCGGTGCCCAGCACCATCGGCAACACGCCGAGCACGAAGGCCAGCGAGGTCATGAGGATGGGCCGCAGCCGCATGCGAGCAGCCTCCATCGCCGACTCGACCAGGCTCTTGCCGTGCGCATGCAGGTCCTTCGCGAACTCGACGATCAGGATGGCGTTCTTCGACGCCAGCCCGATGGTCGTGAGCAGGCCGACCTGGAAGTACACGTCGTTCATCTTCCACGTCAGGATCGCGCCGATCAGCGCGCCCAGCACGCCGAGCGGCACCACCAGGATCACCGAGAACGGAATCGCCCAGCTTTCGTACAGAGCCGCAAGGCACAGGAACACGATCAGGATCGACAGCCCATAGAGCAGGCCGGTCTGGCCGCTCGATGCCTTCTCCTGGCGCGACAGGCCGGTCCATTCGTAGCCGATGCCTGGCGGCAGTTTGGCGACTGCGGCCTCGACGATGGCGAGTGCGTCACCGCTCGATGCGGCTCCCGGCATCGCCATGCCCAGGATTTCCACCGAGGGCACCCCGTTGTAGCGCTCCAGGCGGGGCGAGCCGGAACTCCAGCCCGCCTTGGCGAATGAGGTGAAGGGCACCATCGTTCCGACGCTGTTGCGCACGTACCAGCGGTCGATGTCCTCCGGCAGCATCCGGTACTGTGCATCGGCCTGCAGCATCACCTTCTTCACGCGCCCCTTGTCGATGAAGTCGTTGACGTAGCTGCTGCCCCAGGCGGTGGAGAAGGTGTCGTTGATGTCGGACATCGAAAGACCCTGGGCCTGTGCCTTGTGCGGATCGATCTCGAGCCTGAATTCGGGCGTGTCTTCCATCCCGTTGGGGCGCACGGCCACCAGGCGCTTGTCCTTGGCCAGCGTGCCGAGCAGTTGGTTGCGCGCCTGCATCAGGGCCTCGTGCCCGAGGTTGGCGCGGTCCTGCAGCATCAGGTCGAAGCCGGTCGCGTTGCCGAGCTCTGCCACGGCGGGCGGTGCGAAGGCGAACACCTTTGCGTCCCTGATTGTGTTGAAGAAGGCGCCGGCCTTTGCGGCCACTCCCGTCACGCTCAGTGCTTCGCCCTCGCGTTCATTCCAGGGCTTGAGCTTGATGAAGGCAAAGCCCGTGTTCTGCCCGCTGCCCGCGAAGCTGAAACCCGCCACCGTGAAGATGCCCGAGACCGCGTCTTTCTGATCGACCAGGAAGTGATGCTCCACCTGGCGGATGACTTCTTCCGTGCGCGCGTTCGTCGCGCCCGGCGGCAGCTGCACCAGCGCAAACATCGTGCCCTGGTCTTCGTCGGGCAGAAACCCGATGGGCAGCTTCATGAATCCGAACACCACCACGGCAAACAAGACCGCGTACAGGGCCATGTAGCGCCAGCCCTTGCCCACCATGTGCCGCACGATGCCCTGGTAGCGGTGGTTGCCGCGATCGAAGCTGCAGTTGAACCAGCCGAAGAAGCCGGTGGTGGCCATTGCATGATCCTTGTCGACCGGCTTGAGCAGCGTCGCACAAAGAGCGGGCGTGAGCACCAGCGCCACGAGCACCGACAGCGTCATGGCCGAGACGATGGTGATGGAGAACTGCCGGTAGATCACGCCCGTGGAGCCGCCGAAGAAAGCCATCGGCACGAACACCGCCGCCAGCACCAGGGCCACGCCGACCAGCGCGCCGGTGATCTGGCCCATGGACTTGCGCGTGGCCTCCTTGGGCGGGAGGCCTTCATCGGCCATCACGCGCTCGACGTTCTCGACGACCACGATTGCATCGTCCACCAGCAGCCCGATGGCGAGCACCATCGCGAACATCGTCAGTGTGTTGATGGTGAAGCCGAAGGCCGCGAGCACGCCGAAGGTGCCCAGCAGCACCACGGGAACCGCGATGGTCGGGATCAGCGTGGCGCGGAAGTTCTGCAGGAAGAGATACATCACCAGGAACACCAGCACCACGGCCTCTACGAGCGTCTTGATGACCTCCTCGATGGAGATCCGCACGAAGGGCGTGGTGTCGTAGGGCTTCTGAACCTTCATGCCCTGCGGAAAGAACTTCTCGAGCTCGGCGACGCGCGCATCGACGGCCTTGACCGTGTCGAGCGCATTGGCGCCGGTGGCCAGCTTGATGGCCAGGCCCGCGGCCGGCTTGCCGTTGTAGCGACCGACCGTGTTGTACGACTCGCTGCCGAGCTCGATGCGGGCTACGTCGCGCAGGCGGACCTGCGAGCCGTCGGTCTGCGTGCGCAGCAGGATGTCCTCGAACTCCTGCGCGGTCTTCAGGCGCGTCTGCGAGGTGATGGTGGCGTTGAGCTGCTGGTTGCTTGCCGCAGGCATGCCGCCGAGCTGGCCGGCCGAAACCTGCGCGTTCTGCGCCGTGATCGCGTTCTTCACATCCAGCGGCGTGAGGCTGAAGCTGGAGAGCTTGTTCGGGTCGAGCCATACGCGCATGGCGTACTGCGAGCCGAAGAGCGTGGTGTCGCCCACGCCCTCGACGCGGCTGATTGCGTCCTGGACGTTGGCCGCGACGTAGTCGGACAGGTCCGACCCGTTCATGCTGCCGTCTTCGGAGGTGAAGGCCAACACGTTCAGAAAGTTGGTGGCCGACTTCGTGACGGTGACACCCTGTTGCTGCACCTCTTGCGGCAGCAGCGGCGTGGCGAGCGAGAGCTTGTTCTGCACCTGCACCTGAGCGGTGTCGGGGTCGGTTCCGTTCTCGAAGGTGAGCGTGATGGTGACCGAGCCCGACGACTCGCTGGTCGAGGCCATGTAGCTCAGCCGGTCCAGTCCCTTCATCTTCTGCTCGATGACCTGGGTGACGGTGTCTTCGAGCGTCTTGGCGGAAGCACCGGGGTAGTTGGCGGTGATTGCGACGGCGGGCGGCGCGATGCTCGGGTACTGCGCGATCGGCAGCGTGGCGATGGACATGACGCCGCCCAGCATCACGATGATGGCGAGGACCCACGCGAAGATGGGGCGGTCGATGAAGAAGCGTGCCATGGTGGTCTTCCTGGATCAGTCCGCCGTGGTGCCGGGCGAGGGGAGGGCCGCCTTGGCCGTGGTTTCGGTGCCGGGCTTGGACTTGGACTTGGGGTTCCACTGCACCGTCTTCACCTCGACGCCCGGCGCCGCGCGCTGCTGGCCGTCCACCACGAGCTGGTCGCCGGCCTGCAGGCCGCTGCGCACCAGCCATTGGTCGCCGATGGCGCGTTCCGTTTCGAGCACGCGCCGCTGCAGCTTGTGCTGGGCATCCACCACGTAGGCCGTCGGCTTGCCGGTGCTGTCGCGCGACACAGCCTGCTGCGGCACCATGAGCGCCTGTTCCTTCACGCCTTCCTGCAGCACGGCGCGCACGTACATGCCGGGCAGCAGGTCCGCCTTGGGGTTGGGGAACACCGCGCGCAACGTGATGGCGCCGGTGTTCTGGTCTACGGTGACGTCAGAGAACTCGAGCTTGCCTTCGAGCGGATAGGCGCTCCCGTCTTCGAGCAGCAGCCGCACCTTCGCGGCGTTGGCGCCGCTCTTTTGCAGATCGCCGCGGGCCATGGCCTGCTTCAACTGAAGCATCGCGGCGCTGGACTGCGTCACGTCGACATAGATCGGATCGAGCTGCTGGATGGTGGCCAGCGCGGTCGACTGGCTTGCCGTGACCAGCGCGCCGGGCGTGACCGTCGACTTGCCGATGCGCCCGGAGATCGGTGCGTCGATGCGCGCATAGGCTAAGTTGATGCGGCTCGTCTCCACATTGGCTCGCGCCGAGGCGACGTCGGCCTCGCCTTGGCCCAGCGAAGCAGCGGCGTCGTCATAGTCCTGCTGGCTCACGGCCTTGATGGCGACCAGCTCCTTGTAGCGCTCGGCCTTCAGCCGCGTGGTCGTGAGGCTGGCCTGCGCCTTGGCGAGCGCGGCGACGTTGCTGTCGTAGGTTGCCTTGTAGGTGGCGGGATCGATCTGGTAGAGCGTTTCGCCGGCCTTCACGTCGCTGCCTTCGCGGAACTGGCGGGCCTTCACGATGCCGCCGACCTGGGGCCGTACGTCGGCGATGAGAAAGGGCGCCGTGCGCCCGGGCAGCTCGGCCGTGATGGCCACGCGCTGCGGCTGCACAGACACCACCCCCACCTCGGGCATGCCCTGCGCGGCGGGCGGTCCGCCCGGTGGCTTGCCGCAGGCGACAAGCATGAAGGTGGACGCGAGGGCTGCCGTGAAGGTCAGGCCATAGGTGAGAGGTGGACGCATGGCGAATCTCCTGAAGAGCGACGGATTGGTGATGGGGTCGGCCTGCTGTTAAACAGACAGTAGTGTCTAGTAATGTATTTTGACTTCCAGGGGCTGTCAATTAATAATGAACACTGTTGTCTAGAAATGAGGAGACATTTAGATGCGAGTCAAAACAGAGGCCAAACGCGATGCCATCGTTCAGGTGGCCGCCGAGGTCTTCCGGGAGCTGGGGTTCGAAGGGGCCTCCATGGTGGAGATCGCTGCGCGCGTGGGCGGCTCGAGGGCCACGCTGTATGGCTACTTCAGCTCCAAGGAGGAGTTGTTCGTTGCCGTGACCCACGGCACGGCCAAGGTCCATTTCGCGCCAATTTTTGAGGCGCTCGGGCAGGAGAGCGACGACGACCTCGAGCAGGTGCTGCAACGCTTCGGCGAAAAAATCCTGGCAGTGGTGTGTTCGCAGGAGGCCATCCAGGCGCGCAGGGCCGTGATCGCGGAGTCCGGCCGCAGCGACATCGGGCGGTTGTTCTACGAAGGTGGGCCCAAGAAGGGGCTGACCGAGCTGGCGGGGTTCCTGGAACTGCAGATGCAAAAGGGTCGGCTGCGCAAGGCCGATCCGCAGGTAGCGGCACGCCACCTGACGGCATTGCTGGATTCGGAGACCGTCATGCCGGCTCTTATCGGTATCGATGGACCGTTGTCCCGAAAGGATTTGCGGGAAGCGACGCGACGGGCTCTGCAGACCTTTCTCGGAGGCTATGCGCCCGAAGGAAAGAAGGCCAAGTGAGCCTGCGGCATGCGCGCCACGCGCACCCGGCTTGCGTTGGCACGGTCAATCCCGTACGCTGACCCGGCGTCTTTGCGCACCGCCCGAGCCCTTGCGGGCCGCCGGGCCAGCTTTGCGGACGCCAAGGAGTCCATGCCATGCCAAGCCGATCGAACGGCCTCGCGGCCGAAGTGGAAGCAGTGCGAACGCTGGCGCTCGTCGGCGCCGCGGCCGCCGGCAAGACCTCTCTTGCCGAGGCTTTGTTGTACAAGGCGGGTGCTATCGGGGCCTGCGGCAGCATCGAACGCGGCAGCACCGTCAGCGACCACGACCCGCTCGAGCGCCGCATGCAGCACTCGCTCAATGCATCGGTGATGCACCTCACGCATGCCGGCACGCGCATCCACTTCATCGACACACCCGGCGGCCCCGACTTCCTTGGCCAGAGCCTGCCGGCGCTGGAGGCGGTCGAAACGGCGGCGGTGGTCATCAATGCCGCCACCGGCATCGAGCCGATGGCGGTGCGCATGATGGAGTACGCGGCCTCGCGCCACCTCGCCCGCATGATCATCGTCACCAAGATCGACTCGCAGGGCGTCTCGCTCGCGGGCCTGCTGGCCGACATCCAGGCCACCTTCGGCCGCGAATGCCTGCCGCTGAACCTGCCCGACGGGGTCGGCAGGCAGGTGGTGGACTGCTTCTTCAACCGCTTCGGGCGGTCCGATTTCGGCCCTGTCGAAGCGGCGCACCGCGCGCTGGTGGAGCAGGTGGTCGAGGTCGACGCGGCCTTCGTCGACCGCTACCTCGAAGAAGGCGACGTGGATCCGGCCGAGCTGCATGCGCCGCTCGAGCAGGCGCTGCGCGAAGGCCACCTGATCCCGGTGTGCTTCGTCTCGTCGCGCAGCGGCGCCGGTGTGGCCGAGCTGTTGGATGTGATCGTCAAGCTCCTGCCAGACCCGACCGAGGCCAACCCGCCGGACTTCATCGTCGGCGAGGGCGCGCAGGCCAAGCCCATGGAGGCCAGGCCCGACCCGTCGCTGCACGTGCTGGCGCACGTGTTCAAGGTCACGATCGACCCCTATGTCGGCAAGATGGGCATCTTCCGCGTGCACCAGGGCACGCTCACGCGCGACAGCCAGCTCTACATCGGCGACGGCCGCAAGCCCTTCAAGGTGGGGCACCTGTTCATGCTCCAGGGCAAGGACCATGTCGAGGTGTCGCACGCGGTGCCCGGCGACATCGTGGCGGTGGCCAAGGTCGAGGAGATCCATTTCGACGCCGTGCTGCACGATGTGGCCGAAGACAGCCACGTGCATCTCGCACCTCTGGCGTTCCCGGTGCCGGTGTACGGCCTGGCCGTGGAGCCCAAGCGCCATGGCGACGAGCAGCGCGCCTGGGAGATCCTCGGCAAGCTCACGGCCGAGGATCCGTGCCTGCGCATCGAGCATGTGGCCGCGACCAACGAGACGGTCCTCTACGGGCTCGGCGAACTGCACCTGCGCATCGTGCTCGAACGCCTGCGCGAGGTGTATCGCTTCGAGGTCCAGACGCGACCGCCCCGCATTGCCTACCGCGAGAGCGTGACCGTGCCGGCCGAGGGCCACCACCGGCACAAGAAACAGACCGGCGGCGCTGGCCAGTTCGGCGAAGTCTTCCTGCGCATCGAGCCGCTGGCGCGCGGTGCCGGCTTCCAGTTCGCCGATGAGGTCAGGGGCGGGGCGATTCCGGGCCAGTTCATCCCTGCGGTCGAGAAGGGCGTGCGCGAGGTGCTGGTGTGCGGCGCGATTGCCGGCTACCCGGTGGTCGATGTGCGCGTTGTTGTGCACGATGGCAAGCACCACAGCGTCGACAGCAAGGACATCGCCTTTGCGACTGCCGGCCGCAAGGCCTTCATGGCCGCCATCCGCGAGGCCCGGCCGGTCGTGCTCGAGCCGATCGTCCAGATCGAGATCGACGTGCCGGAGCATTCCGTCGGAGATGTCACGAGCGACCTGTCGTCGCGGCGCGGCCTGGTCACCGGAACGTCGGCCCTGGGGGGCGGTGTTGTGGCCGTCGGCGGGCAAGTGCCCATGGCCGAACTGGCCAACTACCAGTCGCGGCTCAATGCAATGACCAGCGGCCAGGGCCGCTACACCATCGCGTTGTCACATTACGAAGCCGTGCCGCCGGCCGTCCAGCAGACGCTGACGGACCAGTACCGGGTGCATGAAGAGGACTAGGGGAATTGTGTTTGCGAGATATCGCAATGAGCCCGGCTAGCGAAGCACCAGCACAGGCAGCGCCGAATGCGCCAGCACGTGCTGCGTCTCGCTGCCAAGCAGCAGCCGCTTGATGCCCTTGCGGCCGTGCGAGGCCATCACGATCAGGTCGCTCTTGTGCTTTTTCGCCGCGGCGATGATCGACTCCGCCACCAGGTCCGAGTTGGCCGTTGCCGTCTTGACACGCACGCCGCTTTCCTTGGCGCGTGCGCTTACGGTGTCGAGCATTGCCTGTGCCTTCTCGGCCCATTGCTTCTCGACGCGGCCAATGTCCTCTGGCGAAAAGGTCATGGAGCCCTCGAAGTAGCTTCGGGGGTAGCGCGGAACCACGTTGAGCGCCACCAGGTCGGCATCGTTCTGTGCGGCGAGAGCGATCGCGCTCGCGACAGCCTTCTTCGAGAGTGTGGAGCCGTCGGTGGCGACGAGGATGCGCTTGAACATGTGAGGTCTCCAGGGAAAGGTATGCCGCGAGCTTAGGCAGGCCGGGGCCCCGAGCGTTGATACAGATCAAAGAGCGTGGTGCGGCCCGCCCTTAGCCTCGCTCCGATGCAAGCTGCGCTCGCCCCGTTCTCTACGCATCCGTCGGCCGCTGCGGCCACCGCCGACACCTGGCAGGTGCTCGACGACCTGGCCGAATGGCCGGCGTTCGGCCAGCTGGAGGAGGGCGATGCAGCCACCGGCCAGTGGGCATCGCAGGTCGCGGTCGAGGGCATGCACTGTACCGCTTGCGCTTTCACCGTCGAGGCTGCGCTGCTGAAGGTGCCCGGAGTGCGCGAGGCACAGGTCAATGGGGCCAGCCGGCGGGCGCGCGTTGTGTGGTCGGCCGCGGTCACCCGGCCTTCACGCTGGTTCGAGGCTTCGGCCGCGGCCGGATACCCGCTGGTTCCCGCCGGCAGCCAGTTGGCAAGCGCGGGGCGCGCGCGCGAACTGCGCATGGCGCTGTGGCGCTGGCTGGTCTCGGGCTTCTGCATGATGCAGGTGATGATGTATGCCTACCCGGCTTACATCGCCAGGCCGGGCGACATGACGGGCGACGCCGCGCAGTTGCTGCGCTGGGCCTCCTGGGTGCTCACGCTGCCCGTCGTGCTGTTCTCCTGCGGTCCCTTCTTCCGCAGCGCCTGGCGCGACCTGCGCGCGGGCCGTATCGGCATGGATCTTCCGGTGGCGTTCGGCGTGCTCGCGACCTTCGCGGTCAGCAGCGCCGCCACCTTCGACGCCAGCGGGCCGCTGGGCCACGAGGTCTACTTCGACTCGCTGACGATGTTCGTCTTCTTCCTGCTGACCGGGCGCTGGCTCGAGGCACGCCTGCGAGACCGTACCGCCGGCTCGCTCGAGGCCCTGATGAACCGCCTGCCCGACAGCATCGATCGACTCGCTCCCGATGGCAGCTGGACCCGCGTGGCCGTGCGCAGGCTCGCAGCCGCAGACGTGGTGCGCGTGCGCCCCGGCGAGGCGTTTCCGGCCGACGGCGTGGTGATCGAAGGCGACACCAGCGCCGACGAGGCCCTGCTGACCGGCGAATCCCGCCCCGTGCCGCGCCCCCGCGGCGACCGCGTGCTGGCCGGCAGCCACAACCTCTCGGCGGTGGTCAGTGTGCGGATCGAATCAGTGGGCGAGGGCACGCGCTTCGCCCAGATCGTGCGGCTGATGGAAAGCGCCGCCTCGCGCAAGCCGCGCCTGGCGCTGCTGGCGGACCGGGTGGCGCGGCCTTTCCTCGTCGCGGTGCTCGCATCGGCGGCGATGGCGGCAGTGTTCTGGTGGCACACGGACCCGGGCAAGGCGCTGATGGTGGCGGTCGCGGTGCTCATCGTGACCTGCCCCTGTGCGCTCTCGCTCGCGACCCCGGCTGCCATGCTCGCGAGCGCCGGCGCCCTGGCGCGCGGCGGCGTGCTGACTTCCAACCTGCAGGCGCTGGAGGCACTGGCATCGGTCGATACGGTCGTGTTCGACAAGACGGGCACGTTGACGGGCGACATCCCGCGGCTGGAGCGCATCTATTGCCGGCAGGGCCTGCGGCCCGGCGACACACTTGAAATGGCGGCGGCGCTCGCTGCGCAGTCGCTGCATCCCGTTGCGCAGGCGCTGGTGAATGCATGGAATGCTCAGTTCCGCTCGCCACCGGGCTGGACCGTGGAACAGGCCACCGAAGCGGCAGGGCTCGGGCTCGAAGGCCTGCTGCGCAGAGCGCGTGCGCGCGCCGGAACAGGCCAGCGTGCGCGTCTTGGCTCGTCGACCTTCTGCAGCGTGAATGCGCTGGAGGTTGACGCTGCGCAGGTCCACCTGGCCGACGAGCAGGGGTGGGTCGCCAGCTTCGTGCTGGCCGAAGAGCTTCGCGCCGATGCCGCCGTTGCGGTGGCTGCGCTGCGCGCGCAGGGCCTGACGGTGCGACTGCTCTCGGGCGATCGCGACAGCGCCGCGACGGAGATCGCCGCGCGCTGCGGCATCGACTTCGCGCAGGGTGGCTGCACGCCGGAGGACAAGCTCGACGTGCTCTGGCGGCTGCAGGCCGAGGGACGGCAGATTGCGATGGTGGGCGACGGCCTGAACGACGGTCCCTCGCTGGCGCGTGCGAACGCCTCGTTCGCCTTCGGCCGCAGCGTGCCGCTGTCGCGCGCGCACGCCGATTTCGTCGTGCTGGGCGACAGGCTTGCCACCATTCCAGATGCCATCGCGCAAGCCCGCAAGACGCTGCACGTGGTGCGCCAGAACCTCTGGTGGGCCGCGGGCTACAACGCGCTGTGCGTGCCGCTCGCCGTGGCGGGCTGGTTGCCGGCATGGCTCGCGGGCCTGGGCATGGCCGCGAGCTCCCTCGTGGTGGTCCTCAATGCGGCACGGCTCGCGGCCGCCGGCAAGGCAAGCCGCTGATGGATATCCTCTTCCTGCTCATCCCGCTGTCCGTGGTGCTGGTTCTCGCGATCCTCGGCGGGCTCTGGTGGGCGATCGAGCGCGGCCAGTTCGACGACGTCGAAACCGAAGGCGACCGCATCCTGCACGGCGATTGATTTGCATCAAGCCCGCGAGGCAGAGGCCCACGGAAACTGCCCACAACTCATTCAAGGGCACGACGATGCAACAACCGAACCCACCCGCCGCGGTATACGACGACACCGTCGTGCGGCAGTTCGCGCTCATGTCCGTGGTCTGGGGCGTGGTCGGCATGCTGGTCGGCGTGATCATCGCCTCCCAGCTGACCTGGCCCGAGCTCAACCTCGGCATTCCATGGCTCAGCTACGGGCGACTGCGGCCGCTGCACACCAACGCGGTCATCTTCGCGTTCGGCGGCTGCGCGCTGATGGCCACGAGCTTCCACGTGGTTCAGCGCACCTGCCAGGTGGGCCTCTTCGCGCCGAAGCTCGCGTCCTTCGTGTTCTGGGGCTGGCAGGCCGTGATCGTCGCGGCCGCCATCAGCCTGCCGATGGGCTACACCAGCGGCAAGGAATACGCCGAGCTGGAGTGGCCCATCGACCTGCTGATCGCGGTGGTCTGGGTGGCCTACGCCATCGTGTTCTTCGGCACCATCGGCATGCGCCGCGTGCGCCACATCTACGTGGCGAACTGGTTCTTCGGAGCCTTCATCATCGCGGTGGCGCTGCTGCACATCGTCAACAGCGCAGAGGTTCCGGCGGGCTGGATGAAAAGCTACTCGGCCTATGCCGGCGTGCAGGACGCGATGGTGCAGTGGTGGTACGGCCACAACGCCGTGGGCTTCTTCCTCACCGCGGGCTTCCTCGGGATGATGTATTACTACATCCCCAAGCAGGCAGGCCGGCCGGTGTATTCGTACCGACTGTCCATCGTCCACTTCTGGGCGCTGATCTTCACCTACATGTGGGCCGGCCCGCACCACCTGCACTACACGGCGCTGCCGGACTGGACGCAATCGCTGGGCATGGTGTTCTCGCTGATCCTGCTGGCGCCGAGCTGGGGCGGCATGATCAACGGCGTGATGACGCTCTCGGGCGCCTGGCACAAGCTGCGCACCGACCCGATCCTGCGCTTCCTGATCGTCGCACTGTCGTTCTACGGCATGTCGACCTTCGAGGGTCCGATGATGTCCATCAAGACCGTCAACGCCCTGAGCCACTACACCGACTGGACCATCGGCCACGTGCACTCCGGCGCGCTCGGCTGGGTGGGGTTCATCACCATGGGCTCGCTCTACTACCTGATCCCGCGCATGTATGGCCGCACCACCATGTACAGCGTGAAGGCCATCGAGGCGCACTTCTGGATCGCCACCATCGGCATCGTCCTGTACATCGCCGCCATGTGGATCGCCGGCGTGATGCAAGGGCTGATGTGGCGCGCCATCAACCCCGACGGCACGCTCACCTACACCTTCGTGGAGAGCGTGAAGGCCACTTTCCCGTTCTACGTGGTGCGCCTGATCGGCGGACTGCTCTATCTGTCCGGGATGCTGGTGATGGCCTGGAACGTCTGGATGACCGTCATCTCGGGCCGCTCGGTGCGCGTCGAGATCCCGCCCCCCGTCATGGCCCACGCCTGAGGACGCACGATGAACCCGAACACACCCAAGTCCAGCGGCTTTACCCACGAGAAGATCGAGACCAACAACCTGCTGATGATCGTGCTGATCCTCGTGGTCGTGGCCGTCGGCGGCCTTGTCGAGATCGTGCCGCTCTTCTTCCAGAAGTCGACCACCGAGGCGGTGCAGGGCGTCAAGCCGCTCACGCCACTGCAGCTCGCCGGCCGCGACGTCTACCTGCGCGAGGGTTGCTACAACTGCCACTCGCAGATGATCCGGCCCTTCCGCTCGGAGACGCTGCGCTACGGCCACTACTCGGTGGCTGGGGAGTTCGTCTACGACCACCCGTTCCAGTGGGGCAGCAAGCGCACCGGCCCCGACCTGCACCGCGTGGGCGGCAAGTACAGCGACGAGTGGCACCGCATCCACCTGAACAATCCGCGCGACCTGGTTCCCGAATCGAACATGCCGGCCTATTCATGGCTGGAGAAGACCCTCGTCGACGCCGAAGCCTTGCCAACCCACATGCGCGCGCTGCGCCGTGTCGGCGTGCCCTACACCGACGAGGAAATCGCCAAGGCCACGGAAGAGGTCACGGGCAAGACCGAGATGGAGGCCACGGTGGCCTATCTGCAATCGCTGGGCCTGGCTCTCAAGTAAGCACAGCGGCAAAGGACCGAAACCATGATCGACGTCACCACCTTGCGCGTTGCAGCCACCGTCGTGTGCTTCGCGCTATTCATCGGCATCGTGATCTGGGCGTATTCGCGTCGCAACGCGCGCGACTTCCAGCAAGCGGCCCGCTTGCCGTTCGAGCAGGACTGAAGGGAGAACCACGATGAGCGATTTCATCAGCCATTTCTGGTCGAACTACGTGGCCGCGGCCTCGCTGTTGAGCATCCTCGGCTGCGTGCTGCTGCTGTGGTTCACAGCCCGCAAGCGGGTTGCGCCGAACGCCGACAACACCACGGGCCACGTCTGGGACGAGGACCTGCGCGAAGCCAACAACCCGTTGCCCATGTGGTGGATCGGCCTGTTCGTGCTGACCATCGTCTTCGGGCTGGGCTACCTGGCGATCTTTCCGGGCCTGGGGAGTTTTCGCGGCCAGTCCGACTGGAGCTCGCGCGGCGAATACGAGGCGGACGTCGCCAAGGCCACGCAAGAGCTGGCACCCGTCTACGCGAAATATGCCGCCATGCCGGTCGAGGAGGTTGCAAGGGACCCGCAGGCCAGGGCCATCGGGGAGCGTCTCTTCATGAACAACTGCGCCCAGTGCCATGGTTCCGACGCGCGCGGCAGCAAGGGCTTTCCCAACCTGACCGACAAGGACTGGCTGCACGGCGGCACGCCCGAGAAGATCGTCGAGAGCATCACCAAGGGCCGTGTCGGCGTGATGCCGCCCATGGCGGCCGCCGTCGGCACACCGGACGAAGTGAAGAACGTTGCCAACTACGTGCTGAGCCTGGCGGGCGAGCCGCACGACTCGTTGCGTGCCGGACTCGGAAAGTCGAAGTTCACGGTCTGCGCGGCCTGCCACGGCATCGGCGGCGTGGGCAACCAGGCCATCGGTGCGCCCAACCTGAGCGACAGGATCTGGCTCCACGGCTACGGCGAGGCCGCCATCGTCCAGATGATCAACGCGGGCAAGCACAACGAGATGCCCGCGCAGGAAGGCCGTCTTACCGAGGCGCAGATCCGGATGCTCGCGTCGTATGTCTGGGGGTTCTCCAACAACACCAACACGGCCGCGGCCACGCCGTGAAACCCGAGATCGGCGCAACGCCATGACCCGGAAGATCATTCCCATCGTCAGCGCGGGCAACGAGGAGGTCGGCCTTTACGAAGCCACGAAGAAGATCTATCCCCGCACGGTGCGCGGCATGTTCGCGCGCTGGCGCTGGGCCATGGTCTTTCTTACGCAGCTGGTGTTCTACGGCCTGCCGTGGGTGGAGTGGGGCGAGCGGCAGATGGTGCTGTTCGACCTGGCCGCGCGCCGCTTCTACATCTTCGGGCTGGTGCTGTATCCGCAGGACCTGATCTATCTCTCGGGCCTGCTGGTCATCAGTGCGCTGTCGCTCTTTCTCTTCACCGCGGTGGCGGGGCGGCTGTGGTGCGGCTACGCCTGCCCGCAGACGGTCTACACCGAGATCTTCATGTGGGTGGAGCACAAGATCGAAGGCAACCGCACCGCGCGCATGCGGCTGGACGCCGAGGCGATGTCGCTCGAGAAGCTGGTGAAGAAATGGTTCAAGCACATCGTCTGGATCGGCATCGCGCTGTGGACCGGCTTCACCTTCGTGGGCTACTTCACGCCCATCCGTGAATTGGGCATGGCCTTCCTGCAAACCCAGATGGGCTCGTGGGAGGTGTTCTGGGTTTTCTTCTACGGCTTTGCCACCTACGGCAATGCCGGCTTCATGCGCGAGCAGGTCTGCAAGTACATGTGCCCCTACGCGCGCTTCCAGAGCGCCATGTTCGACCGCGACACGCTCATCGTCACCTACGACCCGCAGCGCGGCGAACCTCGCGCGCCGCGCCGCAAGGGCCCCGACCCGCGCACGCTGGCGCTGGGCGACTGCATCGACTGCGGCCTGTGCGTGCAGGTGTGCCCGACGGGCATCGACATCCGCCAGGGCCTTCAGTACGAGTGCATCGGCTGCGGCCTTTGCGTGGATGCCTGCGACACCGTCATGCAGAAGATGGCCTACCCGCCGCGGCTGATCCGCTACGACACGCAAAACGGCATGGAAGCCGGCTGGTCGCGCCGCGAACTGCTGCGGCGTGTGCTGCGGCCGCGCGTGCTGCTCTACACGACGATCCTGGCACTGCTGGTGACCGGACTGCTGGCCAGCCTGATCGTGCGCACGCCGTTCAAGGTCGACGTGGTGCGCGACCGCGCCTCGCTGGCCCGCATTGCCGAGGGCGGGCGACTGGAGAACGTCTATCGGCTCCAGATCATGAACGCCACTGAAAAACCGCAGCAGTACCGCATCGTCGCCGACGGACTGGAAGGCCTCAGCGTCTCGCCCGACGAGCCGGTGACGGTCGACGCCGCCCAGTCGCGCTGGGTCGCGGTACGGCTGCAGGTGCCTTATGGGGCCGTGCCCGCCGGATCGCACACGGTGCACTTCGGCATCCGCGAGGAGGGCGGCGGCGCCCAGGTTTCGGAAAAAGCGGCCTTCCTTGTGCCGCGCTGAAAGGTCGAGATGAACGCAACAACAATGGCGACAACGAACGAACCGGCGGCCCAGGGCTGGTGGCGCTATCCGCTGCTCTGGATGGTGATCGGCGGTCCGGCGGTCGTGGTGGTCGCGAGCTTCGTGACCTTCTGGCTGGCCTGGCGCAGCCCCGATGCGCTGGTGTCCGAGGACTACTACCGCGAAGGCGTCGAGATCAACAAGACCCTGGCCGCGAAGAAGCTGCTGCCCGCGCTGACCGGTCGCAACCACGCGACCACGCCCGCGAGCGACATGCCGCCGCCGGCCCGGAAGGCCGCGCCATGAACGGAGTGCGCCAGCTCGCGGGCATCCTGTGGCCGTCCTTCCTGGTGGCCTGCGGCATGGAGGTGCTGGTGTTCGCGCTCGTCGATCCCGTCAATGCGTTCTGCGGGGCCGACGCGTTGCGGATGTCGCGCCAGGGTATCTACACCGCCGCCTTCTTCGTCTTCTGGCTGATGGCGGCGTCGTCGAGCGCATGCACGGCATTGCTCGCCAGGCCATCGGCTTCGGAACCTTCTGGAGCACCTCTGCGGACACCCTCGCAATGATTCCTGCCGCCGTTGCTCCTGTGCCCGTGCAGGCACCGCTACCCATCGATCTGCTGAGGGAGTTCGACGTTCCCGGGCCGCGCTACACCTCCTATCCCACAGCCGACCGTTTCGTCGAGGCCTTCGGCGCCGACGACTACGCCAGGGCGCTGAGCCGTCGGCGCGCGGCGGGCGCTGAGGCGCCGCCGCTGTCGCTGTACGTCCATATTCCGTTCTGCGAGTCGCTGTGCTACTACTGCGCCTGCAACAAGGTCGTCACTCGCCACCGCGAGCGGGGCCGGCAGTACCTGGCCTACCTCGCGCGCGAGGTGGAGCTGCAAGTCGCGCAACTGGGCCGCAGCGCCACCGCAGGCCAGTTGCACCTAGGGGGTGGCTCGCCGACCTTCCTCGACGACTCGGAGTTGGGCGAGCTCATGGCGCTGCTGCACCGGTCTTTCGCCTTCGTGCCCGGAGGTGAGCGCTCCATCGAGATCGATCCGCGCACGGTCGATGCGCAGCGGCTGGTGAACCTGGCCGCGCTGGGCTTCAATCGCCTGAGCTTCGGCGTGCAGGACTTCGACCCTGAGGTGCAGCAGGCGGTGCATCGCATCCAGCCGGCATCGCAGGTCTTCTCGCTGATGGATGCGGCGCGCACGCTGGGTTTCGAATCGATCAACGTGGACCTGATCTACGGCCTGCCGCGGCAGAACGACACCTCCTTCGAGCGCACGCTCGCGCAGATCAACGAGCTGCGACCCGACCGCATTGCGCTCTACGCCTATGCGCATCTGCCCGAGCGCTTCAAGCCGCAGCGGCGCATTGCGGCCGAAGAATTGCCTGATGCCGCCACGCGGGTGCGCATGCTCGCAAGCGCGATCACGCGGCTGACCGAAGCGGGTTACGTCTACATCGGCATGGACCACTTCGCGCTGCCCGACGATCCTCTCGCGGTTGCCAGGAGGCAAGGGCGCTTGCAGCGCGACTTCCAGGGCTATGGCACCAGGCCCGAGGGCGACCTGATCGCACTCGGCGTCTCCGGCATCGGCCGCGTGGGCGCCACTTACAGCCAGAACGCAAAGAGCCTCGACGAGTACTACGACCTCCTCGACCAGGGGCGCCTGCCCGTGGTTCGCGGCCTTGCGCTGTCGCGCGACGATCTGTTGCGGCGGGACGTGATCATGGCGCTGATGTGCCGCGGTCGGGTCGACTTCAACGTCATGGGGGACGCGTTTGCAGTCGACTTCCAGCGCTACTTCGCCACCGAGTTCGCGGCGCTCGGGCCGATGGTCGCTCACGGCCTGGTGCGGCTGAGCGACCACGATCTGGTGGTCACCGAGCAGGGCTGGTTCCTGGTGCGCGCGGTCGCCATGGTGTTCGACCGGTACTGCCGCGCGACCCGCACGCGCTTTTCCCGCGTGGTCTGACCATGCAACTCGCGCTCGTCGGTGCCGCGTTTCTCATGGGCCTGGCCGGTGGGCCGCATTGCGTGGCGATGTGCGGCGCCGCTTCATCGGCGGTGATACGGATCGTGCCGCTCGTGCCGGCGGGGCAGGGCGCCGCGTCGGCGCGAGCGGCGCCGGCCGCCTTCCATCTCGGCCGCATCGCGAGCTACGCGACGGCAGGCGCCATTGCCGCGGCCAGCGTCGACAGCCTGGCGCAGGCCAGCACGCAGGTTGCCGCGCTGCGGCCGCTGTGGGTGCTGCTGCACGTCTTCGTGTTCGCCTGGGGTGCGATGCTGGCCGCCACGGGGCGGCAGCCGCTATGGGCGCAGCGCGTCGGCCGCTCGCTCGAGTCGCGTCTTCGCCCCCGTGTCGGCGGCACGTGGCTGGGCGTGCTTGCAGCCGGGCTGCTTTGGGTCGCGCTGCCTTGCGGGCTGCTCTATTCGGCCCTGATGCTGGCCAGCCTGGGCAACGGCCCATTGCAGGGCGCGGGACTGATGGCGTTGTTTGCGCTCGGGAGCAGTCTTTCGCTGCTGATCGGGCCGTGGCTCTGGCAGCGCTTGCGGTGGGGCGGCGGCGGGGCACGCCAGACCTGGGGTGCGCGGGTGGCCGGCCTGCTGCTGGCGGCCGTGGCGGTACAGGCCTTGTGGTCGGACCTCATCCGCCAGATCGACGCCTGGTGCCGCTGAGGCAACGCTGCGATCTGGATGCAGATCAGAAAGCATTCCCGCTGGCAATCCGGAGGTCCGCCCACCGGATGCAGCGACCCAGGACCACATCGACGACTTCCAGGCGCGTGAGCTGCGTGTCCACGATCTGCAACACAGCCTTCAGGACCGAATACTCGAAGATTTCCGCTCTGCACACGACTGTTTGGCCATCGGTGCTTTGCTCGACATGGAACACGAATTCAAACCGATCCCGGTACTGCGGCGGACCCATGTTTTCAATCCTTTCGCCGCAGCCCCGTGCCTTGTTCGGGCAATTCAGGCCGTTGCTGCGTCAGGATGAAAAATGTATCTCTGCGTAGAAAATCTATCTACGCCATCGTGCGTTTTTCGCGACGGCTATCGAAAACGCTTGGTGAACTCGCGCACCACGCCGATGACCTGGGCATCGCCCAGTGGCTTGATGGGGTAACGGCTGTTCAACGGCTTGAGATACAGGTCCCCGCCGTCTTTCACGAGTTGCTTGAACGTGGTCTCGCTGGCCTCGTTCAGCGCGATGACATAGTCGCCGGGCACCGCCTCCATCTCCGGCTCCACGATCAGGATGGACCCGGCGGGAAACGAGTCGCCGGCCTCGCTGACCATGCTGTCGCCATGCACCCGCAGTGCGTAGGTGTGCTTCTTGACCGGCACGCTCACCGGGATGGTGTCGAATTGCGTCGTCGGCTTGAAGTTGTCGATGACGGTGTAGTTGCCTGCCTCGACCTCGGACACCAGGGGAACCTCAGCGCGCACGTCGACTCCCCGCGCACCCGCCGACACACCCGAGACAAGTTCCGCAACGGAAATTCCAAGCAGCTTGGCCACACGCGCCTGGTTGGCGCGCTTGGGAGCTGTGCCGCCTTGTTTTTCCCATTGCTGTACTGCGCCACGGCTTACCCCCAGCGCATCAGCAAATTGCTGCTCGCTCATCTGGAGGCGCTTGCGTCCTTCGCGAATTAGTTGACGGCTATTCACAGCCCTAGGGTAGGCGCTGTTTCAGATAGAAAGAAAATCGATGATAGCTCTTCCATCGTCAAGCCAGAGGGCATTCCGGCAGCTTGATAGTTTTGTACCTGTTCGACGAAATTTCTATCCTGGTCTTAAAGCTTTCGCAGTCTTAGGATGATCTAACTGTCAGCCCGCGTAACAATCAGTCCATCGCTGGCGGTTTTGGGGGGAGTCCCATGCCCATGCTGTTGCTGCATCGCCTGGTCGAAGGGGCATTGCCAGCGAGAACCTTCTCGCTCGATGAAATCGAGGAGATCAAGGTTCTGGTTCTTGGTGGTCTCGTGCGCGCGGATCTGCGTGTGGACTCGACGCCTTCCACCGGGGGCAAAGTGATCATGGCGACGATGTTCCAGATCACGGAGAACGGCCGTCGAATGGCTGCTGCATTCCCTTCCTGCGAGAGCAAGCCAACGCACATCCACTTGCACGCCGCTCTTTCCGCTGCATCGGCCAGTGCTTCATACGTGCTTGCGAAGATCGGCCCGCCATCGGCTGCCGCTGCGCGCAGGCCATGACGGCAATGTTCCACGATCTGCGTGTGACTCCGCCCAGTGAAGTCGCTGTGGGCACAACGTTCGGTGCGCGTATAAGGGCCGCCTGCCAGGCGCCGTTTGCGCCGAAACCGATCGAGTACACGATCGGCCGGGTTCAGGAGCGTATCGACCGTCAGTTCCAGTACTTCGAGGCGCTCGGAAAATTCAGCATGTTCGCCGATGGTGCGGTCTTCGTTGGAGCTCGCGTGACCTCCATCGATGACACGGGTGCGAGCATTCGCTGGAAGTCCGCTTTCTTCCCCGGGCCGCGTTATCGGCAAGCCGTCCGGCAGGAGCATGGTGAATTGCTCCCTCTCGGCTTTCATGGGCGCTTCGATCTGTACCTGCAGCAAGTGGTGGAGACGCCGGGTAGCGCGCAGGCAGCCGTCGTCGCGAGATCGGGTGCAGGCGAGGCAACCACCTTCGATTCAAGGAACGGCATGTCCGCCGATGTTGCCCGTGCCTTGCGCGAAGGCATGGTGCGCGCAAGGCTCCTGGCTGCCGGTCCTGCGTAGGGGAATGGTTCGGCCGGATCTCCAGGAACACGCAAGGGAAGCGAATGACGAAAAGGCGGACCATCCACAGCGCGACCATCACCTTGAAACTGCCGCTCGGCATGAACGCGCGCGATGAAATCGAGGCTCTGCGAACCGCAGGCATTCCAGTCGACTGGCTGGGCAACGCGAAAACCGGCGTCCTCTTCGTGCGGACTGGAGGTAGCTCGGAGAGCCGGCAGAACATCTTTCGATGGTTCGCCTCCAGCATCCGATAGCTTCATCTACCCGCGACGCAACGGTGCTTCCTCTTCGGGCGCATCGGCGGCAAGAGTCTTCCATCCCCGGAGCGTGATCTCGAATACCGTGGCCGCGTCCTGGCGCAGGCAGTCGTCGCAGTCCACGTGGGCAGGAGGAATCCGCACTTTGACGTGCCCGGCGGCTTCGAGCACGCGCAGCCTGTCGATCGTCGCCAGGGCGGCCTCGGTGCAAGGCAGCTTCGCTGTGGCGAGTTTCCTGAGCAGGGTCATGCACATCGCAGCGCCTCCATGCAGTCATGTCCGTAGCTCAGCGCCCGGTCGAGGATCCCGACATTCTTCGACAGGAAAGGCACGCGACTGTCTCCTTGGGTGGCTGAAGAGGAATCTTGCGCGCCCGACCAGCGGTGGGTGTTGAGATGGATCAAGCTTCGCGCGTCAACCCATCAATGTGCGCAGGCTCGCGAGCGCCACCTTCGGATCGGCGATGCCGTGGTAGATGGGCGGCACCTCGAGGCCCAGGCCCATGAGTCCGTACACCCCGTGCATCGCGCCGCGCACCGAGTACTCGACCGTGAAGACCACATCCTCCGGAATCTCCACGTACTGGCCCAGCAGGGCGAAGTTCTTCGCGCCGGCCGGTATGACGGGCGGGCGGTCCGATGCGCTGCGGCATGCGAACTCGCTGGTGATGTAGGGCATCATCACCGGCACCACGGTCGTGGTGCGCCGCACTTCCTCGAGGATGTCCTCGAAGCCCAGGTGATGCATCAGTTCCGTGAGAATTTCCTGGCCACCAGCCTGTGCCATCGTCTTGTCGACGTGGTTGCCCTGGGTGTCGATCAGCAACCCGTAGCCCCACAGCGTGTAGACCCCCTCGGGCTGGCCCTCGAAGTGCGGCGCGTGCGGCACCACGATCGACATCAGCCAGCTCGAATCCTTGAAGGTCATGAGCCCGCCGGTGCCAGGCGGATTGCCAGAGAGTGCCTGGATGCGCTGGATCAGCAAGGGGCTGCGCATCGTGAGCGTGAACGACTCCCACTTGCTCTCGTCCACGTTGCCGCAGAAGGTTTCCGGCCTACCGAGGCCCTGTACCTTGCGCGCCATGTTGCGCCACAGGGTCCAGGCCCCGTCGCTCTGGTCACGCACCAGTTCCGGCGCCTGGTGGTCGTTGCCGTTGCGCGAGTCGGCAGTCATGGAGCCGATGGTGATGAAGGCACATTCCTCTGCGCCGAGGCGGTATGCCAGGGGCCGGCCTTCCCTGACGCAATGCAGCGTCTCGAGCCGCAGGCCGTCTGCACCGGCGGCAAAGTCCGCGTCGACCACGCGCATGCCGTAGTCGAACCGGACCCCGCGATCCAGCAGCCACCTCACCATGGGGCGCACGATAGTGTCGTACTGGTTGAACTCGGTGCGCCGCACGCCGCCCAGCGTGTGGATGCGCGGCAGCTCCTGCAGGAAGCGCAGCATGTAGCGCTTCAGCTCGACGGCGCTGTGCCAGTTCTGGAATGCGAAGGTTGTGCGCCACATGGCCCAGAAATGAGTGTCGAGAAAGTGGGTGGAAAAGCATTCCTCGATGCGCTGCCTGCCCAGCACCCGCTCGGGCGTGGCCAGCAGGCGCATCAGCTCCACGCGGTCCTGGAAGTTGAAACCCAGGTCGCTGGCGTTCAGGATGCGGCGATGGCGGTCAATCAGCCGGGCGTGCGCATCGGAACGCCACAGCGCATTGAAGGCCTGAATCTCGTCGCGCACCGTGCGGTTCGGCGCGCCGGGCGAGGGAATGCTCTGCAGCACGTTCCACAGGCAGGTATAGGTTTCGTCAGTGAACATGCGCCCGCCGCGCGTCACGTATCCCTGGATGGCATTGCCGCTGCCATCGAGAGCGCCACCGGGTGTCGGACCCTCCTCGAGGATGCGGATGTGCGATCCGGGCATGCCGGCGTCGCGGATCAGCAGCACGGCCGCGGAAAGCGCGCCGATGCCGCTGCCGACGATGCAGGCCTGTTGGAAAGAGTTCATGGAGTGGTGCCGTGATGCGAAGACGAGGTCCGAGGCTAGGCCTGCGCGCCCGGCCCGGCCTTGCGCTCGATCAAGCATCGGCGCTGTCGCGTGGGAGTTCGCGGGCGATTGATTCAGCGCAAGGCTGTGCGATTCGAGCGGGCCTAAGGTCGTCCCATCCAAAGCCCGTCAGCGCAAGGAGCCCTCATGCAGCCCCCC